>CAYRPB010000085.1:0-6454 GCA_964426105.1 uncultured Clostridia bacterium | reverse complement strand
TAGTTGCGCGTCGTGCCTTCGGATATTTTCAGCGCGGACGAGATTTGACGGTTATTGAAATTGTCGTAAACCATCAACGCGATTTCCACCTCGCGGTCGGAAAGGTTGAATTTCTTTTTCAACTTGATTTCTCGATCGGAAGAAACCATTTGTGCGGCAGAGGCGATTTTTTTCGCGATTTTAGAGGGCAGAATCAAATCTCCGTTCATCGCGCCAACCACCGCACCGATCAGACTGTCCGCATTGATATCTTTTAAAAGATAACCGCTTGCGCCGTAGTTGAGGGCGTTTAAGATATAGTCCGAATCGTCGAAAGTCGTAAGAATGATTACTTTGATTTCCGGCCAGCGCGTTTTGATTTCTTTGGTCGTAACGACGCCGTTCATTTTCGGCATACGGATATCCAGCAATATGACGTCCGGTTTGTTTTCGGCGATTTTTTCGAGTGCATCCGCGCCGTTTTCCGCGATTGCCGTGACCTGAATTTGATCGGACGTTTCCAAAACGCTCTTGATTCCCTCTGCGAGAATGGTTTGGTCGTCCGCGATCATGACCTTGATCATAACGATTTCTCCTTTTCCTGATAATGTGGGAGCGTCATTCGGATCTCGAAGCCCTCGTCGTCCGTTCCCGAAAATTCGATTGTGCCGCCGAATTCTTTTGCTTTTTTCTCCATGGAAGAAAGCCCGAATCCCTTATGATAGCCGTTTCCGCCGTTTCCGTTGTCCGAAAGCAAGAAATGAATCCCGTCCGACTCTTCTTTCAGCGAAAAGTAAAACGCCGTCGCTTTTCCGTGTCGAATCCCGTTGTTAAGCCCTTCTTTTAAGGAAGAGTAGAGGAACAGATTGCGTTCCCTGCCGAGATCCAGCGGCGCGATATCGCTTCTGACTACGATATTCGTGCCCACTTGCGTGGCATCGATCGCGCCTTTTAAGTTGGAAAGAAGATCGAACATTTCTTCTTCTCCCGAGAGAACGCGAACGGATTTTCTGAGTTCTTCGAGCGCGGCGATCGCCTGTTGATGGGCGGATTCCACGCTCTTTTTCGCGACGGCGAGATCGCTTTCGATCTTTAATTTCGCAAGTTCCGTCTGCACGATAATGGTGGTGATGGAATGTCCCGTCGTGTCGTGAATTTGTTTTGCGATGCGGTTTCGTTCTTTTAATACCGCCGTTTCTTCCAACCGTTTGCCGACTTCCTTTAACTGTTCGTTTTTTTTCAGAACAGTCGAAAGCAAGGTCGCAAGAAAGAACACGACGACAAAGGTCAGCAATTCGTTGATGAACGAAGTGAGAAACCGTTGCCATTCGAATGTCTGCTGCTGTAAAACGTATATGCTGACGAACAAACAGACGGTGTAAGAAACGAAACTGACCGAGCCCATTACGATATCCGAGATCAAGTTGTTATTGAAATAAAATTCGATCAGAATAATCGTGTAGAGCGTCGAGATATACGTGTCGCTGCTTAAAAGCGTAAGACAGAGAAGCAGCACGAAGTCGAGCGAGTAAAGCGCGATCTTCCGTTTCATGTTCGCAACGACGGTTATTTTTAACAAGAACGAGCCGACGAGTAAAAGAGCCGGACCGATCGTCGCCCACCAATGCCGCGAACTGATGACGGTCAGAAACAAAAAGACGATGAGCGAGATCGTCGCCCCCCATTTGATGAGGGAAAGGACATCTTCTCGCGCAAAACTCAGCTTAAACTTCTTCATGTTCCGCGATGTAGCGAATGGAATAATCCAAACGCTCCAACGTGCGCTCTTTTCCCAAAAGATCGCATAATTCCATAACGCCGCCGGGCGTTACCTCTTTTCCGGAAACCGCGATACGGACGCACCATAAGACCTGTCCGTTCTTCATGCCGAGTTCCGTAACCAAATTCATCAACGCGTCGTGAATCCCGTCGTGCGTAAAGTCGTTCAAATCGGCGAGAACGGCGCGTGCGCGCGGAAGAACGGTTTTGGCGACGGAAAGATCCGTTTTCATCTTTTTATGCGTATAAAGCGCGAGGTCGTATTCGCCGAATTCCTCTAAGAAGTTGATCTTTTCGGGAATTTCGGAAAAGATTTCGATACGCGTTTTCAAGAGCGCGGCGATTTTGAGAAGATCGTATTTCCCGTATACCTTGGATTGCTTCAAAAAGTCGCCCGCCCGTTCGACGAATTCCTCGTCGGACAGTTCTTTCATGTATTCGCCCGAAAGCCAGCGCATTTTTACCTCGTCGAAAATAGAGGGAGATTTGTTGATCCCTTCCAGCGAGAAATGCTCTTTTAATTCTTCCAACGTCATTTTTTCGGTGTTGTCTTTGGGATTCCAGCCGAGAAGCGCGATATAGTTGACGATGCACTCCTTAACGTAACCCTTTTCCACAAAGTCCGCGTAACTTGCGTCGCCGTTCCGTTTGGAAAGTTTGTGTTGCGCGTCTTTCATGATCGGGGGAAGGTGAATGTAAACTGGGCGTTCCCAGCCGAACGCGTCGTACATTAAATTATATTTCGGGGTGGAAGAAAGGTATTCCGTGCCGCGAATTACGTGCGTGATTCCCATTAAGTGATCGTCCACCACGTTTGCGAAGTTATAGGTCGGCATGCCGTCCGATTTCAAGAGGATTCCGTCCTCGATTTCTTTGTAGTCAACCGAAATATCGCCGTAAACGAGGTCGTGATACGTCCCCGTTCCTTCGGGTGGGACGTTTTGCCGAATGACGTACGGTTCGCCTGCCGCGATTTTCGCGGCGACCTCTTCCTTGGATAAATGCGCGCAGTGCTTATCGTAGCGCAAATTGCCGTTTTCGTCGCGCAGACCGTCCAACCGTTCCGCGTCGCAGAAGCAGTAGTAAGCGCCGCCGAGCGCAACGAGTTTTTCGGCGTATTCCCGATAGATCGCTTTCCGTTCGCTCTGCACGTACGGACCGTAATCGCCTCCGACGTCCGGACCTTCGTCGTAGAGAATCCCTGCGTCGCGCAAGGTATCGTAAATGATCTGAACCGAACCGTCTACGTAACGCGCGGTGTCCGTGTCTTCGATGCGGAGAATAAAATCCCCGTCGTATTTTTTTGCGTATAGCCAGCCGTATAATGCCGTTCTGAGCCCCCCGATATGCAAATAGCCCGTCGGGCTGGGCGCGAATCTGGTTCTGACTTTCATAATAGCCTCCGTAGTTGCCTTTTTTCTCTCTTTATTCTACCATATATTTGCAAAAAAGGGTAGTTTTATTTTGCTTTTTTTTTGGAAAAACGCTACAATAGAGAGGAAAAAATTAAAAAGAGGTGCATTATGCGGAATCAGTACGCCGATATTTTACAATCTCTCTCCGAACTCGTCGCGTTTCGTACGGTAGAGGGGGCGTCGGAAGACGGCGCGCCTTTCGGAAGAGAGGTTCGGAAAGCGCTCGATTACGTTTTGAATTTGGGCAAGGAAATGGGGTTTGAAACCTATGATTACGATCACTATTTGGGGGAAATCGCCTGGGGTGAGGGCGAGGAACTCGGTGTGATCGGACATATCGACGTTGTTCCGGAAGGGGACGGCTGGAATACTCCGCCATACGAGATGACGTATGGGGACGATTGCGTGTTCGGCAGAGGCGTTACGGACGATAAAGGACCGACCTTGATTTGTCTGTATGCGTTGAAAGCGTTAAAAGACGCAGGGATTCAGCCCAAGCGTCGGGTTCGCTTTTTTATCGGATGCAATGAGGAAACGGGGTGGAAAGATATCGACCATTTTACCGCAACGCATCGCTTCCCGAAATTCGGCTTTTCTCCGGACGGAGAATTTCCCGTCGTCTATGCGGAAAAAGGTCCGAATAAAATAGAATTCGTATTTCCCTATCGGGGAAGATTCGGCGAGTTGAAAGGCGGCGTCGCGCCCAATGCGGTTTGCGCTTACGCGACGGTCAAAGGACCGATCGACGAGGCGTTGTTGAAAAAGCACGGCTTGACGCACGTCGGCGATTTGATCGAGAGCGTCGGACAATCCGCGCACGGCAGCATGCCCGAACTGGGGAAAAACGCCATTCATCCTCTTATTTCGTATATGGCGGATTTGGGCGAGCCCGTTCAGCCGTTATTAGATATTTTCGAGGACAAGGCGGAAATTGCAAAGCAAGGGAATTTTACGGGGCACGCGACGATTTCTCCCAATATCGTTTCGCAGACGGCGGACGCGATTCGGCTGATCGTCGATTTCCGCGTCCCGGCGATGATGAAAGCGGAGGAGTTCTTCTCGCGTTTCGATTCTTTCGGCGTTCCCTATACGTGTTATAAATCGCGCGATCCGCTGTACGTCCCCAAGGATAGCGAAATCGTTGTCAAACTTCTTTCCGCGTATAACGAGGTGATGAACGCGCACGAAGAACCCGTTTCGCAATGCGGCGGCACGTTTGCTTCCGTATTCGAGCAAGGCGTCGCGTTCGGACCGGAGTTTAAGGGGGAAAATTGCCATATTCACGAACCGAACGAGGTTTTGACCTATCGAAACGTGGACGTCATGTATCGAATTTATCGTCGCGCGTTGGAAAAAATGGTGACCGAATGAAAAAATTTGACGTAGAATTAGTGGGAAAAATCGGTTCGATGGCTTTGATCGAGCGGCAAAGTAACCGCTTGCATTATTCGCGGATCGCAGCGATTTCGGATGAACTTCGTCCGGGGTATATTTGGGTGACGAGCGGCGCGACCGAAATCGGCAGATTGGATTATATCCGTCGTTCGGGCAAAGAGTTGTGCGGCACGGCGGAAAACAACAAGACGGACTACGCCGCGCAGGGACAGGCGATTTTGATGCAGACGTACCGACAGTTTATCGACCCGAAATATTCCGTTCGACAGGTTTTGATCGAGCATCGGCATTTTAACGAAGCGGAAAAGAGCGCGCATTTAAAAGAACTTTTGTTGCGCGCGATCGCGCAAAACGCCATTCCCATCGTCAACTATAACGACGCCGTTTGCGCGGAAGAGAATCGCAAATGGGAAATTCAATCCATTCAGAAAGAAAACGGACATGCGGTGGAATGTGTGGATAACGACGAAACCGCCGCGCAAATCGCGTGTCTGGTGCGTGCCGAAAAGTTATTGATTTTAACGAACACGGACGGAATTTACCGTGACGTAGCAACCGAAAGCGGTTTTGTTCCCGAAATTTCGGGGAAAGATATTCCGGAAGTGTTATCTTCGATCGATTATCATATCGGCTTTTGTTCCGGTGCTTCGCGCGTCGGCGCGAACGGCGCGGGCGCGAAGTTAAGGTATATCAAGCCTGCCGTCGAAAACGGAACGAAAGTGATCATCGCCAATGCGAAATACGCTATATCGGAAATTCTGTCTGGCAAAGTGCCGGCGACGAGAATCGGCGTAAGATGAAAATATTACCAATTTAAAACGGCGATTTTTGCCGTTTTTTTCGTATAAGAAGCTTATTTGCGGCAAATAATAGCTAGCAAGGGGTGAACGTTTATGGAATTTTGTAAATCAAAAACCTACTTGAATCTTGCGAAGAGTTTTGCCGGCGAAGCGCAAGCCGGTCTTCGTTATCAGTTTATCGCGGATATGTGTATGCAGCAGGGGTATAAGATTTTGGCGGACGAAATCAGGAGTATCGCCAAAAACGAAGTAAACCATGCAAAGGTGTTTTTCAATCATATCATCGAACAGGCAGGAAATCGCAGTAACGTCGAAATTACCGCAGGGTATCCGTTCGAGGGGAAAACCATTGAGGACGGATTGCAATTTGCGGTAGAGGCGGAGAAAAACGAAGGAAAAAGAATTTATCCCGAGTATCGGAAGGTCGCGCTTTCAGAGGGCTTTACGGATATCGCAAGATCGTTCGGCTTGATCGCGGAAGTCGAAATTTTACACGAGGCAAAATTCAAGTATTTCTACGAGAATTTTCAAAACGGAACGTTTTATAAGCGGAACGAACCGACTATGTGGCAATGTTCGGAATGCGGCTACGTCGCTACGCAAAAAGAAGCGTGGGACGTGTGCCCGATCTGTTCCGCCACGCAGGGATTTGTCGAGTTAAAATTAAATTAACGCGGTAAAGGAGATGTATTATGAGAAAGTCTGACAACAAGGCGAAGAACGGTTGCGGCAAAAGCGGCAGTAATCGCACGGAAAAAAATTGCAAATAATGCGTCGTGTTTTGACGTACTAGGTAGTTTTACGGGCGTCCCGAACGATTCGTATTTTACGATTCCGACGCAGGACGCGGACGACTTGTAATCGAAGAATCGGGGGAGTACCTTTGGTATTCTCCCTTTCTTTTATTCGGGTTTAACAGGGCACTACGCGCCGTTAAGAGAACGGGATAGAAAAAAGATTTTTGGTTATTTTGAAAAGGCGTATTCCAAACGCTTGCGTTTTTTTGAAAAATTTGTTACATTATATGAGTCATGCGGGAATGGCTCAGTGGTAGAGCGTCGCCTTGCCAAGGCGAATGTCGCGAGT
>CAYRPB010000084.1:0-6665 GCA_964426105.1 uncultured Clostridia bacterium | reverse complement strand
GTTTTTCGCGTTTTTTACAAAAGTGCTTGTCAAGCGCGAAAATTCTTGCTATAATACAAATGAGCAAACTTGCTTGCAAGGGTTTGCGAACGCCGTATTTCAACGAAAAACGGCGGTTTGCGTTAGCAAAACGCAAAGAAACGATAGTTGCAACAAAATTTTTGATTTTATTTCGTTTCAATGTTATTATATAAGCGTCACTTTTGCCTATGGCAGAGTGAGAACTAACGTTTTCTACGTTTTTTTGTAAAAAACCGAACGCTAAATTGAAACAGATCGCAAAAATGCCCTTGTGAACAAACATTTTTGTCGGTGTATAATAAAAAACAACAACGGAAACAAGGAGTTTTTTTCATGCAAGACCGCTTGAAAATTCTGATGGGAATGGACGCTTATTTCCCGAACGTCGACGGCGTAGTAAGTTGTATGCACAACTACCTCGTCAATCTTACCGAACGCAACGACGTTTTGGCAATCGTCCCTCAAGGCGGAAAATACGTAGACAATTTTCCCTATCCCATTCGCCGTTTTAACAGCATTAAAATCCCCTTTTACGGCTCTTACAGCGGAATTCCGCAATTAGATGCAAAATTCAAAAAGGATATTTACGCGCAGGATTTTGATATCGTACACGTTCATTCTCCCTTTTATATGATGAAATTCGCGCTTTCCTATGCTAAAGAAAAGCAAATTCCAGCCGTCGCGACCTTTCACACCAATATGCGCCCGATCTTCCAAAATCTTCTCAAAAACGACGCCATGGCGGAAAAAATCGTGCAAAATATGGGGAAATTATATAATCGATTCGACGAAGTATTCGTTTGCTCCGAAAAGGTTGGCGAACAAGCACGCTCGTTCGGCTATACGGGAAAACTCACCTACCTTCCTTTCGGAACGAATATGGAACGCCCGTCCGATCTCATGCCGTTAAAAAAACAATTTAACGAAAAATACGGCGTCAAAGAGGCCGAATTGGTTTTCTTATACGTCGGCAGAATCATGAAATTAAAGCGCATCGATTTTATTTTGGACGCGCTGAAAATATGCCAAGAACGCGGCTTGAAATTCCGTTTTTTCCTCGCAGGAAAGGGCATGGATTTAGCCCACCATATCGAATACGCAAAAAAGGCGGGACTTTCGGACGAATGTACGTTCTGCGGCTTTGTTCCGAACGAGGAAATGCCCTCCCTTTACGCGCGCTCCGATCTTTTTCTCTTTCCCTCGCTATACGATAATTTCGGCTTGGTGAAAGTAGACGCGGCGGTACACGACACACCCGGCGTATTCATTCGCAACAGCAACACCGCTTGCGATATCGTCGATAACGTGAACGGATTTTTATCGGACGACAATCCGGAGGCATTCGCAAAGAGGATCATCGACGCGACGAGCGATCGGAATCGTTTATCCGAAATCGGCAAAAAAGCAAACGAAACGCTCTATACGACTTGGGCGCAAGCAACCGATCGACTGGAAGTCGAATACAGAAGAATCATCGAGGAGAAACGCAATGCAAATCAGATCAAGAGCGCCACTTAGAATCGGCTTCGCCGGAGGGGGCACGGATCTACCCGATTACAGTAACGAATTCGGCGGCGCGGTATTTAACGCGACGATCGGAATGTACGCTTACTGCACCATCATTCCCACCGATAACGGAAAAATCAAATTTATCGCATACGACAACGACAACGTAGCCGAGTACGACAGTAAGCCAAATCTCGCGATCGACGGGGACGTTTTAATTCTACATAAGGGCGTTTATAACCGCGTAGTCAAAGAATTCAACGGCGGAAAACCGCTCTCCTTTATTATGTCCACGTCCAACGACGCGCCCATCGGAAGCGGACTCGGAACTTCTTCCACTATGGTCGTCGCCATTTTGGAAGCATTCGACCGTTGGTTGAATCTCGGTTTACCCGAATACAAAAAAGCACAACTTGCCTACGAAATCGAGCGCTTCGACCTCGGACTTTCGGGCGGAAAGCAAGACCAATACGCCGCGATTTTCGGCGGATTCAATTTGATTGAATTTAAGCAAGACGGCTCGACGATCGTCAACACGCTGCGCTTGGAAAAGCAACTTGCAAACGAGTTGGAATGTTCCCTGCTGTTATATTACGGCGGACGGTCGAGAAGTTCGGCGAAGATCATCAGCGAGCAAATTAAAAACACGAAAAACAAAAACGAAAAAACCATCGAGGCGATGCACCGCATCAAAGAAAGCGCGTACAGCATGAAAGACGCGGTTTTAACGGGGAAATTTCCCGATTTCGCCGCAATTCTCGCCGCCGCATGGGAAGAAAAGAAAAAGACGTCGGGCGTCGTTTCCAATCGCGAGTTGGAACGCACGATCGACTATGCCCTGCAACACGGCGCGGACGCCGTTAAAGTATCCGGCGCAGGCGGAGGAGGTATGGTCATGATGTATTGCGAGCCCGTCAATCGTCAGCGGCTGATCGACGCGTTAAAACTGCTTTCGGGCATCACGTACCCCGTGAAATTCAGCGAAACCGGCGTGGAAAGTTGGGTTGTCGAGGATCGCGTATGAAAGCGTTGATTTTGGCAGGCGGCAAGGGAACGCGCCTTTCCCTTCTTACCGGCGATACCGTTCCGAAGCCCATGGCGATGATGGACGGCAAGCCCGTTCTGCTTCGCGCGGTGGAGAGTTTGAAGCAGCACGGCATAACCGACTTTATTTTTACGGTCGGGCATTTGCACGAAAAAATCACGAACTTTTTCGGCGACGGCAGTCGATTCGGCGTTAAAATCTTTTACTTGGTGGAATCCTCTCCGCTCGGATCGGGCGGCGCGTTGTTTTACGCGAAAGATTTTACGGACGACACGTTGCTCGTCTGCTCCGGCGATACCGTTTTCAATATCGACGTTCAACGCATGACGGAGTTTCACCGCCGCAATCATGCCGAAATTACGTTGCTCGTGCACCCCAACGGTCACCCGTTCGACAGCGATTTGATCGTAACCGACGGCGACCGCGTAATCGATATCGATTTTAAAGGCAACGAACGCAATTACTTTTACGAAAATAAGGTAAACGCAGGCTTTTTCTTGTTTGAAAAAACCGCACTCGATTTTTTCACGGAACCTAAAAAAATCAATATCGAGCACGATTTTCTCTATCACATGATCAAAAACGGACGCCCCGTATACGCTTATTCTTCTACCGAATACATCAAGGACGTCGGCACGCCCGATCGTTTTGCCGCCGTAGAAAACGAAGTGCGCGCAGGGATTCCGACGGCGCGTAGTCTTTCCGAACCGCAAAAATGCGTCTTTTTAGATCGCGACGGCGTACTCAACGACTATCGCGGATTCATCCGCACCCCGGACGAACTGACCGTCATTCCCGGCGTCGGAACGGCGATCAAGCGTCTTAATCAAGCAGGATTTTTGACGGTATTGGTCACCAACCAACCGGTCGTCGCGCGCGGAGAATGTACCCATGAGGGGTTACGTAAAATTCACCGCAAGTTAGAAACGGAGTTAGGCAAAGAGGGCGGCTATCTGGACGCGATTTACCTTTGTCCGCACCATCCCGACAGCGGTTTCGAGGGCGAAGTCAAAGAACTTAAAATCGACTGCGATTGTCGCAAACCAAAAACGGGCATGATAGACGCGGCGTGCGAACGGTTTCATATCGACCGCTCTCGCTCGTTTATGATCGGAGACGCGGATACCGATATTCTGTGCGGAAAGAACGCAGGCGTTACCACCGTTCGCGTTCCGTCCGCCTGTCCGGCAAAAGGTAATCCCCCTGCCGACTACAACGCAAACGATCTTTCGGACGCGATCGAATGGATATTCGATCGCGAAAGAGAATATAATACCAAAGGAGGAAAGTAACCATGATCAACCTTTATTATTGCGCGGATAACCGCATGTTTCCGCAACTGCTCCTTTCCGTCCTATCCCTTATAAAGACTAATCGCGCGCCCTTAAACGTGATCAACCTCACCGTGGAAGCGCCCGAATACAACCCGAAAGGGAAAAAGACAACGCCCGAACAAACGGCTTTTTTGGACGCGCTCTTAAAAACAGCGAACCCCGACAGCCGATTCACGACGGTGGACGTTTCCGATCTCTTCCGTGAGAAACTGTTAAAAGGACCGAATCTTCACAATAAATATTACTCTTATTACGTCACGGTTCGCCTTGTCGCGCATTTAGTTCCGGAAATTCCCGATAAAGTGCTTTATTTGGACACCGACTGCATTATTAAGAATGACCTCACCGACTTTTTCAATCTCGATTTAGAGGGAATCGAAATTGCAGGTCGAAAAGACAAATTCCGCCTCACCCCCTATTTCCAAAGCGGCGTTATGTTGATGAACATGAAAATGATTCGCGAAACGGGACTTTTAGAGCGGGCGTGCGCACTATGCGCGACGAAGAAATATATTTGCTATATCGACATGAGCGCGTTGAACGCCGCGACCAAAAAGCGTAAAATTCTTCCGTCCCGTTATAACAGTTATAAAAACGACGACTGTTTCGTCTTTCACGTATGCGATCTCAGAGAAAGCAGAATTCCTCTCACGAAAAAGTGGCAGCATCGAATAAAACCGGACGAACTGGATGCCTTTACCGAACGTTGCCCCGATCTTTCCTATCTGAAAGAGGAATTTTTAACAATCCGATCGGAGCACCCGGAATTATTTTAAAACTTCAATCGCGTTTTATTGAAAAACACGGCGCGAAAATACTTTTAAAAGCATTTTCGCGCCGTATTTTAATAAAGCCGTCTTTCAATAAAAAGAGTCCGTTTTCGCAACCGTGGTTTTACTCGCTTTGAATTCTAATATGAAAATTTATGCCGAAACTATTTCACCTATTAAAAAACAAACACGTAACGTTTTATTGCGTTATCCTTTCCCAAACAATGCCTTGAAAGAACCGAAATCAACGCTCGATTCTTTCCGAATTTTTATTTATTTTTCAGATTAGTTTTTTCCGTATTACGATAAAACCGTAACCGTTAATTTTTCGCACTGAAAGAAAGCATTTTTCTCAACGACCGTATTCGCACTTGCTACGTTCACACTCGTCAAATTTTCACAAGTGTTAAACGCATACGCAACAATCCTGGTTACGTTTGAACCGATCAATACGTTTTTCAAATAGGTACAACGTTCAAACGCGTGGCGTTGAATGGAATAAACGTCATCGGGAACAACGAACGTTTCCGCCGTGTTGCGCGCCGCATACAATCGCAAGGATTTTTTACCGTTCTCATTGGAATACAAAACCCCGTTTTCCGCCTGATATCGGGTATTTTCTTCATTCACCGTAATATTTAATAATTTCGTATGTTCAAACGCCACGTCGGAAATATATTTTACGCTCTTTCCGAATGAAATGCTCGTCAAGTTTTCACAATCGGCAAACGCCCGATCCGCAACGGTTAAAACATGATCGCCGATCACGACGTCCGTTACCGCATCGCATAATCGAAAAGCCCCGATCCCGATACGGGTTACTTCGGGTAAAATCGTAACCGTCGTTTCGGCTTTCCCTATGGCATATTGCAGCAATTCCGTTCCGTCTTTTGTATACAAATCTCCGTCAACGGATTTATACTCGGTATTTGCTTCATCGACCGTAATTTTCGTTAATCGCTTGCAGCCCTTAAATACCCACATTTCTATATCGACCAGATTTTTCCCGAGCATAATCTCGCTTAAATTCGGGCAATATGCAAAAGCGTCACTTTTAATCGTTACCACGCCGTCGCCAACCACAACGGTTTTCAGTGAATTACAAATCAAAAAGGCGTCTTCTCCGATTTCCGTTACCCCATCTCCCGTCGCAATACTTGTTAATTGATTCCTGTTATAAAAGGCGTAACCGTTGATTTTCGTAATATCTTCGGGCAAAATCAAATTCGTTTCCGTTCCTATATAATCAATCAATATTCGTTCATTCCCATCCGTATATATTACGTATCCGTTTTGATCCGTAACAAGTTTGCTTCCGTTCGGCACGTTATAGATATTTTTCGCATAAGAATCGATGCCGGTTTCTATTATGGCGTTTTCTCTCGGAAACGCCAGTTTCGATTTATTATATATTTCCACCAATCGAAAACAGCCAGAAAAAGCGAACTGACTCACTGACGTTAAACTTTCTCCCAAAACGATGCTTGTCAACTTACAAAAATCAAACGCATAACTCTCTATGGTCGTAATCGTATTGCTTAACACAACGTGCGATACGTCGCAATTGTGAAACGCTTTCCATGCAATCGTTGTCACGGGAAGTCCGTTATATTCCCTTGCAATTACAACGGAACGTGCCGTTCCGTTATAACCGCAAACTTCTACGTTCTTTTCGTCCGCTTCGGAAATTCGATAAACAACGCCGTCCGTGGGGATATATTCTTCGCAAACCGAACAAACACCGTCGATTCCGATGATATGGTTACAATTTTTTTCACTTACACCGCCTTGCTCGTTTTCTCCCTCGTTATAATTGTCGCACCCGATAAAAGCAATTCCTATACAAAGCACAAACAAAACGACAAGCACGATTGTTAATAATTTTTTCATTTCCTTCATTTTTCCTCCTAACAAAATTTTTTCGCAAGCAATTCCGCTTACATTATATTATAACGTTACACGGCTTGCAAAAATAAATTTTTGCATAAC
>CAYRPB010000083.1:0-6669 GCA_964426105.1 uncultured Clostridia bacterium | reverse complement strand
AACCCACGACCTCTTGCCCCCCAGACAAGCGCGCTACCAACTGCGCTATACCCCGTTCCAAAATCAACATATATTATTTTATAAAAATCTTTTGTGTTTGTCAATTGATTTTAACTTGAATTATGTTATTTTTCTGTTTTTTTAAGAGAATGTTGTTAATAAAATTATATTGTGTTTTTTCAAAAAGATTGTGCTTTTATCGTTGTTGTGTTATAATAAATAAAATACGCATATAAAAACGGCTTGGACGGGTGTAAATTATCTTTTGGCGTGTTCGAAAAATCTTGTTTGAGCGTTTTTACTTGCATTTATAAATAAAGTGAAAAGGACGGTAAAGTATGAAACAATATTACGTAGGAATTGACGTCGGAGGAACGTTTATTAAGGGGGGCTTGATTGATTGCTCGGGAAAGATTTATGCACAACGTAAAATTCCTACGGAAGCAAAAGCGGGAGCAGAAATTATCCTTGATCAGATCGCAAAAATGATTGACGGCATGTTGATGGATGCAAAGATTGAGAAAAAAGAGATCGGCGGGATCGGCATGGGGATTCCCGGCTTAATTGATTCGCGTTTGGGAACAGTGGCTTTTTCCAGTAATATTGAATGGAAGAAAGCGCCGATTCGGGATATTCTTTCCGAAAAAACGGGATTACCCGTCAAAATTACAAATGATGCGAATGCCGCTGCTCTTGGTGAGGCGTATTTTGGCGCAGGAAAACAGTATTGCGACAGTATCTTTGTTACGTTGGGAACGGGGATCGGGGGTGGAATCGTTGTAAATCGAAAGTTATTGGAGGGCAATCGCTCTGCCGGGGCGGAGATTGGTCATATGGTCATCGTAAAGGACGGGGAAATGTGTTCTTGCGGAATGAAAGGGTGTTTCGAGGCATATGCTTCCACGAAGGCGTTAGTGCGTGATACTAAGCGTGCAATGGAGAAACATCCGGAATCGGCAATGTGGGAAGTCGGTAGTCTTGATAACGTGGACGGAAGAACGCCGTTTTCCTATGCGAACAAAGATCCCGTCGCCGCCGCAGTATTAAACCGATATTTTGATTTCCTTTCAATCGGATTATTGAATCTCGCAAATATTTTCAGACCGGAAGTAATTGTTTTGGGGGGTGGCGTCAGTGCGCAGGGAGATGCTTTATTGAAACCCGTTCAAGAGCGGTTGGATCGTGATATTTTTGGCGGAATCAACGGTCCGCTTGTTCCTCTTTTTGTTTCCGAGTTAGGAAACAATGCGGGTTTTTTGGGGGCTGCTGCATTAAATTTTTAATAATCGTAACGAGAGGAACAGATGAAGTTGAATTATAAAAAGGTTATTTTCGTCGGCTTTGCGTTTTTTCTGATCTTAGCATTTTGGCAGGCATATGATGCGATTGTACCGCTGATGCTTGTTAATAAATTCGGCTTGAACCAGACGGCGTCCGGTGTGATAATGGCGTTAGATAACGTATTGGCTGTTTTTTTGTTACCGTTGTTCGGTGCTTTGTCGGATAAATCGACATCGAAATACGGCAGGCGCACGCCCTATATCGTTTTGGGGACGATTGTTGCGATTTGCGCGTTTATAGGTTTGTCTTTTATGGATAATTTGCAATTGGCACACCTCGACGCTGAATTGAACGGGAGTTCTTATCAAGAGATTCTTTGGGAACGAAACGACGTGATTTCAAACGGAGAATACAATGCGTTTACCAATCAAAGCGTCGTAAAAGAATATTGTGTCAGAGATTATTCTGCTCAGATCAATTTCAATCGGTCTTTTTCCGATTTGTCGGAAGAAGAGCAGAGTGTTGCGAAAAGTTGGTATCTTTCCGTTACTTACGATACGAATTATTTTTATAATAAGACGGATTCTCAATATGCGCTTTCGGAAGCGGACGGATTTTCTGCCGTGAATGCTTATTCGAATTTGATTACGCCGGCGCGTAGTCGGTTTGTGTGGGATCAAACGAAAGCGAATCCGACTCCGTTTGTGTTCTTTATTCTATTATTGTTGGTAACTTTAATTGCAATGGCAACGTTCCGCTCTCCGGCGGTTGCGTTGATGCCGGACGTGACGATAAAACCGCTTCGTTCGCAGGCGAATGCCGTAATCAATCTTTTGGGGACGGCAGGCGGTATTTTGATATTGATCTTGGGCATGGTGTTCGGAACAAGTAAAGTTGCAAATCAAATGATGTCGTTTACTTGGTATATTGTGGCAGTTTGTGCGATTATGGCGGTCGGGTTGGTGATTTTTATCGCAAAGGTTCGCGAGCCGAAATGGGCAAAAGAAATGGAAGAGGATACGGCACGATATTGTCCGGAAGAATCGGAAACGGAAGAAGAAAAAAGCGGAAAACTTGATAAAAGCAAACTTTGCTCTTTGATTTTGATTTTGGCTTCGGTTGCGCTTTGGTATATCGGATATAATGCGGTTACGTCGAAATATTCTTTGTATGCAAGTAACGTTTTGCAAAAAGATTATAATTTAACGCTTTTGATTGCGCAAGGCGCGGCGATCCTTGCTTATATTCCCGTCGGCTTTTTAGCCGGTAAAATCGGGAGAAAGAAATCGATTTTAATCGGCGTAGCCATGCTGACTGCGGCGTTTTGCGGGGCTGTTTTCGTCAATGCGAATACGCCTGATCTCTTGATCAATTCGTTGTTTGCGTTGGCGGGAATTGCTTGGGCGACAATCAATGTCAATTCATTTCCGATGGTGGTAGAACTCGCGCGCGGCGGAAACGTCGGAAAATATACCGGATATTATTATACCGCAAGTATGGCGGCACAGATTTTGACGCCGATTTTGTCGGGTATTTTAATGGATTTAGCCGGGAATATGAGTCCGCTGTTTCCTTACGCAACGATTTTTGTCGCGATGGCATTTTTAACGATGCTTTTCGTTCGACACGGGGATAGTAAACCGATTAAAAAAGAATCGGCAATTGAAGCATTTGACATGGAGGAGTGATATGAATTATTTGGATATGATTGGCGCACGTGCGAAAAATGCGGCACAAGAATTGTTAAAATTATCGGCAGAGGATCGGAATCGAGCCTTGAATTCAGTGGCGGAACGGCTAATTGTCGCTACCGATTTAATTTTAGAAGAAAATAAAAAAGACGTTGACGAGGCTGCTTCTCGTGGTGTAAAGGGATCTCTTATCGATCGGTTGAAGTTAAATAACGAAAGAATTCTGTCGATGGCGGACGGAGTGCGGCAGGTCGCATCCTTATGTTCTCCGTTAGGGGAATGTGTTTATTCTTATCAAAAGGATAATGGGTTGAAAATCGAGGAGAGAAGAGTTCCGTTCGGTGTAATCGGCATTATATACGAATCGCGCCCTAACGTTACCGCCGATGCGTTTGCTCTTTGTTTTCAAACGGCGAATGCCGTTATTTTGAGAGGCGGTAGCGACGCGCTCCATTCAAATCGCGCAATTGTTTCCGCGATTCGGGAAGGATTGGTTTCTTGCGGCGTTACGGCAGATGCCGTTTGTTTGATTGAAGATCCTTCGCGTGAGGTAGCAGAAGCCTTTATGAAATTAAATTGTTACGTCGATCTTTTGATTCCGCGTGGCGGTGCGGGATTGATTCGGTCGGTTATGGAGCATGCGACGATTCCGGTTATCGAAACAGGAACGGGAAACTGCCACGTATACGTCGATGCGGATGCCGATTTGGATAAAGCGGCAGTTATTTTATTAAATGCAAAAACGCAGCGTTACGGAGTATGCAACGCTTGCGAGTCTTTGGTGGTTCACGAAGCGATCGCAACGAGCGCGCTTCCTTTATTGAAGAAAAGATTGGATGAAAAGCAAGTGGAGTGGCGAGGCGATTCTCGTGCTTGCGATATTTTATCTGAAATTAAAACGGCTTCGGAAGAAGATTTTTTTGCGGAGTATTTAGATGCGATTTTATCGGTTAAGGTTGTAAAATCGTTGGATGAGGCGATTACTCATATCAATCGTTATCATACCGGACATTCTGATACGATTGTGACGGAAAATAGTAAAAACGCGGAGAAATTCATGCGAGAGGTGGATTCCGCAGTTGTCTACGTTAATGCTTCCACTCGCTTTACGGACGGAAACGAGTTTGGTTTTGGCGCGGAAATCGGTATTAGCACACAGAAATTGCATGCGCGCGGACCGATGGGGCTAACTGCGTTGACGACTACGAAATTTTTCTGTTACGGAAACGGTCAAATTCGTTAACTTTAAGATAAAAGGATAAATACGAATCAATATTAATGTTTTTCTGCATTGCTTATGTTTTTTCGATAAATAAGATAGGCTGAAAGAATCGAAAAAACGAGATTAAATAAAAGAATCGACGCTGAAATGCACTCTAAAAGACAGACGCT
The DNA here is from genome assembly GCA_964426105.1 of uncultured Clostridia bacterium. Classification (GTDB taxonomy): domain Bacteria; phylum Bacillota; class Clostridia; order Christensenellales; family Borkfalkiaceae; genus UMGS621. The sequence goes on along the minus strand of CAYRPB010000083.1, from coordinate 2,305 downwards.
TTCGGAGATGCATTTTTTGTTTTTTATTTTCTGTTGACTTTTTTTGTTTTTATGATTTAATTTGCTTGACAAAAACAAATAATAATAGTAAAATAAATTCGAAAATTGGCACTTAAACAAAAAGAGTGCTAACAAAATAAGCCGATTAGTGCTAAGGCGGTGGGGGATTTGAAACTATCCAATCGAAAGAAAAAAATTTTGCAACTTGTCGTAGATGATTATATCAGCACGGCACAGCCCGTATCCAGCAAAAGCATTACGGAAAAGTATATGCCGGATATTAGTTCCGCAACGGTAAGAAGTGAACTTTCCGCTTTGGAAGAAATGGGGTATTTAACGCAGCCCCATGCGTCAAGCGGACGTGTTCCTTCGGCAGATGCTTATAAATTATACGTTTCCGAATTAATGGATAAGGCGAAGTTAACGCAAAAAGAATTACGCATGATCAAGGAAACGTTTCATCGTCAGTCGGATAATTTGGAAGAGGTCGTCAAGAATACCGTTAAGGTAATCAGCGATTTGACCGATTATACATCGGTTGCGTTGCGTTCGCACAGCGAGAAGGATACGATTGTTAATATCAATATTTTTCGTTATAAGAAAGATACGGCGCTTTTGCTGATTGTTACGGAAAAGACTTTAATTCGCGATCGGTTTATTGCGATTCCGGAAGATATGACGGAAACTCAAATCGAAAATGCGAATCAATTGTTGAATCGCAAATTCGTCGGAAAGCAATTTGAAGAGGTTGCCGAAGTATCGAGGGAATTAGGCGGCGAATTTGCTTTATATCGGGATTTATTTGACAGTGTTGTCGATGCAATTGAAGAATATATCACCGACGAGTCGGACGACGTGTTTTTAGAAGGGCAAGATAAAATACTGAACAATCCCGAATATGAAGATATCGAAAAGGTACGTAATTTTCTGTCCGTAGTGGCAAATAAAGACAAACTTGCCGGAATGCTTTCTTGTGACGAAAACGTTGAGATTAGCATAAAAATCGGCAAGGAAGCCGGAGAAGATATTCCGGACGATTGTTCGGTTGTGACGGCAACGTATTCTGCCGACGGCGTAAAAATGGGAACGTACGGCGTAATCGGTCCGCGCAGAATGGATTATCAGCGCGTGATCTCCGTGTTAGAGTGTGTCGGAGACATTCTCCAAGCGATAATCAATCAGAAATAAGAAGGTAATCATGGAAGAAATGAAGAAAAAGGGAAAAGAAGCGGATACGGAACAAGAAGTAATCGAGGAAGATATGATCGAGAACGTTGACGAAACGATTTCTCCCGAGCAAGAAGAAATTTCTCGTTTGACGGCAGAGGTTGAAAAATGGAAAACTTCTTCAGACGATTATAAGGATAAGTGGATAAGAAACGTTGCCGAGTTTGACAATTATAAAAAACGCATGGCGAAAAACGAATCGAGGGCGTATAAAGACGGTAAAGCCGATATGTTGAAAAAAATCTTTTTTATCGGAGACAGTCTTGATTGGGCGTTGACGATGGAGTTGGAAGAAAATACGGCGGAAGGAATTCGGCAATTAAAGAAAAAATATTCCACCTTTTTAGAAGGGGAAGGCGTTACGGAAATCGATCCGATCGGAGAAACGTTTGATCCGCATATCAGTGAAGCGGTTATGCAAGCGCCGGCGGAAGAGGGCGTGGAAAGCGGAATCGTAAAACAAGTAATACAAAAAGGTTATCGCTCCGGCGACGAGATCATACGCGTTGCGCGCGTGATCGTCACCGGTTGATATAGATAAAAATGAAAAATACGGAAAAGGAGATAGATTTATTATGAGTAAGACAATCGGTATTGATCTTGGAACAACAAATTCATGTGTGGCGGTAATGGAAAACGGGGAAGCAGTCGTAATTCCTAATTCGGAGGGGGCAAGAACCACTCCTTCCGTCGTCGGTTTTCAAAAGGACGGAGAACGGTTGGTCGGTCAGGTCGCAAAGCGTCAATCGGTAGCGAATGCCGATCGTACCGTTTCTTCCATCAAAAGACATATGGGATCGGATTATAAAGTTTCGATCGATGACAAAAAGTATTCTCCGCAAGAAATTTCCGCGATGATTCTTTCGAAATTAAAGAAAGATGCGGAAGCTTATTTGGGGGAAAAGGTTACGGACGCCGTAATTACTTGCCCTGCATATTTTACGGACAGTCAAAGACAAGCCACGAAGGACGCTGGAAAAATCGCCGGGTTGAACGTTTTGAGAATAATCAACGAACCGACCGCGGCGGCGCTTAGTTACGGCTTGGATAAAGAAGGAAAGAATCAAAAGGTTATCAT
>CAYRPB010000082.1:0-6744 GCA_964426105.1 uncultured Clostridia bacterium | reverse complement strand
TTCGTAATTTTTACAAACTGCGCTTTATGACGGAGATCGTCAATTGTCGCCATACCCGTATAGCCCATACCCGAACGGATTCCTCCGACCATCTGGAAGACAATCTCGGACAACGCGCCGCGATACGGAACGCGCCCCTCGACGCCTTCCGGAACAAGTTTTTTCGCATTCTCTTGGAAATAACGATCCTTACTGCCGTGCGCCATAGCTGACAACGAGCCCATTCCGCGGTAAACCTTAAAACTTCTGCCTTGATAAATTTCAATTTCACCGGGGCTTTCCAACGTTCCTGCGAACAAACTTCCGATCATGACGGCAACCGCACCTGCGCCCAACGCTTTCGTGATATCGCCGCTGTATTTAATTCCGCCGTCTGCAATGACGGTCTTTCCTAATTTATCCGCACGTTCCGCACAATCCATGATTGCCGTCAACTGCGGCATACCGATTCCGGCAACGACGCGCGTAGTACAAATCGATCCGGGACCGATTCCCACTTTCACGACGTCCGCACCTGCGTCGATCAACGCTTCGGTTGCCTCAGCCGTCGCGACGTTTCCTGCGATAATGGGAATGTTTGGATACTTTTTCTTGATCGTGCTGACAACCTTGGGAATTGCAAAACTGTGTCCGTGCGCGGTATCTACCGTAATGACATCGACTTTCGCCTTTACCAACTCGTCTACGCGCTCGTACGTATTGCCGGAAATACCGACCGCCGCACCGACGACCAAACGTCCGTTTTTATCCTTTGCGGAATTGGGATATTGAATTGCCTTTTCAATATCTTTAATCGTGATCAAGCCTTTGAGATAGCCGTCTTGATCGACGATGGGAAGTTTTTCGATTCTATGCTTGCCGAGGATTTTCTGCGCCTCAGCGAGCGACGTTCCTACCGGCGCGGTAACGAGATTTTCTCTCGTCATCACGTTTTCGATCGGCTGGTTGAAATTGGTTTCAAACCGAAGATCGCGGTTGGTTAAAATTCCGACCAGTTTGCCGTTTCTCGTAATCGGCACGCCGCTGATTTTGTAATGTTCCATCAAAGCGATTGCTTCGGACACCAAATTTTGCGGTTCTAAAAAGAACGGATCGGTAATAACGCCGTGTTCGCTACGTTTAACCTTGTCCACGTGAAGCGCCTGCTCTTCGATGGACATATTCTTGTGAATGATTCCGATTCCACCCTCACGAGCCATTGCGATAGCAAGACGGCTCTCGGTGACGGTATCCATCGCTGCGCTCATCAAGGGAATGTTAAGAACGAGATCGTTGGTCAACTTCGTCGAAAGATCCACTTGATAAGGCAACACGTCGCTTTTTTGCGGAATCAACAAAACGTCATCGAACGTCAAGCCTTCTTTTATTATTTTACCCATAGAAAAAACTTCCTCCAAACTGTACTGATATTAAAACAAATCGCCGAAGCGATCTGTGTTATCCTTGTTTCAACATGGCGATATCCCGATTCAACGCGTCTTGCCCGTCCGAAACGGTCAACGTTTCCAACCGCGCCAACAATTGTTCCAAAAAAGAACGATCCTCCGCCGCGCAAGAAATCAACGCACGCACTGGGTTAATTTCGGTATAACCGCTTTTTGCCGTTTCGTCAACGGCTACCGTCAACGCCGATTCCGACTCTCCCGTCCGATAAAGAGCCTCGGCATAAACCGAATAAACGAACGTACGATATCCGCCCAACCGAACGTAAGGAGAATCCTCCGTTTGATCGACAAAACGGCAGAACGCCTCAAAATCGACATGATTGAGCATTTGAGGGCAATATTCTTTCAAAGAATCGTAACGTTGCAACAAATCGGAAAGATAAATCACTTCCCTCAAATCGCCGATATCCTTTGTTTTTTGATATTCAAGTCCCGCATACCAAGCAGCCGTACGGTAACTCCCCGTCCTTTTGCAAAGGTTCGCCATCGCCCCGGGCGCAAACAAAGTCACGCTTCCGAACCCAAGCACGGCAAGCCCGACGATTACGGCAAGCGTAATCCCGGCAGTTTTTACAATCAGCCGCTTCATAAGCCCTCCATTTGTCTAATTTTATCAAAATAGGGCGAAAAAATCAATCGTTTAGTCATTACTTTTCAACTTTCGCATAAGTTTATTAGCGGAGAATCGAAAATGAAAAAATTATTGATCTTATCGGCACTTATTCTACCCGTCCTTTTTCTGTTCGCTTGCGACGGACAACCTGCCCTCATGAAAAACGTTTCCGAATTGACGGAATGTGTTTGGCAAGCGGAATCGGACGACTACATTTTGAAAGCGCAGTACGGTTACCGCGAAGCCCCGTACGTTCCGGACGGGATGATAGGCACGCTCTCTTACGGTCTAACGCTTCGGCTCACCCCGAAAAACGCCGTGCAGAACGCGGAATATCGCGCCGTACTCACTCTCGGAGAAAAGCCTTACGAAGTAACCTTCACGATCGATCCCGTACGACACAAACTCAGCGCGGTTATTCCGACCGAAGAACGCCCTGCCGAACGTTTTATGGTCACCGTCACGCGAGCGGAAACAGAAGATTGCTTGGAACTCGTCAGTCTTCTTCCCGAAAACACGTTGAGCGCGAGCCAAGCGCTGGAAGCGTTGGAAGCCAACCAAAGCGATCTGTTAAACGACTACCGCACGAACGGCGTATTCGACGCCGAAATTACCCTGCGCGTATTCGTCAACAAGGAACACCCCTATTGGTACGTCGGGTTGGTACGCGGCGAACATAAGATCGTAGCGCTCCTGATCGACGGAATTCAAGGCGATGTTCTTGCGATTCGAGAACTTTATTAAAAGGACGCGGGCGTTCAGCCCGCTTTTTTCACGCAAAGACTTTTTGCGCCGAATAAACCGTTGCCGAAACGCAACCCGAATCCCGTTTTTCTACGACACGGACGGCATCGTCTGCATAATCCCTTCGATCAAACCGCCGATATTCAACGACTGATCGCAAAACGACTGCAACGGATTGTTCGAATAGAAAAAACTCGTTCCGATCATTTCGTCGATCGCAGCGCTTCCTATCGTATGCACGACGCCAAGCAACACCCAGAACACAGCCGCATAAACGACAACGCTCACGCAAACGCTCGCGAGTCTGCCAACGAGTTTTAACGTTTTCGACTCCGCCTTGATTTTTCTTATTCTCCACTTTATGATGCCGAAACAAACGGAGAACAAAAGGCTAAAAACCAAAAGCAATATCACGAACAGCAATACGGACAAAATCGTCTGCACGACCGCAGCGCCTTCACCGCTTTCCGCGATCATTTGTTGCAACGCTCCGTTAATCAATGCTTGCGAAATAACGGAAGACAGCCAACAAGACAACACGATATTCAGCGCGGTAAACGCATTATTCATACCGCACTTCCGAAAGCCCATGAAAAAATTGACAAGAGCAACGATCACCAAAACAAAGACGATGAACGCGTCAACGATCCCTCCCATAGAAAACCTCTTTTTTTATTTATTAAAATTATCTTTTAAGGAAACGATCTCGGAAAGAACCTCTTTCTCTCCGACGGTCAATCTCTTATAATATCCCGTACGCAACAGTTGGAAAGGCTTTTCCTCCTCGCCTCGGAACAGATACGGCTCGGCTTTACCTGCAAGCACGGTCAAACTGTTCGGATTCATGCGTTCGGAAAAATCTTGCCCGGGATAGGCTTCGTCCGTCAACAGATAACCGTATTGACGAATTTCGGTATCCACCGCGTCCGCCGCGTTCACCCACTGCAACACACCCTTTACCTTGATTCCGCTCGTATCGTTTCCGCTTTTCGATTCGGGAACGTACGTACACAACAACTTTTCAATCTCCCCGTCCGCGCCGAATACGACGTCCTCGCAATGAATGATATACGCGTTTTTCAGACGCACGTATCCGTCCTTTTTCAAACGGAAATATTTGGGCGGCGGCGCAAGCGAAAAGTCGGACGCGTCGATATAAAGTTCTTTCGAAAACGAAATTTTTCTCGTCCGCTTTTCCTCGTCGTTGGGATTCACGTCGAAATCGAGTTCTTCCGTCAAGTCGTCCGGATAATTGGTCAGTTCCACCTTTAAGGGATGCAAAACCGCCATTGCCCGTTCCGCATGCAGATTGAGATAATCGCGCACGCACGCTTCCAAATAGGAAATCTGAACCTCGGAGTTCGCCTTTGCAACGCCGATACGCGCGCAAAAATCTTTCAACGCTTCGGCAGGGATTCCCCGACGGCGAATTCCGGCAAGCGTCGGCATACGCGGATCGTCCCAGCCGTCCACCGAACCGTCCTCCACTAATTTTTTGAGATAACGTTTGCTCATGACGAGATTGGTCACGTTCAGCCGCGCAAATTCGATCTGACGGGGCTTCGGTGCAAAGCCGAGGGTAATCCCCACCCAATCGTAAAGCGGACGGTGATCTTCGAATTCCAGCGTACAAACGGAATGAGACACCCCCTGCAAATAGTCGCAAATCGGGTGAGCATAGTCGTACATCGGATAAATACACCAAGAATCTCCCGTTCTGTGGTGCGTCTGCCGCAAAATGCGGTAAATAACGGGATCTCTCAAATTGATGTTGGGAGACGCCATGTCGATCTTCGCACGAAGACATTTTTCCCCGTCGCGAAATTCGCCTGCGCGCATCGCGCGAAAGAGGGATAAATTCTCTTCGACGCTGCGATTTCGCCACGGGCTTTCTTTCCCCGGCTCGGTCAACGTGCCGCGCGTCGCGGAAATTTCTTCCGCGGAATAATCGCACACGAACGCTTTCCCCATTTGAATCAAGCGTTCGGCATATTCGTAGATGGTTTCAAAAAAATCGGAGGCATACACTTCTTTTTCATATTGAAAGCCCAACCAAGCGATATCACGCTTGATCGCGTCCACGTACTCCGTCTTTTCCTTAGAAGGATTAGTATCGTCGAAAAAGAGATTGCACTTCCCGTCGTATTTTTCGGCGATGCCGAAATTGATGCACATGCTTTTCGCATGCCCGATATGAAGATACCCGTTCGGTTCGGGGGGAAAGCGCGTCTGCACCGCGTTCACTTTTCCCGAAGAAAGTTCTTCTTCTACGATTTGTTCGATAAAATTCTCCGCCATATTCACTCCGTATCGCGCTTGCACAATGCGTGCGCAGATAAAAATCAGTTTTTATTATTTTAACACACATTTCGGCTTTACACAAGTAATTGCGAGTTATTTTTGCAATTCCGTCCGCGTTTCGTTGACTTTCTTTCGGAATCTGTACTATAATATTTCCATAAAATTTAGTTCCGAGGAAAGTTATGAAAGAACAGAAAGCCACGATGGAAAAACTCGTCAACCTTTGTAAAGGACGCGGCATCATATATCCGGGCAGCGAAATCTACGGCGGAATGGGAAACACGTGGGACTACGGTCCTGTCGGCGTAGAAATCAAAAACAACATCAAGCGCGCTTGGTGGAAAACGTTCGTTCAAAAAAGCGAACGCTCGTTCGGCGTAGACGCGGCGATTTTGATGAACGCGCGCGTTTGGGACGCGTCCGGTCACACGGCGTCCTTTTCCGACCCCAAAATGGATTGTAAAGAATGTAAAACGCGCCATCGCGCGGATACGTTGATCGAAGCCCATTCCAAGGGCGAAGTCAATCCGGATACCATGACGAACGAGGAAATGGAAGCCTACATTCAAGAGCATCACGTTTGCTGCCCGAAATGCGGTAAATCCAATTTTACGCCCATTCGTCAGTTCAACATGATGTTTGAAACCTCTCGCGGCGTTACCGAAGAGGGACAAAATAAAATTTATTTGCGTCCCGAAACCGCTCAAGGAGAATTCGTCAACTTCTTAAACGTACAGAGAACGACGCGTGCGCGCGTTCCGTTCGGCATTGCGCAAGTAGGAAAAGCATTCCGTAACGAAATCACGCCGGGCAATTTCATTTTCCGCACCATCGAATTCGAGCAAATGGAGCATCAATGGTTCTGCAAGGAAGGGACGGATCACGAATTCTACGAAGAATACAAGCAAAAGGCATGGAATTTCCTCCTTTCGCTCGGTTTCGCCCCCGATCACTTACGCTTTAAAGATCACGATAAACTCGCGCACTACGCCAAGAGCGCGTGCGATATTCAGTATCTCTTCCCCATCGGCTGGTCGGAATTGAACGGTATTCACAACCGCACGGACTACGACCTTTCCCGTCATCAAGAATATTCGGGCAAGAGTATGCTTTACACCGATCCCGTCACGAACGAAAAATACGTTCCGTACGTCATCGAATATTCCATCGGCGCGGATCGTTTGATGCTCGCAGTTCTGTCCGAAGCGTACGACGAGGAAACGTTGGACGGCGGCGAAACGCGCGTCGTCATGCATTTCCACCCGGCACTCGCGGCTTACAAGGCGGCAATTCTTCCGTTGCAGAAAAATCTTTCCGAAAAAGCGAGGGAAGTGTATCGGAAACTCTCCTCCGAATTTATGTGCACGTACGACGAGGCTGGTTCGATCGGAAAGCGCTATCGCCGTCAAGACGAAATCGGCACGCCTTTCTGCATTACGATCGACTTCGACACGCTGGAAAACGACACGGTAACCGTTCGCGATCGCGACAGCATGGCGCAAATCCGTCTGCCGATCGACGAATTGGAAGCGTATATCGCAAACGCCGTAAAACTTTGATTTCCCATAAAAATTTTAAAGAGTCCGAAAAAATCGGGCTCTTTTCTTTAATAAAAAATTTGAACTCTGCAAATTGACGATT
>CAYRPB010000081.1:0-6755 GCA_964426105.1 uncultured Clostridia bacterium | reverse complement strand
AATCGCATGAAACAGCGAACTTTTTGCGCCGCATGATACGACGATCTGCTCGGATGTATAACACAGTCCGTTATCCTTTTTGAATTTTTCGACGATCGCCTCTCTCAATTCCGGCATACCGGAAGCAGGCGTATATTTCGTAAAACCGATATCAAGTGCCTTTTTCGCACTTTCGACAATGTACTCCGGCGTATTGAAATCAGGCTCGCCCGCTCCAAAACTGACGACCGAAATTCCATCCTTTTTCATCTGTTTCGCCTTTGCGGTAATCGCAAGCGTCAAAGACGGCGCGATATTCGCAATCTTTTCGGACAATTCCATCTATGCAGTTCCTCCAGTAAAATTACGTTTCCTCGGCACTTTGCGTCAGTTTCGCTTCTCTGTCTGCGATCGCAAGCGCGTCGATCATTTCATCCATATCCCCCATGATAAAGTTATCCAAAGCGTAAAGAGTAAAGCCGATACGATGATCGGTTATGCGCCCCTGCGGAAAGTTGTACGTACGAATCCGCTCGGAACGATCGCCCGTACCGACCTGACTACGGCGATTCTCCGAATATTCTTTTTCATATGCGCTCTGATAATAATCGTATAAACGGCTTTTTAATACTTTCATCGCCTTTTCGCGGTTTTTTGTTTGAGATCGTTCGTCTTGGCAAACGACTACGATTCCCGTAGGAAGATGCGTAATACGAATACACGATTCGGTTTTATTGACGTGCTGACCGCCTGCTCCGCCCGAACGGAAAAGATCGATCTTCAAATCTTTCTCGTCGATATTTACTTCAACGTCCTCTACTTCCGGCAAAACAGCTACGGTAACGGTGGAAGTATGCACGCGCCCTTGCGATTCCGTTTCCGGCACGCGTTGCACGCGGTGAACGCCGCTCTCGTATTTTAATTTACTGTAAACGCCCTTGCCGCTGATAGAAAAGACGACCTCTTTGATTCCGCCAAGTTCGGTGGAGTTATTTTCTATTTCCTCCGTCTTCCAACGGTGACGCTCGGCATACTTAACGTACATCCGATACAACTCGTAACCGAACAACCCCGCCTCGTCGCCGCCTGCGCCCGCGCGAATTTCCATAATAACGTTTTTATCGTCGTTCGGATCTTTGGGCAAAAGCAAAATTCGCAATTCCGAAGAGATTTCTTCCAACTTCTTTTTGCAAGTCAAAATCTCCTCGTTCAGCATATCTTTCATCTCTTTATCCGTTTCCGCGTCGAGAAGTTCTTTCGCTCCATCCATATCCGAAGCGATTTTTTTATATTCGAGATATTTCTCCACGGTTTCTTGCATGTCGGCAAGTTCCTTGGAATACGCTTTCCATTCGTCCATACGCGCTAAAACCGCAGGATCTGCCACCAACTCGGAAAGTTTTGCGTGGCGATCGAGTAATTTATCTAGTTTCTTAAACATGTTTCACCTTTACCATTCGGCGAATTCCTCCGAGATCGAAAATCACTTCGGTTTCCCCGATCGCAGAAAACAGTTCCGCCACAGCATCTGCTTGATCGTAACCGCATTCCGCCAACAAAAATCCGCCGTCCGCAAGATACGAAGATGCTTCCCGTGCTATTCTTCTGTAAAACGCAAGCCCGTCTTCTCCGCCGTCTAATGCCAAATGCGGTTCAAAATCACGAACCTCGCGTTGCAATCCGTCCATATTGGACGAACGAATGTATGGAGGATTCGTTAAAATCGCGTCAAACGTACGTCCGGATAAATTTTCAAAGAGATCGCTTTCGACCAACTCGATTTCCGCGCCGTTTTTCTGCGCATTCTCTCTTGCCAAATCAAGCGCAACGGTACTGATATCCGACGCAGTCACGCGTGCATTCGTCTTTTTTTGCACGGCGATCGCAATCGCGCCGCTTCCCGTACAAAGATCGAGCACGCGACTGTTTTTTCCGATTTCCGCGAGAGCGTGCTCCACAAGTTCTTCCGTTTCCGGACGAGGAATCAATACGCGCTCGTCTACCTTTATCGTATAGCCGTAAAAATCGGCGTCGCCCACACAATACCAAAGCGGTCTACCCGTCACTCGTTCGTCGGCAAGGCGCATCGCCTCTTCTACGTATTTCGGCGTAACGATTGAATCCGAATGAACTTCGCTCCGTTTCACGCCGAGTGCCGTCGCAACGATCCATTCGGCGTCGCTTACTTCATCGATTCCGGCGCGAAACAACACGGCTTTCACCTCGTCAAACAACTGAGAACGTTTCTTTGCCACCACGAACTTCTGCTCGGGGATCGTCTGATCGGCATCCATTTCCATCACTTTATTAAACGCGGCGATCGCAACTTCCAACATCGATTCGTCCGGCTCTTTGGTCGTGATACGTTGCAACAACAATCCCGGAGCCTTCAACGGATAAAAAATCCAACAATCGGTTTTCGCAAGCCCTTTCAACAATTCATAGGAAATTCCTGCTACAAACGGCAAAAACGCTATTTTTAAAAGAACGCGCCAAACGCCCTCGACTTGAACGTTATACCCGTTCAAAAGGGCTTCCACGCACGCAAAGGTCAAAATACTGATCACCAAAACGAATACCATGAACGTCGTTCCGCACCGATTGTGCACACGCGAGCATTTTTTTGCGTTTTCGGGAGTAAGTTCCAACCCTGCTTCATAACAAGAGATCGTCTTATGCTCCGCGCCGTGGTATTGATACGTCCGACGAACGTCCTTTACCAACGAAGTCAACAAAATATAGAGCACGAAAATCAAAATCTTAAAGCCGCCCTCGATAAAGTTCTTGGCAACCAAACCGAATTCGTACGGCGTATTCCGCACCGTACCGACAATCCACTCTACCCCCATGCGCAACCAAATCGGACCGAGCACGAAAAAAAGCACGGCAAGTCCGATTCCCAACAACATGGAAACGGCAATAATGACGCTCATTAAATTGATTTTCAGTTTTTCCGCCATCCATTTTTCAAATTTAGACGGTTCCCCCTCTCCGTAAACCTCCGCGGAACGCGTCAAAATTTTCGTTCCGGAAACAAACGAATCGAAAAAAGCGACGCATCCGCGTACGATGGGCAGTCGCAAAAAAAGATTACGCTCTTTGTAGGGTTTCATGCGTTTGGATTCGATACGGATAACACCGTCCGCATCGCGAACGGCGGTCGCCATCGAGGACGCGCCACGCATCATAACGCCTTCCATAACCGCTTGACCACCGATCGAAGTACGCTTTTCTTTTATCTTTTTATCCTTTTTTTGTTTTTTCTTCATAACGAAATATTAAAAAAACGGGCTCTAAGCGTATTTGACTACTTCTTAGAGCCCTTTCAATTATTTGTCCAGACCGTATCTCTTGTTAAACTTGTCCACACGCCCGCCGGTATCAACCAACTTCTGTTTGCCCGTGAAAAACGGATGGCACTTGCTGCAGATATCTACTTTGATCGTGTCCCCTTTTTTCGTGGACCCCGTCTTAAAAGTCTCTCCGCATGCGCAGACGACTGTAACCTCATGGTAATCGGGATGAATCTCTTGTTTCACTGTTTTCACCTCTTTTTCGCTTACTTGACTTATTTCTTAGTTATTATAATATAATTTTCGGTTTTAGTCAACCGTATGACAATTACTTTCGGAAATTTTATCAAAAAATTTTCCTCGCGCTTTTTGCTTGCCAAACAGTTACAAAAATGTTAAAATTATACAAAAAAGAATAGAGGAAGAAAAATGAAGGGCTGGAAGGTAATCGAACCGTATCGGGTAGAAGAAATCGAAAAAAACGAACCGTTCGACAACACGGTATCCACCAAAGTAAAAGTTACAAAAGCACTTATAACACTGGCAGACGTCCTCCGCTACAACGGATCTGTCAAGAGCAATATGATTTTCGGTTCTTACGGAATCGGCGTCGTGAGCGAAATCGGCGAAAACATGTTCAGTCTGCAAAAGGATATGCGTGTATTTATAAGCCCCGCTCTTGATTGCAAGGAATGTTACAACTGCCGCAATGACGATCGTATTCATTGTTCGGATTTGCAAATTGCAGGAGAAAATTTCGACGGATTTTTGAGAGATTTCGCGGTTATGCCCACTCCCTCTCTTTACTTTCTCCCCGACAGCGTATCGGATGAGGACGCTCTTTACGTGGATTACGTTTCTCAGGCGATCGAAATTATCGATAAATTGGAAGTGCAAAAAGGCGATCACGTAGCGGTAATCGGCGGAGATAATCTCTCTAACATCTTGTCACAGTTATTGATTTACTATCAAGCAGTACCGATTTTAATCGATACGAACTCGGAATCGTTGGAAATCGCAAAAAACACGGGCATTTATTACACCTTGGGCGCAGACGACAATTGGGTTAAGGAAGTTTCGTCGCTTACCGGCGGAAGAATGGCAAAACACGTCGTCTACAATCTGAACAGCGATATCAGCGCGCGAATGGCATTCAATCTTGCAGGATTTAACGCCCCCGTTGCTATTACGGGCAACGTAATTAAAAACAGCCCCGTTTCCTTTACCCCCGCAATGAAAAAGCAACTTCATATTTTCTGCGTCAATTCGGGGTACGGCAATATTGAAATCAGCATCAACTTGATTGCAAACAATGCGGTTAACTTTTCCAAACTGAAACATTGTCATGCGAAATACGAAGACGTTCCGCAAGTACTTGCCGATATGGCTGCGACACACGACAACGGCGAACGGATCTGCGATACGGTTGTCGACTTAATTTAAGCGTTACTTAAAAAAGAGGACTTTCTTTTTCGGAAAGTCCCCTTTTTTCTACGTCTTTAATAACATTGACAAAAAACGATTTTATCTTATACCGTAAATTTACCGTCCACCGTACAAATAATATAGTTTCCGCCGACGGCGAGCGTAATCGCGCGTTCGATACGATCGGCAACAGGCTTTGTTCGCCGCGGAATTCCAAACAGCGAAATCACCTCTTTTACGAGTTCTTCCTTCTCCATCGGCATACCGCATTCCGCCGCACAACGTACGGCAACGACAATCTCACTCAAATCGATTTTCATAAAATCACGCTTGAATTTGGCGTCCAACGGACGGAAAAATTCAGGTTCTTTCGTGCGATACCAAACGACTCCGTCCTCTGCCTTTTTGAAATCGGAAAGCGAGTCCAAGACCGATTGCAAAGCAGCCATGGCACGCTTTGCCGTCTTCGGAACGTTATAAACGTACGCCAACCGCTCCAAAAGATATTGCTCTTCAATCGGTTGCTCGACCTCAATAACGGATTCCGCTTTCTTTTTGATTACCGAACGGTTGTCTTCTGCAAGCACAAAATCAGCACCGCCTTTTGCGATCGGTTTTATGTTCGCAACGCGATACGCGCGGCGATAACGGGAAAGCGTCTCCCTCATTGCTTTTTTACTCGGCGCGCGTACGGCGGCAAGTTGCGCGACTAAATCTTTAATCCTCTGAATTTCTCGCTTTGGATTATTCAAATAATTGACCGTCCAAAGACGACATACGTTCCAGCCCAACGTTTTTAAGATTTTATTTTGTAACGTTACGCGATCGCGTACGCTGCGAATCCGCCTCTCGTTTTCCCCGTCACAAATAACCGCCAGTATATAACGATTCCGATCGCGAGGATCGACGATCGCGACGTCAATACGGAAATCGGAAACGCCCAAATCGTAATCGCAACGAATTCCGCGATCCGAAAGTTCCTTTGCAATCTCCCAACCGATCCCGTGCTTGCGCGACACAACGTCCTTTCGATCAAACACCAGCATGTCGTTTCCCTTTTCCGCGTATTCCAAAAATGCCTTTAGGCAACGCACGCCGCGCGAATCCGTGCGATTCAAATCGATCATATTTCCTCGCAAACTACTAAACACGCGCATTTCCATGCGAGCGCGCGTAACCGCAACGTTCAATCGACGATAACCGTTTGCCTGATTCAACGGACCGAAATTGAGCGAAAGTTTCCCATCGCGATCCGGACCGTATCCCACGCTGAACAAAATAACGTCGCGCTCGTCCCCTTGTACGTTTTCCAAATTTTTCACAAACAAAGGTTCATTGCACTGATAAGCCGCCTCGTCCAAACGATTTTTACGAAGTTCCTCGTTTAATTTATCGTAAATATAATTCTGTTGCGCGGTACTGAACGTAACGATTCCCATGCTCTGCGCGGCATAAACGGGATTCTGCAAGCGAGAAATCACCTCCGCAATCAACTCGTCCGCCTCTTTTTTATTCACCTTAGAGCCGCCGCGGTCGTAAAATCCGCTCTCCACGTACGTAAGCGTAACCTTAGAGTCACGCTCGGAAGGTGACGGAAAGGTAAAGAGTGCGTTATCGTAGAACATGGCGTTGCTGAACGCAATCAACGACTCGTGATGTGAACGGTAATGCCACAAAAGATGACGTTCCGGCATACCGACTGCAAGACAATCGTCCAAAACGCTGTCCAAATCTTCGACGTCAAGATTCTCTTCATCCTTAAACTCCACACCGAAAAAGGTTGTCGGAGGAAGTTGTTTGGGATCGCCGACGACAATAACGCGCTCGGCTCTCGCAATTGCGCCAACCGCCTTACAAGTCGGAATCTGAGAGGCTTCGTCAAACACCACAAGATCGAAGCGATGCTTATCCATATCCAAATACTGCGTTACGGAAGCAGGAGACATCAACATACACGGACACGCCACCGCAAGAATATGCGGAATTTGATCGAAAAGATTTCTAAGGCTCGTTCCCTTTACCGAATTCTTTTCTGCGCGATACAAGACGATCTTTTCC
>CAYRPB010000080.1:0-6758 GCA_964426105.1 uncultured Clostridia bacterium | reverse complement strand
ATCAAAAGCTCTGCGATGCCGGCGCGGAAGATTGAGCTTCTGGCCTCATATCCGCCCTCGTCATACGCCTCGCGCATCGGGTAATAGCCCTCTGCACCGTTTGTCAGGCTGCACGGCAGCGTCAGCGCGAACGGCGAGTCGGCCTTGATTCCGCGTCCGATTCCGGTAAACGGTTCACCCGGGATGCCCAGCAGCGCGACAGGCCCGATTCTGACGGCAGACAGCCGCAGACCGAAAAATTCGGGGCCGTCCTTCAGCCGCTTCATGCGCAGCGCCTCGGCCACCGCCGTGGTAAGCTCCATTCCCTCAAACGGCAGCTCGTCATCCCGCCCCGCGTTGTGCAGTCGAACGATTTCATCCGCACGCACCGCCTCCTCGGCCGTCGGCATGTTGGACGGCGCTTGAATGACGCGCTGTACGGCCTTGACACAGTCAACATCGCAAAACGCGGCCTTTTCATATACCTGCAAAATCGCGCCCGCAATGACCATGCCCATATGGCGCGCGTGTGCATAGCCGCGGTCAACATCGTCAAAGCACTTGTGCATACCGTTTCCCGCGCCGCCGCGCGGATGGACGTTGACGTGGTTTACGTCGCCCTCTGCGCCGTTAAGGAACATGCAGCGCACGTTTTCCAGCGCAGCCTCGGTTGTCTTGCGGACAAAATGCGGATAGTCCGCGGAAATTTCATCGCCGCCGACGGAATCCGGATGGACGCCGAAGTTCGCAAGGATGACCTCCGGTGCCCCCTCACGCACAAAGCGCAGCACGTTCACGCGCTCATCCACGTCTCCGATCGGCGCAAGGATATCGGGGTTATCCACGCCCGGATTTGTGCGAATGCCGCCGTCTTTCATGCGGAAGCGGCGCACAAAGGCAATCTCGGGCGCCTGTCCGACCGCGTAGGCAAGCTTCGCCGGATGCAGATCCTGCATGGCAAGGTATGCACAATCGGCCAGCTTCCGTCCCAGATAATCGCCATACGGCTTTTCGCCGTAGCTGTTTTCGTCCAGCTCACTGCGGCCGACCAGCGGGCCCGTGTGCGTGTGTGAGCAGGAAATAAAGACTTCCTCGGGCGAAACGCCCGCCTTTTGCGCGACCTGCTCGCGGTAGCCTGCCATGGTGTCGTGATCAATCATCAGATTGTCCAGCGCGATTACAATCGCGCGTCCCTCTCCGCAGGCAAGCGCAAGCGTGGACGCCGTAAGCTCATCCAGCACGCCGCTTGCAAAGCGGTCCTTGAAATAACCCGAAATGGCCACACCCAGCGGCGGCGTTACGCCCACGCGGGCAAATCCGGCACGAAAATCCGACATATGTTTTCCCTCCTGATGTAAAAATTGCCGCAGCCCATGGCTGCGGCAACATAGGCTGCAAATCATTTTGTGCAAACCGTTTTCGGGTGCCGCAGCATGTGCCGCGGCACCCGCGTTTTGTCTGATTACTTCTTCAGATGTGCGTTATGGACGGTGGTGAAAGCGTCGATAACTCTCTGGATGTGCTCTTTCTCCCAAGTCGGGTGCAGGAAGAGGTTGATGGTACGTGCGCGCAGAGACTTTGCAACGGGGCAGACAACGCCTTCGTAGGTCAAACCCTCGCGGGCGTACTCCTTGGAGCAGAACGGGAACTTATGTGCGCCGAAGCCGCCGAGTTCCTTATATGCCTTCTCCTCGTATGCTTCCGGCCACTGGATTCCGTAGCAGGGGATGCCCATACCGGCCAGTTCCTTGAGGAATGCGGGCGCTTCAATGTCCAGCTTGTCCAGATCAAGGATGATCGGGAACCACCAGTAGGAGCACTGACGCTCTTCGGTGTCAACCGCCATGGACTTGACAGCCTCAAGCTTGCCCAGCGCCTCACGGTACATCTTTGCATACTCATAGCGGCGCGGCAGATTCCAAGTTTCCAGACGAGCCAGCTCATTGATGCCGACGATGGACTGCATTTCGGTCATACGGAAGTTGAAGCCGACACGGTTGTGGATGTACGGCAGCTTTTCTTCCAGCGCCAGCATGTTCATACGAGCCTTGACGTCATAGCCGTGGTCACGGAAAGAGCGAGCCTCCCAGCCGCGGTCTTCGTCGTTGGTGACGACCATGCCGCCCTCACCGCCGGTGGTGAAGTGCTTGGACTGTGCAAACGAGAAGCAGCCGACATCACCGATGGTACCGACGGACTTGCCGTTGTACTTCGCGCCGATAGCCTGCGCGCAGTCTTCGATGACATACAGGTTGTGCTTTCTCGCAATCTCCATAATGCGGCCCATGTCGCAGACAACGCCGTACAGATGGACAACAACGATGCCCTTGGTGCGCTCGGTGATCTTGGCCTCGATGTCGTCGGGGTCAATGGTGTGGCTCTCGTCCACATCGCAGAAAATGGGCACTGCGCCCGCCTGAACAACCGCAAACGAGGAAGCGATGAACGAGTAGGAAGGAACAATCACTTCATCGCCGGGGCCGATGCCCAGCGTTGCGATGCCGATGTGCAGCGCAGCCGTACCGTTGGTGCAGGAAATGGCCATCTTGGCGCCGCACCATTTTGCAAACTTCTCTTCAAATTCCATGCCCTTGTGGCCGGTCCAGTAGCAGACAGCGCCGGTATCCAGTGCTTCCGCGATTTCGGCCTTGCTCTTGGGGTCAAACTGCGGCCAGCCGGGGAAGCCCAGCTCGGCAACGCCCGCGCCGTTCATGACAATTTCTTTTTTCTCGCTCATGATAATAACCTCGCTTATTGTTATATTGTTTTACTTTTTGGTTTATACGCCGCGCTGCATTTCATCGATGGAGGCGAGGATGGAATCAGCCATATAATCCAGCTGTTCCTTGCTCAGACCATAGATGGGGAAGTGCGTAAAGCGGTGATTGAATACTTCCTCGGTGACGGGGCAGCTTGCCGCAATCTCGGCCTCATTGTAGCCGTACTCACGAAGAATTTCGAACTTGTACAGCGGGCCGAAGTGCGGAATCTGCGTAACACCTTTTTCGTCCATTTTCCTCTTGAACAGCTGCACATCGCCGCCCGCCTTTTCGGGGATGATCTGAAGCTGATACAGATGGAATGTGGGACGGATGTCATCATTTCCGAGATCCTGCGGAATCAGCGCGTCACAGCCGGACAGGCGCTCGGTCAGATAGGTGGCAGCCTGACGGCGCAGCTCAATGATCTTTTCGATGCGCTCAACCTGAAGCTGCAAGCCAAGACCCTGAATCTCGGTGGTGGAGAAGTTGGTGGCAACGAACGGATGACCGTCTTTGCCGCGAATGGCCGTGACATCATACAGCCAGTTGGGAATCTTCTTGGAGAAATCGGTTCCGAGGAAGCGCGCACGGCGCATCTCGGGCAAAAATTCGGTAACGTTGGAACAGAGAATGCCGCCCTCACCGAACGAGGTGATGTTTTTGACCTCATGGAACGAGAACGAGCCGAAATCACCGATGGTGCCCAGCTTGCGGTGCTTATACTCGCCGCCGAAGGCGTGCGCCGCATCCTCAAGCACAACGATATCGTGCTGCTTTGCAAGCTCCAAAATCGGATCCATATCGACCGGATAGCCGCCGATGTGAACGGGAACGATCATTCTGGTCTTGTCGGTGATTTTCTTCGCAACGTCTTTGGGATCCATGTTCAGCGTCAGCGGGTCAACGTCCGCAAAGACCAGCTTACAGCCGATGGAAAGCGGATATGCCATCGTGGCGGCAAAGGTAATCGCGGGGACGATAACCTCATCACCGGCCTTGAGTCCGGCATATTTGCAGGCGATTTCAAAGCCGGCCGTGCAGTTGGTCAGGAACGTAGAGCCCTTGGTGTGCAGATACGCATCGCACATATCCTCTGCCTTGCCGACCTCAACGTCAAGCGACAGCTTCGCGGGGGGATTGGACACCTGATCGAGCGCATAGATATCCTTCTCAACGGCTTTCAGCGCCTCATCATATGCCTCGCCCTTGCCCTTCATCATAAACTTGATAATGGTTATCAGGTCTTTCGCGTTGTAATCCTCGCCGACGGCAGCCCAAGGAACCTTGGTTTCGCCGGTATTGTATCTGAAATCCGATGCTTTTTTCTCCATGATTTTTCTCCTTTCAAATCAGTTGTGTTTAGACTTCCGACCGAAAGGCACATCACGGGTCGCGGCAGCAGTTGAACAAGCCGACCGCATAGTCAAGTGGTTTGTTCATGTTGTTACCTCAAACTTACCGTATCAAAGCGTGACCACGCACGCCTCATCATTCGAGCGGTATGCAGCTTCCATCACGCGCTGCACCTGAACGGCATCCTCGGCGGGAACCTCAAGCGGCAGGTTGTTCAGGATGGAATTGCCGAAAGACTCAATCTCGCGAGTGTACATATTGCCGAATTCCACGTCAATCTGCTCGCCCTTAACGTCCTTGGTGTCCTGCTGTGCGTCATATCCGCCGACCTCGCCGCAGAACAGCGCATCCAGCGTGCCGCCGTCGATCTGTCCGATGACATTTTCACCGGCCAGTCTGCCCTGATCGCCGAAAAACTCAAGACGCCACTTGGCAGCCTCATCGGGAATGTTGAAGTTGGACTGTACCACGCACTCACAGCCGTTTTCCAGCCGCAGCAGAACAGTGGACGAGTCCTCAACCTCATAGTGGAACGTCAGCGTAGCATGGAACGCCGCGACCTGCTTGACACGCGAGCCGGTGACATACTGCATCAGGTCGATGCAATGCACGCCCATGTCCATCATGGCGCCGCCGCCGCCGTTTTTCTTGCTCTGACGCCAGTTGCCAGGCATATCGGGATACCAGCAGGTGAACTGGGCATAGGCGGAGACGGGCTTGCCGATTTTGCCCTCGGCAACGGCCTTCTTCATGGCCTGCACATAGGAGCCGAAGCGCATCATGAGACCGGCAGCGATCTTGACGCCCTTGCTCTCGCAATATTCTACGACCTTGGCGCCCTCTTCGGAGGTCATGGCCAGAGGCTTCTCAATCAGGATATGCTTGCCGGCATCGGCAGCAGCCATGGCCTGCTTGGCGTGCAGCACCACGGGAGTGGCAATGTAGACGGCATCGATTTCGGGATCGGCCAGCAGATCGGCTTCGTTGTCATAGGCCTTTTTGCAGCCCCACTTGGCGCGGCACTTCTCGGCCAGCTCCATGTTGATCTCCATGACGGCGACCAGCTCAGCATTGTCGCACAGCATCATGCCGGGAATGGTACGGCGGTCAGCGATGCCGCCTGCACCGATAACGCCCCAACGTACTTTCTTGCTCATAAGTAAAATCCTCCTGAATTTTAATTTTTATGTGGGTTACCCGTTGGATCAATCGGGCAGCAGATGCTTGGTGCTGTAGCGGGGATAGACATTATAGGCGCGGAAGCCCTCGGCATAGGCCACGCCGCACTGATAGCCGCGATACTTGGAGCAGGTGCGAACCATATCGGCAAAATCGATATTGTCGTGCTCCAGCATCCATTTCAGCTGGCTCTCATGGCACTCCAGAGCCTTGATCTTGGTGTCGATCTGGCCTGTGATATCCACATAATGGGAGGGCTGGAAGTTGACACCGGCGAGGGTATCCATGAAGAACACGGGGATAAAGCTGGAAAATGCCTCATACTTTCTGGGGCGATGACCCAAGCCAGAGCAGAAGCTGCCGTTGGTGGCAATGATGCTGGTCTCCTTGTGATCGAGCATATAGTCATCGTCGTTATGGGTGATGATAACATCGGGGCGGACAAAGCGAACCACATCGGCCATGGCGTCCATGACGTCCAGATCATGGCTGTTGACCTGCATATCGCTGACATTCAGGTTGAAAACCTCTTTGGCGCCGATGATCTTACCGGCGTTTTCGGCTTCTCTGGTGCGCATCTCGGCCAGAGGGCCGGGCTCAATGACCACGTGACCCTGATCACCGTTGGCCACATGGCACATATAGACTTCTGCGCCCTGCTCCACATACTTGCGCAGGGTACCGCCGCAGGCGATCTCCAGATCATCGGGATGGCAACCGACAGCTAAAACTTTCATCATTCAGTTCCTCCTGTATTTTTTGTTTTCGGCTCAAGCAAAAGCCGCTATTTACAAAATTGTAAAAACCGTTTATACTATTTGTACTTCTATGATAAATCATTATCCCGGTTTTTACCTTATGTTTTCAGCGGGACTTTTTATATAATCAGACAAATTTTCCGAGGATGAGACCCATGAAACAGTATCAAATTCACAAATTAAGCACGGAAGTATCGGTCACGGCGCTGATCAACGTATCCTACTATAAGCTCCCCAAGAACTTCATCCAGCCGGGGGAATGCCACGACTTCTGGGAGCTGGTCTATGTGGACAAGGGCAGTCTGGTTGCCACGGCAGAGGGCGAAAGCCATCTGCTCAAGGCCGGTGAGCTGGTCTTCCACCGCCCCAACGAATTCCATGCCCTGCAAATGTACGACCAGAAGCCGGCCAACGTCATCGTCATCTCCTTCTGCTGTGAAAGCTCCATTATGAAGGTCTTTGAAAAAAAGATCCTGCTGCTGGGCTTGCAGGAGAAGAATTGTCTGTCCCAGATCGTGCATGAGGCAGAGTCCGCCTATGTGTGCTTTGACAACGTTGCCCCCTATTTTGATATCCGCCTGCGGGAGGATGCGCCCTTTGCCTGCGAGCAGATGATTAAAAGTGCCCTGGAGCAGCTTTTGATTCTGATCTACCGCCGCAACGACTGCATTCAGTATGAGACCCGCGCCGTCACCTCCAGCCAGCTCCACCACCATGCGTGGACGGT
>CAYRPB010000079.1:0-6795 GCA_964426105.1 uncultured Clostridia bacterium | reverse complement strand
CCCGTTAATGAAACGCACGGTTTTGATTGCAAATACGTCGGATATGCCCGTTGCAGCGCGAGAAGCATCCATTTATACGGGAATAACGATTGCCGAATATTTTCGCGATATGGGATATAATATCGCGATTATGGCGGATTCCACGTCGCGTTGGGCGGAAGCACTTAGAGAAATGTCCGGTCGCTTGGAAGAAATGCCCGGCGAAGAAGGCTATCCTGCTTACTTGTCTTCCCGTCTTGCAGAGTTTTATGAACGAGCCGGAATGGTTCGCGTATTCGGGCAGCAAGCGCGTTACGGCTCTATTACGGCAATCGGCGCGGTTTCTCCTGCCGGCGGCGACTTGTCCGAACCTGTTGCGCAAGCGACTTTGCGAATCGTAAAAGTATTTTGGGGACTTTCTTCCGCATTGGCATATAAGCGACATTTTCCGGCAATCGACTGGTTAATTTCTTATTCCTTGTATGCCGACAAATTGACGGAATGGTATAACGAGAACATTTCCGCCGATTTCGTGAAATTGAGAAAATTCGCAATGGCGATTCTGCAAGAAGAGGCGGAATTGGACGAAATCGTTCGATTGGTTGGCGCAGACGCCCTTTCTTATAAAGATCGCTTAACAATGGAAACTGCAAAATCCATTCGCGAAGATTACCTTCATCAAAACGCATTTCACGAAGTAGATACGTACGCTTCGTTGGAAAAACAATATAAAATGTTAAAGTTGATTTACGATTTCAATCGTCTGGGGCAGGACGCATTGACGAGAGACGTCGATTACGCGGATTTGATGAATTTGCCCGTCAGAGAAAAAATCGGTCGAGCAAAATATATCCCGGAAAGCGAAATCGCTCAATTTGACGCTATTTCCAAAGAACTTAACGACAGTATTAAGTCACTTGCAAACGGAGGAAACGATTGATGTTGAAAGAATACAAAACGATTAAAGAGGTCATCGGTCCTTTAATGTTGGTAGAAGGCGTTGAGGGCGTAAAATATAACGAACTTGTAGAAATCCGTCAAGCAAACGGCGAAGCGCGCCGCGGTAAAGTATTGGAAATCAACCGAGATAAAGCACTTGTTCAACTGTTTGAAAGTTCGCACGGATTACAGATTACAACAAGCAAAGCCGTCTTTTTAGGTCATTCGCTTGAACTTGCCGTTTCCGAAGATATGCTTGGCAGAGTTTTTGACGGAATGGGGAATCCGCGAGACGGCGGTGTTCCTATTATCGCAAAAAAACGCATGGATATCAACGGAGAGCCCATCAATCCCGCCGCGCGCGATTATCCGAACGAATTTATTCAGACGGGAATTTCCGCTATTGACGGATTAAACACCTTGGTCAGAGGGCAAAAACTTCCCGTTTTCTCGATGAGCGGTTTACCGCATGCAGAACTCGCGGCACAGATTGCACGTCAAGCGCGCGTGCTCAACGATTCTGAGAAATTCGCAGTCGTTTTCGGTGCTGTGGGCATTACGTATGAAGAAGCCGACTATTTTATACAGGATTTTAAGAAAACGGGAGCAATCGAGCGCACTGTTTTATTTACCAATCTCGCAAACGATCCGGCAATCGAACGAATCGCGACGCCGCGAATGGCGTTAACAGCCGCGGAATACCTCGCTTACGAATTAGGTATGCACGTATTAGTTATCATTACCGATCTTACCAACTACTGCGAAGCATTGCGTGAAATTTCGGCTGCCCGTAAAGAAGTACCCGGTCGGCGCGGCTATCCCGGCTATTTATATACGGATTTAGCTTCTATGTACGAACGAGCCGGCAGAATCAAAGGGAAAAAGGGATCGATTACGCAAATTCCCATTTTAACCATGCCTGAAGACGATAAGACGCACCCGATTCCGGATTTAACCGGGTATATTACGGAAGGACAGATTATTCTTTCAAAAGAACTTTATAAAAAAGGTATTGTGCCGCCCATTGACGTTTTACCTTCTCTTTCGAGATTAAAAGACAAAGGAATCGGCGCAGGGAAAACACGTGAAGATCACGCAGATACGATGAATCAACTCTTTGCTGCATATGCTCGCGGCAAAGAATCGAAAGAACTTGCCGCAATTCTCGGCGAGGCTGCGCTCTCCGACGTAGACCGTTTATATGCAAAATTTGCAGAAGCCTTTGAAAAGAATTATGTCTCTCAAGGTTTTGAAAAGAACCGAACGGTATACGATACGCTCGATCTCGGATGGGAGTTGATGAAAATGCTTCCGAAATCCGAATTAAAGAGAATCAAACAACAATACATCGATCGCTACTTGGATAAAAACGCATAGGAGTTGTAAAAACATTGGCGAGAATCAACGTAAATCCCACGCGGATGGAATTAAAAAAACTAAAAGCGCGCTTAAAAACTGCACAACGGGGACATAAACTGTTAAAGGATAAAACAGACGAAATGGTACGTCGTTTTTCCGCTGTCGTCCGCGAAAACAAACAACTTAGGGACGAGGTCGAAAAAGACGTTGTTGCGGTTTTGAAGCAATTTTCGACGGCGAGAAGTTTCCTTTCAAAAGAAGAAATCGAACTTGCTTTTTCTATGCCGTCCGTTTCCGTCGATTTATCTTGCGGAACGAAAAACATTATGAGCGTCAACACGCCGCTTTTGGAATTAAAGGAAAAATGTTCGGATCAAATTTATCCTTATTCGTTCGTCGGCGTCACAAGCGAAGCCGATCTTTCGGTTGCCTTAATGGGAAAAGTTTTAGTAAAACTCGTTAAATTGGCAGAAACGGAAAAAACGACAATGATGCTTGCGGACGAAATCGAAAAGAGCAAGCGACGCGTCAATGCGTTAGAATACGTCATGATTCCCGATTTGGAAGAAACAATTGCTTACATTACCATGAAATTGGACGAAAACGAGAGAGGGAGTTTAACGCGCTTGATGAAAGTAAAAGATATGCTTGCAGTAAAAGAACAATGAATTAAACGAACCCCATGCAGCCTTGTCGCTTAATTTAGTGCAACATTCATATCGATAAAAGGAGAGAAATAACATGGATAAAAAAGACGACGATCTTGTTAAAAAACTATTATTATTTACGATCATTGCTTTTTTGATTATCCTATTTGTATTGATAAGCGTCGGGATTGATTTCACCAGTGCGTTTTTGTTTCTTGCAATTATTTTCTTTTTGGTTTTAGCCTTTATACGATCGTTAAGTAATAATTCGCCTACAAACGACGATCCTTCAATCCCCCCAAAGAACACACCTGCCGATCGTCCCAAACAACCTTCTGCTAAAGAGAGAAAAAACAATTTCTCTTCAACGGCAGATGATCCGGATTTTGATTTTTTTGAAAATATTCTTTTTTTTGAAAGGCAAAATAAGGAACGTAAGAAAAAACGCAACGAATCCAATGACGACTTCAATTGGGAAACGCATTGCGAATATTGCGAAGAATTTCTTGAAGATTGCGACTGCGACCATCGACATGAAAGTCACGAAGCAATTAGTTTATCCGATTGCGGCTGTGAAGACGATCACGACGATGACGACAAGCATGGCGGAAATTGCAGTTTCGATAAATTTAATTCCTTTTAACGATTGATTAAAAGAAACCGAAATATAAGTGTTTGTCGAAAAATAGAATTGACGTAAACCGTCGATTTTTCTTGGCTTAAGCATGGCTTTTACATTGGGAAATCCGTTTTTATTAACGGAACAGATAAATGCAACTTTTTGCTTTTTGATAAATTCAGCAATAAGTTACCAATGGTTTTACCGAGGGTATGAACAACAATATTAAAGCATTGAAACGAATATCATACGGTTTTAGAAATTTTGAAAACTTCCGATCTGAAAATATTATATTGTGAAATTTTAGAATTCACACCCCAACATTTGACATTGAGTCGAAAAAAGTCGGTCTATAAGAAAAAACTTACAGACCGACACGATTGGTAGGGACAGTAGGACTCGAACCTACGACCTCTTGCATGTGAAGCAAGCGCTCTAACCAACTGAGCTATACCCCCGCGAATTCGCCTCGTAATAGAGGAGAATCGTTTGGTCGGAGTAAGGAGACTTGAACTCCTGGCCTCATGGTCCCGAACCATGCGCGCTACCAACTGCGCTATACCCCGATCTCTTTTGCTTATCTATTTTACTATAAGCAGAAAATTTTTGCAACCAAAAAAGCATGGATTTTTAATTTTTTATTCATGTTTTTTTGAATCGGCAGTTTATTTTTTCGTTTTTACGCTTTACAAAAAAACAGCAATCGGATATAATAACGATTAAGGAGATTTTTTCCATGAGAACACATGAATCCGAAGAAATGTATTTAGAAACAATTTTGATCTTGCAACAACGAAAAGACAACGTTCGCTCGATAGACGTCGCAGACGAATTGAATTACGCGAAATCAAGCGTTTCACGCGCAGTCAATTTATTGGAAAAAAGAGGATATATTCGTTTTGACGAATCAGGTTGTATTTGCTTTACCGAAGAAGGGAGAACCTTTGCAAACCAAATTTACGAACGGCACAAAGTCCTCACGAAATTCTTTGAAAAAATCGGTGCTCCTCTTGATGAAGCGGAATGGAATGCTTGTCGAATCGAGCATGTAATCAGTTTAGAAATGTTTGAAATTATAAAACGATATTTATCCGAACAAAAATAAGAGGGCGCACCCTCTTTTTTTTATTTTTATTTCAGGAAAATTTCAATACGTATTGACAAATTATATTTTTTTCGATACAATAAAATTATCAATTTTCGGAGGTTCGGAATGAATTACGAGGAAAAATTAAAACAATTGACGGATAGTTATGGTGATTGGTGGGAAAAGGGATTTCAAACGCCCGAAATGACGAGCGAATTATATCCCTATGAAAAAATGTTCAGCCCGATCCGAATAAACGATCTCACGTTGAAAAACAGACTGGTTATGGCACCTATGGGGAATATCGATATGTGCGAAGAAACCGGTCGCCCGAATGAAAAGATGTTAAAATACTTTGAAGAACGAGCAAAAGGCGGAGTTGGCTTAATCACTTCCGGCTTGATTCCCGTGACATACGGTATCGATAAGTCTTTGATTGAATTGGGAGAATTGACGTATTTCCCGCGGATCGACCGTAGTAGAACGGTATTTTCTGCTTGGAGGGATTTGGCAGGAATGTGCCACGCACACGGAAGCGCGTTCTTTATTCAGTTGACGGCAGGCTTGGGAAGAGTCGGAAATCCGCAATGCTTGGTTAATCAATTGAAATTTCCGAGAAGCGCATCTTTTAATCCTAATTGGTATATGAAAGAAGTTCCTTGTCTGAGGTTGTCAGATCGAAGCCTTCGTAAAATCATTAAACGAATCGGTCAGGGAAGCGCAGACGCAAAAGCAGCAAATATCGACGGCGTGTATTTACACGGTCATGAAGGATATTTGATCGAACAGATCACAAATCCTGCGTTCAACAGAAGAAAACTCGGTCATTTTGCTCATTATGAAAATTTTGGTATCGAAATGATCAAGGAAATCAGAAAACGTGTCGGACCGAATTTTCCGATTATGTACCGTATTGACCTAAGCCTTGCATTAAACGCGACTTACGGCGAACGAATGAATCACACAAAGCCTCTTAAAAAATTTAAAAAAGAGCGTACAATCGATCAAACACTCCGCTATATGAAAAAATTAGTGGAAGCAGGCGTCGATTTGTTTGACGTCGATCTCGGATGCTACGATAACTGGTGGCTTCCGCATCCGCCTTCTTCCATGCCTTCCGGTTGTTTCTTGGATATTGCGGAAATCGCGAAAAAATATTTCGCAGAAAAAGGAATCAAGTCTAACAAAGGACTTGACGTGCCCGTCGTTGCCGTCGGGAAATTGGGGTATCCCGATTTTGCCGAACAAGCGCTTCGCGACCAGAAATGCGACATGATCATGCTCGGTCGTCCGTTGCTGGCCGATGCAGAATGGTGTAACAAGGCATACGCCGGAAACGTCAAGGACATTCGTCCGTGTATCGGCTGTCAAGAAGGTTGCCTGAACGAATTTGTAGAAGGCGGTCATCCGCAGTGTGCCGTCAACCCCAGAACGGCATTTGAAGAAGAATACAGCGCGGAAATTCCAAAAGCAGAAAAGAGTAAGCGCGTCGCCGTGATCGGCGCAGGACCGGCAGGCATAACGGCAGCAGAAACTTTAATCGCACGAGGACAGACCGTCGACCTCTTTGAAAAAAGCGATTCAATCGGCGGAAATCTAATTCCCGGAAGTAAAGCCGTAATCAAATACGAAATAAAGAACTACCTCGAATATCTCACACATGTTGTTGAAACGTTAAAGGAAAGCGGTAGATTTACTTTGCATTTACAAAGTACGCCGTCTGCCGCCGACTTAAAGAAAGTCGGCTATGATACGATTATGATCGCGACGGGCTCAAAACAAAAACGCCCACCTGTCGAAGGAATTGACGGCACAAACGTCGTATTTGCAGTCGACGTACTTTTGAATCCGACCTTAGTCGATCATGCAAAAGACATCGTCGTAATCGGCGGCGGTGTCGTCGGTGCGGAAACCGCCTATTATCTCGCATATGAAAAAGATAAGAAAGTGACAGTTGTCGAAATGGATAAATTCATCATGAATCACACCTGCACGGCAAACCGCGGACATATCATTCATTATTTGGAAGAAAAAGGTGTTTCTTTAATGAATTGCACAAAACTCTTAAAAGTAGAAAAAGACTGCGTGAAACTGAGCAAAAATTTCCACAAAAACGTACCCGATCCCTATAACACTTGGGCGCCGATTTTGCCTGAAAACGTAAT
>CAYRPB010000078.1:0-6808 GCA_964426105.1 uncultured Clostridia bacterium | reverse complement strand
GAACGATCACCACGTAACGGTTTGGCTCTTTTCCCTCGGAAGTCGTCGTAACGACCTCGCTTGCCGCCAACGCGGAATGAATGATGCGACGTTCGTACGGTCCCATCGGTTCGAGGGAAATATTTCTTCCCTGACGAACGGCTTTATCCGCAAGTTTTGCCGCCAAATTAACGAGCGTTTCCTCGCGCTTGCCGCGATAATTTTCGCAATCGACCACTACGCGCACGTAATTTTTGTTTCCGATATTCGCAACCGCGCCTGCTAAACTTTGCAATGCGTCCAAAACTTCTCCGCGATATCCGATGATCGAAGCGGACGTTTCCGCAACTATGTTGATCTCGATCTTTTCGCCTTCGGAAACGAGCGAAACGTTTGCCAAAACGTTCATGCGGTCTAACAATTCTTCCAAAAACTTAACCGCTCTTTCTCCGTTGGACAATTTCTTTACGATTTCGACTTTTGCTTTCGATTTAATCAAAAAACCCTTGCCGCCTTCTTCCAACACCGTGATCTGCGCATTCTCTTCTGTGAGCCCCGTTTCGGAAAGTCCGAGCGCGATCGCCTCTTCTACCGTTTTACCTGTAAATTCCATTTTATCTCCTTTTTCGGGGTGTTTCTTCTTTCTTTCTGATTCCCCGATTACCTTTCATCGCTTCCGCTTCCTTTCTTTCTTGCTCTTTATAAAAGCGGATATCTACGATCTTATTGATCGCAAGCGTCGTCAGCATCGAAAATACCTGACTGCATATAATGTAAGTGGAGAACGCCGCCGTATACATAAAAGCGAATATCGCCATCATAATCGGCATCATCCACATCATCATCTTATTCTGCATTGCGCCCGTTCCGTCAACGCTCTGCAACTCTAACTGTGCTTTTTGTCCGCGAGACATTACCCATTGCGAAAGGAACGAAAGCCCTGCAACCAAAACGATGATAATAAAATATCCGTTCGGCTGTTCCTTTTCTTCTGAAAGATTGTACGTAATTTCCGTATATTGATCTTCTCTTATTTTATCCGATCCGCTCAATTTACCCGTAATCGTTTCATAACTCGTAACGGGGTGAGCAAAGGGGGAATCCGCTTCCCATACGTTTTTGATCCACAAAAAGGATTCTCTTTCTTCATAATACTTTTCGGCGGACGCGGCTCTTCTGAGATTCCTGACAAAATCATCCGCCGCAACTTCCATGGTCGTTTCGCTTGCTTCCGAAACGCCTGCGTAATATGCTTGAAAATTTTCCGTCTTTTCGCCCGTCGTTACGGTCAAAGTTTCATACCGTCCGCCTGCCGCTGAACCGCTCGATAACGCTTCTTCGTCAATCGCCTCTTCCAACGTACGGAAAGAGATCGTGCCGTCTTCATTGATCTCGTAATGTCTGATCAAAACGAGAAAGCCCTTTTCTCCGTTTTTCGCCGTTTGATAGGTCGCTTTTCTCCGATTCGCCGTTTCGTCGGACGGAACGAGAATATTCATTTCCACGTAAAGGATCGTTCCGTTTTCCGCAACGATTTCTTTCACCGCGCTCTCGCTTTCGATCGCTTGGTAAGCGTCGTAAATTTTTTGATCGTCAATGACGATTCCGCCCGTTTTTTCATCATACGAAAGATATCCGTCCGCTTCGTCCACGCCGGCTTGCACCATTGCTTGGTTATACGCAGCCGTCATATTCAACGCGTACTGAATATTTTGATAATTGGAATAGTTATTGAAAGACGATAATACGATAAAGAAAAATACGAGCGTAATAATCGTCGGCAAGCAAGCGCCGAACGGAGAATAGCCCTCTTTTTTATAGAGAGCCATCATTTTTTGATTATATAAATTCTTATCGTTTGCGTATTGCTTTTGCAATTTTTCCAATTCCGGGCGCATTTGCTCCATTTTTAAGGAGCTTTTCCGCATCGAAGCGCGCGAAAAATAGTCCAACGGAAGTGTAATCAGTTTCAACACGAGGGTAAACAACACGACACCCAGCATAATCGATCCGACGGACGTCACAATCGCGGTTACAATCGTCGTCAACCAATCCAAAGATTGTTCGGCAACGGGAAGAAGCATATCTGCGCCTCTCTCCGCCATCGCCGAAATAAGCGATAAATTCATAAAAATTCCTTATAGAGAGAGCGAGGTAACGTTACAAAACCCATTTTTTGACCGATGGCTTGTCCGGAACTTTATCAAACCCGCCCTTAGAAAACGGGTTACACCGTAAAA
This sequence comes from uncultured Clostridia bacterium, assembly GCA_964426105.1. Lineage (GTDB taxonomy): Bacteria > Bacillota > Clostridia > Christensenellales > Borkfalkiaceae > UMGS621. The sequence continues at coordinate 4,589 of CAYRPB010000078.1, read as the reverse complement.
TTCTCCAACAGCCTAATAAAATACCGATCACCACGCCCCATTTTAAAATCGCCTCATAGGCATACTGCGAGCAGGTCGGCGTATAACGGCACTGACTTACGATTCCCTTTGAAATATACTTTTGATAAAAGCGAATCATTTTCAGGCAAAGTTTTTTCATTTTAACAGCCCGCTCTTTTTCAACGCGTACCGCAGATCCTTAACAAACCCGACGTACGTGTAAGATTCGGAAACTTTCGGTATCACGACGCAATACCAATTCCCGTTCAATTCCGGAAGCACCGTTCGGAATGCTTCTCTCAATAACCGTTTGACGCGATTTCTGACGACGGCTTTCCCGTGTTTTTTTCCGACTGCGAAGCCGACCTTAATCTGCTTTGCAGGATAATAAATCACCGTCAAACGATTGGCGAAAGCGCGTTTTCCCGATTTGAAAACGCGATCGAAATCCTTCGCCTTTTTCAGTCTGTATTCCACGTGTTATGCGGACAGGTTATGACGGCCTTTATTTCTTCTTCTCTTCAGCACGTTTCTGCCGCTCTTGGTCATCATTCTTTTTCTGAAACCGTGTACTTTGCTTCTCTGTCTTCTTTTAGGTTGATAAGTTCTTTTCATATTCTTTTCCTCACTTAAAATTTGTGGTTTTGCTTTCTATATTATAGCGATTTTTGACCTTTTGTCAATTAAAATCGCGCGATTATCGCAATTATGCGTTGATTCTGACCGGAAGCACGAGATATAAATCGTCTTCGTTGGTTTCGGATTTGAATACGCAAGGCGCGATGGGGGAGTTCAAAAACACTTTAATCTGCTCGTCCGTCGCTATTTTCAGGTAATCCAACAAATACTTTGCGTTGAACGCGATGGAAAGATCTTTTCCGTCTAACAGAATGGGAATGTTTTCGTTTACGTTTCCGATTTCGGACTTTGCCGTGACGTTCAGATAGCGTTCTTTTACGTCCATCTTAACGAGAGAAAGGCGATCCGAACGGCTCAAAACGGCGGCTCTCTCCACGCTGTTTAAAAGTTGCGCCGTGTTGATCGTAAATTCCGTCAAAAAAGAACTCGGAAGAATCTGCTTGTAATTGATAAATTCTCCCTCGTATAAACGAGATACGAGTACCGTCGTTCCGACTTCCACCATCAAATTGTTCTTCTGCAACACAACGGTAAGAAGTTCGTCCTCTTCTTCCAACAATCTTGTAATCTCGTTGAGGGTGCGCGACGGAATAATCGCCTTGAAATCGCCCGAAACGTTATCCGCCTTTTTCTTGCAGACCGCCATACGGAAACCGTCCAAGGCAACGGACGTAACGACGCCGTTTTCCACTTCGAACAAGCACCCTTTCAAAATCGGTCTGGAATCGTCTTGAGAACAAGAGAAAGACGTCTTTGCGATTAAGTCCTTAAACTCTTTTTGCAAAAGAGAAAAGTAATTTTCTTTGATCTCTTTATTGAGTTTTGGAAATTCCTCCGCATTATAAACCTGCATTTCGCTTTCGGCGTCCGCATATTTGATTTTTAATTGTCCCTCGTCCAAAACCGAAAGTTCGATCTGTTCGTGCTCCAACTTTTTCACGAAGTCCATAAAATATTTTCCGGGAACGACTGTTTCTCCCTCCATCAAAACGTTTGCTTTAATCGTCTTTTCGATAGAAAGTTCGGTATCCGTTGCAGTCAAAACGAGATCGTCGCCCTTAGCGGTCATTTTAATTCCTTCCAAAATCTGGTTTGTCTTTTTTGTTCCGAGAGCCTTACTGACTTTCAGTACCGCATCCGATAGATCCAATCCTTCACAAATAACTTTCATGATTTCTCCGTCGCGCAGAGCGCTTTTATCGTTATTATAATATTATAATATATTTAAAAGGAAAATGCAAACGATAAATCTTCATTTTTACGGTAGTTAAGATTCATTTTCTTATTTTTTTAAAAGATAGGATTTAAAAGTAATATTATTAGGGATTGTGGAAATTGTGAATTTCTATAAAATCGTTAGAAAAAATAAGGAAAAACGATTGTTGAATTTTATGTTTGCAACTTGTGAAAACCAAAGGGAGAAAAATTTGCTTTTGTGAATAACCGAATCGTTGAATTTGAAAAAGCAAGAAAAAGTAATTTTTTAACTTTGCTTTTTTTATGGATATCGACAATTTCACATAATTCGAGAGAATGTGGATAAATCGATTGTGAAAAAAAGGAAAACTGTGTTATAATAACCGTATGAAAGAGTTATTTGCCGAATATAACGTCGCTTTGAGCGAAAAACAAGAAAAAACATTCCGAAAATATACAGAATTATTGCTTTTTTACAACAGTCGTTTTAATCTGACCGCGATTACGGACGAACGGGAAATTTTCGTCAAACATTTTTTAGACAGCGTTTTGGGAATGAATTGTTTAAAAAGCGGAAAAGTTATCGACATCGGATCGGGCGGAGGATTCCCCGCAATTCCGCTTGCCGTGATGAGAGAGGATATTTTTATTACCATGTTGGAAGCAACGGGGAAAAAGTGTTCCTTTTTAGAAACTGTGATAACGGAACTCGATTTGAAAAACGCCGACGTTATCAACGGGCGAGCGGAAGAATTGGCGAAACTTCCGCAATATCGTGAAAAATTTTGTTCTTGCACGGCGCGTGCTGTTGCGCGTATGAATACGTTATGCGAATACACGCTTCCGTTCGTAGAGCCGGGCGGTAATTTTATCGCTTACAAGGGGGCGGACGAAAGCGAGATCGAAGAGTCGTCTCACGCGATTTCCGTTTTAGGCGGTTCGTTAAGAGAGATTCGGAGGTACGATTTAGAGGGGGCGTCCCGTATGATCGCGATCGTCGATAAAGTAAAAAGAACGCCTGCGCTTTATCCGCGCGGAAGAGGAAAGGAGAGAAAACAGCCGTTATGACCGAAAAAAGCGTTTGTATTACGGGACATCGAATTTTATCGTCCGATTTTTCTCGCAAAGAATTGAATGACCTTTTGCTCGGTTGTGTAAAAGAGGGCTATTTCTGTTATTACGTGGGAATGGCGTTGGGTTTCGACTTGGTTTGTTTTGAAGAATTATTAAAAATAAAAAAAGATTATCCCGTCAGAATCGTGGCGTGTATTCCGTGCGGCGATCAAGCGGAACGCTATCCCGCCGCGCAAAAGGAAAAATATCGGGAACTATGCGATCAAGCGGACGAAACGGTTGTTCTTCACGAACGATACGAAGAAGGTTGTATGCAAGAGCGTAACCGTTATATGATAGATCGCAGCGAGCGCGTCGTCGCGTATTTAAGACACGTCGGAGGCGGAACGTATTATACCGTTCGTTATGCGGTCGAAAAAGAAAAAGAAATCGTCTATCTGAAATAATAATAGGGAGAAAAAACAATTTATATTGATAAAAAGGTTGAAATCATTTTAGCACAAGGTGAATATCCTTGGGGAGAAAAAGAAAAAATCGATACAAACAGCAAATTCGTAAAAATATTTCCAAATTAAAAAGTAATCGTCGGATATCCTATGAAAGACATTGAAAAATATCTATAAAAATAGTATAATAATATTACATTCGAACGAAAGAGGGAAAGGTGAATGAATACTAAAATTAAAATATTTGAACAAAAGCAAGTTAGAACGAGTTGGGATTCGGATAAAGAAGAATGGTATTTTTCCGTTGTGGACGTCGTTTCGATTTTGACCGATAGTGCCGATCCGAATAATTATTGGAAAGTATTAAAAAATCGTCTAAAAAAGGAAGGCAGCGAGTTGGTTACAAATTGTAACCGACTGAAATTACGTTCGCCGAAAGACGGAAAAGCCTACAATACCGATTGTTTTGATACAAAAGGCGTTTTGCGCCTTGTGCAAAGTATTCCATCGCCGAAAGCCGAACCGTTCAAAATGTGGCTTGCGCAAATCGGTAGCGAACGACTTGATGAAATTGCCGATCCTGAAAAAGCAATTCTTCGCGGCGCGGATTTTTATCGTGCGAAAGGTTATACGGAAGGTTGGATCAATCAACGATTGCAAACGATAGAAATGCGTAAAAAACTCACGGACGAATGGAAGGAACGCGGCGTAAAAGAAGGAATCGAGTATGCTATTTTAACGGACGAAATGACAAAAGCGTGGAGCGGTATGTCCGTAAAAGAATATAAAGAATTGAAAGGCTTAAAGAAAGAAAACTTACGCGATAATATGACGGACATAGAATTGGTCCTCAATATGCTTGCCGAGGTAACGACGACAACGCTTTCTCAACAAGAACAACCCGAAACTTTTGCAGAAAGCCGTTCGGTTGCAAAACGCGGCGGTAAAGTTGCAAGTACGGCAAAAGAAGAATACGAAAAAACTACCGGCGTTAAAGTTGTTTCTGCGCTTAACGCCGAGGATAAGCTTGCGTTGGAAACGAATAAAGGGGATAAATTGCCCGAAAAATAGAAAATGAAAGGAAGTTGCGGCTACACGCGACTTCTTTTTTTGTATAGAAAACCACCTGCTAAGCAGGTGGTGGGAAAAGCCTACGGCTATGGACAAAAAAATCTCCTATGATAAAATGAAAGTGGTGTCCAACCGCAATCAGAAAAATCAAAGGAGATTACC
>CAYRPB010000077.1:0-7013 GCA_964426105.1 uncultured Clostridia bacterium | reverse complement strand
TAATTTCGCAAGTCACAAAGCCGAGCGTATTTCGCGCGTAAGAAAGGATTGCTTCCAACGAAGCCGTAACCTCGGAAACCGTTCCCAAGAGAATCAGCGTTCCGCTGAAACGATCGACGAACCCGACCTCCGCGGCAGACGCCTTTAACGCGATATCGCCGGCGATGATCGCGGTTTCCGCCGGAGACATACAGACGATTCCGATCGCGCTCTTCGTATAATCCACCGTGGGATTCAATCCCAATTTTTGATAGAGAATCTTATCCGGATTCGCAATGATATGCGCAATCGTAATCTGTTTTCCGGGAACTAACTCTTGTACGATTCTGAGTTTTCCCTCGTTACTTAATAAATCGGTTAATTTTTGTTGATCCATCAATCAGCCTCCGATCTGACAATTCAGATCCGTCGCCGCGCGAACCGCGTCCGCCAACGCTTCCATGTGCGCTTTTTGCGGCGGAAGTACTCCGTCCAATGCGTAAGGGCGGTTCAACCCGACATATTTATCCTGTCCCAACCGATGATACGGCAACAGGTGAATTTTTTCCACTCCCGGAAGGGACGCCGCAAATTTCGCGATCGCCGTAATTTCCTCCGGCGTATCGTTAAATCCGGGAATCGTCGGAACGCGAATCACGAGATTCGTCTGCCCGGACTGCGCCACTTTGCGCGCGTTTTCCAAAATCAATTCGTTGGATTTTCCCGTAAATCTTCTGTGTTTTTCGGGGTTCACGTGCTTAATGTCCATCAAGTAGATATCGAGATAAGGCAAAATGCTTTCGATCACCTCATACTTGACGTGCGCCATGCTCTCGATCGCCGTCGAAATATGCGCTTCTTTCGCAGATTGCAAGAGCGCACGAGCGAAATCGGGCTGCAACAGACACTCTCCGCCCGAAAGCGTAAGTCCGCCGCCGCTCCGACGATAATAGGCGAGATCCTGCAAAACCTCTTCCATCACCTCGCGCGCGGTTACGTCCCGCCCGACGATCTTTTCTTTGCCTGCAATGGTCATTTTTTGAATCTCGTACTCTTGCGATTCGGGATTGCAACACCACTGACAACGCAATACGCAACCCTTAAAAAAGACGATCGTACGGATCCCCGGGCCGTCGTGTACGGAGAATTTCTGTATATCGAATATTCTCCCCTTTGTGTCTAATATATCCATGCAACGCACTCCGTTTAATACGATCCCTGTTCGGTACGATTGATGATATCGTCCTGCAAAGATTTGGAAAGCGTGGTAAAGAGCGCGCTGTACCCTGCGACGCGAACCACGAGATGCTTATATTTATCGGGATTTTTCTGCGCTTCCAAAAGCGTTTCTTTGGAAACGACGTTAAATTGCATATGACTTCCTTTCTTATCGAAATAAGTGCGAATCAACGCAATGAAATTATGCAGTCCCGTTCCCCCTGCCAATGCGGACGGGTGGAATTTTTGATTGTAAAGCGTGCCGTTGGACGCGATATAGTGATCTAACTTAGAAACCGAATTCGCGGCGGCGGTCGGTCCGTGCGTATCTCTTCCCGCAGTCGGGGAAACGCCGTCCGCCACCGGCATATTTGCGAATCAGCCGTCCGGCAAAGCGCCCGTCTGAGCGCCGAGCGGAACGTTTGCGGAAACGGGATACAACCCGGCTTGGAATTTTCCTCCGCGCGGATTATCGTATTTTTCAATCGGCTTGGTATACGTATAAGCAACTTCGCGCGCAAACGAATCCACTTCCGGAACGTCGTTACCGAACTTAGGCAATGCCTCGATCGCGTCTAAAATCTTCGCGTATTTCGCAACATCCGCCCCGTCTGCCGTCAAAGAAGTTTTCATCGCTTCTTTTTCCGCATCGCTCATGGGCGCGCCCTGCTCTTCCAATTCCTCGGCAACCTTTGCGACAACCTTTTCCGCCATATGCCGCTCTACGCCGTGCCCGAAATTATGGTCTACGGCTTCGATCAACTCCGCCATGGTAAACTTCTTTTCTTCAAACACGAGTTTTTTGATCGTGTACAGCGAATCCGCCATATTCGCAATGCCGAAGCCCTGCGGTCCGGTGAAATTGTAAATCGCGCCGCCCTCTTGCAAACTCTTGCCTCTGCCGATACAATCTTCTACCATGCAAGAAACGAACGGCAAGGGACAACGTTCCGCATGCGCGACGTCGATCGCGTTATCCGCGTTCACCAATAAGCGGATAAAATAATTCATCTGTTTTTTGTACGCGTCGAACACCTCTTCAAAGGCGGTAAACTGCGACGCGTCGCCCGTTTTCGGTCCGACTTGCACATCGCCGTCCTTGCCGTCGTGCATGGCAAATTCAAACGGACGGCACATATTGTAAAACGCAGCGTCGTGCCACCCCTCCGTCTTGCCTGCCTTTTGCGGCTCGACGCAACCGATAATATTGTAAGTGCGCGCGTCTTGCAACGTCAGTCCGCGGGACATCAACGACGGAATAATTACTTCGTCGTTATAATAAGCCGGAAGCCCGACGCCCGTCCGCGTCAGTTCCGCCGCCTTAACCAAAAGACTTTCGGGACTACCGTTCCAAACGCGAATGGAAAGAGACGGTTGCGGCAACTGTACGTGCATGGACGCCTCCAAACACATATAAGAAAGTTCGTTCGTTACGTCCGTTCCGTTTTCGTCCTGTCCGCCGACGATCAAATTCTGGAACAGAGAATATCCGGCAAAGCCCTCTGCCGAAGCCGCGTCGCGGCACTTATTCAAATCGTTCAATTTGATCCAAATACAATCAAGTAACTCTTGCGCAAAGGCAAGCGTGATTTTCCCTGCGTCGTAATCCTTTTTAAAATAAGGATACATATATTGATCGAACCGTCCCGGCGAAATGGAATGTCCGCTGGACTCCAACTGAATCAACTGCTGAACAAACCAGAACGACTGACACGCCTCGTAAAAATCGGAAGCGCCGTTTTCGGGTACGTTCAAACAATTTTTCGCAATGATTAAAAGTTCTTTTTTTCGTTCGGAATCGGAACAACGCTCGGACTCTCGATAAGCAAGTTCCGCATAACGGCGCGCATAAGCGATCGCCGCGTCACACGAAATGATCACCGCCTCTAAAAAGCGGCTCTTCTTCGCATAGTTTCCCTGCCCGACGCAACAATTTTTCAATTCGTTTTCCGCGCGAAGCCGAATCCCCTTAAAGCCGACTGCCAAAACCCAATCGTAGTGAACGGTTACGTGCCCGACGCCGTTATAAAAGTAGTTGCCCGGCGTAAATACGTTGTGCTTCATCGCGAGGAGCGTTTCGGGCTCCATGTAAGCGGTTGCAAGTTCGCTGGTAGTTTTCCCTTTCCAATAAGCGTCCGCTTCCTTTAAGTCCGCCTTGGTCTGTTCTGAAATATAAAAGGGATCTGCCGAACGCGTCGCGACCGTATCGAATTCGGCTTCCAACCACTCGTAAGAAAACTCGGGGTAAGTCTGACAGCCTCTCGGCTTCGTCGTAGAACTGCCGACAATCAACTCCTCTTCCCGAATGACGATCGGAATATGCTTCAAAATATGTTCGAAAGCCTTCGCTCTTCTAATAATCGTGGGCTGATCCTCCGTTTCGCGATAGGACTCCGTTAAAAGTTTTGCGCGCGCGGATTCGATTTCGGGTAACTTGGCGAACGTGCGTTCCAAGATTCTCGAAATACGATCGGTCTTTTGAATGAAAGACTGCTTGTAAAAATCCATTTGCCCCTTCCTTTCCGAAAAAACGTCTTTTTCGGATAATAATTCATTATACATTGTAATTATATCTCATAATCCGCTCTTTGTCAATCTTTCACGCGATTGTTTTTTGGTTTTTCTTTGATTTTATGTGAGTTTCTGTGGAATTCAAGGTTTTTCTCAAAAAATATTACAAAATAATTGTCAAAACCCCACAAACGGTGTATAATAGAAAAAAAACAGAAACAAGGTGGTGTTCCAAATGCGATTTGCAGTCGATTTTCATACCCATACGATATCCAGCGGTCATCACACGACGGACACGCTGACCGATCTCGCAAAGGCGGCGACGAATAGGGGGCTTTCGTACCTCGCCGTCACCGACCACGCGTTCGGCATGCCGAACGGGGCGACGGACGCGTATTTTTTGGGGTTGAAATTGATCGAACGAAAAAAATGCGGCGTCAACCTTCTGTTCGGCGCAGAGGTAAACGTGCTTGACGAAAAAGGGAGAGTAGACCTTTCCCCTACTACGATGAAAGAACTTGATTTTACCATCGTCAGTCAACACCCCGACTGTTTTTCCCCTGCAAGCGAACGAACCAACACCGCGGCGCTCGTCAACGCAATGCAAAATCCTTACGTCAATATCGTCGGACACCCGGACAACGAAAAATACCCCTTAAACTACCACGCATTGACGGACGCCGCGAAAGAATTCGACGTCTTTCTCGAAGTAAACAATGCCTCTCTCGCTCCCGACGGCTACCGCGGAAACGCGCGGAAACGCTATACGGAAATGCTTACGCTCTGCAAAGAAAAAAAAGTTTCCGTCACGTTCGGCAGCGATTCGCACGGCAGAGCGCACGTCGGCGATTTTTCTTATTGCGAACAACTGATAAAAGAACTCGACTTCCCGACGGAATTGATCGCAAATTACAACGTTGACAATTTCCTTTCCAAAGTTTTAATACACAGAAAAAAATTCTTGCGCTGAACAAAATCATGCAATACGTTAAAAAATCGGACTTTCTCACGAAGCCTGATTTTTTCAATCTTTTATAAATAAAATAATTTAATCCGTTTTTTTGCAATCAAGTTTCGCTTAAAATCACGCAACTTTCGTATTCTTTCTCAAAAACAAATTTAATTTTTATTCCCGTTCTCCAAAACGAGCGGACACTCGTCCAAACACCACTTAAACGCGGACGGAAGGCTGATTTTTTCGCGAATTTCTTCTAAAGCGAACACCGTGCACGATCGAGGCAAACGGTCGCACACCCCGTAATAACAAGTCATATGCCATTCTTTATGCGTAAAAATATGTACGTGCGTGCGTTTCGTCAGTTCACCGACGATCGTAATCCCGTTCTCGAACAAATATTGTTTCGCCTCAAACGCCGTAAACGAATTCGGACGATTCGGAAATTCCCACATTCCGTTCAACACGTCCTTTTGCGTACGCTTGCAAAGCGCCGTCTTTTGATCGGACAACAGAAAAAACACCGTCATGGATTCTTTTTTTCGCGCAGACTTTTCCTTACGCACGGGTAAAGACGCATACGAACCCTTTCGATATGCCAAGCAGACGGAACGCATCGGACATTCCAAGCAAAGAGGCGCGCCGTTCGGAACGCAAACGATTGCGCCGAGTTCCATCAAACTCTCCGTAAAAGCACTCGCGTCGGGCGGATACACGGCGCGCAAACGATCTGTTAACTCCGCCTTGCAAGCCGACAAGTCGATATTCGTAAAATCCTCGGTAATGCGGCTGACCACACGCAAAACGTTGCCGTCAACCGCCGGTTCGGGATTTCCGAACGCGATGGACGAGATCGCGCCCGCCGTATAGTCGCCGATACCGGGAAGTCGCGCAAGCGCGCTCCGCTCGGACGGGAGCTCACCGTCGTATTCTTTTACGATCATCTCCGCCGCCCGTTTTAAGTTACGGGCGCGACTGTAATACCCTAATCCCTCCCATAGTTTCATCAACTTTTCGTCGTCGCACGTCGCGAGCGATTCCACCGTCGGCAGTGCGCTCATAAATCGCAGAAAATATTCCTTAACCGCCTCGACGCGCGTCTGTTGCAGCATAATCTCCGAAATCCAAGTCGCATACGGATTTTCCATCTGTCGCCAAGGCAAAACGCGCTTATGCTCGTAAAACCAAGGGAGAAGCAAATCGGGAATCGCGGTAAACGCATGCGATTTTTCTTCCGCCAGTTCGCGCACCGCCGAACGACAGCGTTCCGCCAAATCACCCTCGTTCCAAAGCTTGTGAAGAGAATCGAACGGCACCCAAAGCACGTCCGTATTTTCGTCTGCTTTTACGCGCGGCGGTTCTTCTTTCGCCACCAAGCAATAAGCGAGCGAAAAATGCACGTGCGCGGCAACCGCCTGTCCGTTTTTTTCGTGCGACGGCACTTCAAACCGATTCAGCATAAACGGCATGGACGAATAAGGTCGGACGGACAGTCCCGTTTCTTCTTCCGCCTCGCGAAGCGCAACCGCCAAGCAATCTTCTTCCCCGTCGTTATGACCGCCTGTCCAAACGTAACGCCCCAACAAATTATGACGGACGAGTACGGCGGCAGTCAACCGCTCGTTCACGATAAAAGCGGAACTCGTAAAATGCGTCGGACACGCGCGTTCGCATGAAAATTTTCCCACATTAGCATAGAGGATACGCATTTCGGATAAAAGGGATTCTTCCCCTTTTTTCGGAATATAATTGTTCAGCGTTTGAGATAAATTCATATCTTTATTATAGCGAACAACCGAAATTTCGTCAACTTAATCTTGCAAAAAACAGATTTTCGTGATATGATAGATACGGAGGCTTACATGAAACATTCGGTAGTAAAAAAACAAACGAACGCGGAAGACTGCTTGGTATGCGGTTATCGGAACGATTTCGGCTTACATATGGCGTTCTATGAAACGGAAGACCGTTTAGTCGTCGGCGTCTTGAACGGCAAATTTCACCATCAATCTTATCCCAAGCGCATGCACGGCGGCATGATTTCCGCGGCGTTGGACGAAACGATCGGGCGCGCGCTTTGGTTGGAAGAGGATCTCTACGCAGTCACCATGGATTTGAACGTAAAATTCAGAAAACCCGTTCCGCTCGAAAAAGAACTATACGTTGTCGGCGAAATCGTAAAAAACACGTCGCGCATTTTTGAGGGAAAAGGAAAAATCACGGACGAAAACGGTACGATCTACGCAACGGCAACCGGCACCTATTTTAAGATCAAAACGGAAGACGAAGAAATGAAAACCGAACGCGAAAAAGAGATTTTACTTCCCGACGACCGAACGGAATTTGAATT
>CAYRPB010000076.1:0-7221 GCA_964426105.1 uncultured Clostridia bacterium | reverse complement strand
AGCAAAGCACTATTAATCCGCGGTTCTTCGTCTTCATCCTTATTTTTAACGAAAATATCTCCATTTTATCGAATAAAAAAATGCGAGGTTACCCTCGCAGCAAATTATGTCCGCTCTTCTTATTCCTCCGAAACAGATGCAAGATCCGCTCTCATTCTCTCAAAAAGTTTTTTCTCCATCTTCGCGATTCCGAGAATCGGCTCGTCTTCGATCAACGATTCTCCCCGTTCAAGGAAGCGAGCCGCTTCCTCTCTGTCTGCAACGACGTAAAGAACGTAAGCAGTCTTTATTCGCATGCTCGTAGCCGTATCCGACGCATTAAGATATTTTTCAACGTAATCCATTAAATCGTCCGCCTCATACTCGCTCTTTTTAATCGCGCAAGCATTGTAAAGAAGATCGCAATTATATTGATCGACAAAGACTTTCGGCACGTACTTTTTGATGAGAAAAAGTCGTTCGGAAATCTTATTGGCATTTTCAAGATCCCCTGCGTCTACGTAATACGCATACCGCGCGGACAACAGCAAAAGGAAATTCACGTCGTCCTCGACAAGTTGCGGAAGATCGAAATATAATTCGGATGCAATTTCAGACGGCGACTTTCCTGCATGAAGTTCCGCTTGAATCTGTAACAAATTTAACGCGACTTTCGTCGTATCGTCGTCATGACGGATTCCATACAACACACCGCCGTCGTTGCGAATTCCCTGATCGCTCATCGGAAGTGCGTTTGTCAAAAAGCAATAAGCGGAAACCGGCAAAAAAATCGAACAAATGCAATAAAGCCACCAAGGAAAAATTCCTGCAAGACAAGCAAAAACAATTCCAAAAGCAACGCAAATAGCAGAACCGATCAATCCCCCTGCCGTCATGCGAGCAAAAGACTTTTTCAAGTCGTCCGATTTTGTAGGCAACATTTCACATGCTCCGGCTTGATCGATAAAACGCGACCATACCCACTTAGTCTTTCCGTTTCCTTTCACGATCGTAAAAAACCACAAACGCAAAGAAAGAAACTCCATACCGGCGCGTTTCCCTGCCAAGACGTGTCCCCATTCGTGAAGAAGGGTGTTTAACAAGCCTGCGATAATCGCCCCCAGAAGGAACAACAAAATTGTCGGAAACAGTTCAGAAACATAAGTATTGTTGGCAACGGCAACAACAATGAACGCACTTGCGATCGTCACTGCCAATATAATAACGTTGTAAATAAGATTGCTTTTTCTATTCATAATCGGTTTTCCGTAAAAGGAAGCCCTCCAAATTATCCCGTTCGCTGACGGTTATTTCGCTTAATTGTAAATATTCCATAATCGAAAGGAGAAACAATGCACCTCCTGCGATAATGTCAGCACGTTGCGGTTGCAGTCCCTTTAACGATTTTCTCTCTTCTGCCGAAAGAGAAAACAACAGTTCCACGAGCGAAGAAAGTCGCTCTTTTTTCAAAACATGCCCGTCCACGAGCAAAGGATCGTAAGGTTCTAACTTTAAATCAATAGAAGCAATCGACGTCGCCGTTCCCCCGATTGCCGTTAACGGAACAGACGGAACAGAGCCGTATTCTTTTATCCGTTCTCCAATCAAGAGAGAAAGTGCTTCTCGCGATTGTCCGCAGAGATCCAAAAGACGAACCGCACCCAGATTCAAACTGTATTCGTAAACAATTTTTCCGTTTAGGGAAACTATCAATTCGCTCGAAGCACCGCCGATATCCAAAACGCCGCCGTCCCGATTACCAAGCGCACCCAACAAACCGATTTGCGCTTCCGCAGCACCGTCGATCACCTCGATCGATACGTTTTGTTCCGCAAACGTTCTTTGAACGAACTCTCCGCCGTTTTTCGCCGAACGAACGGCGGCAGTCGCAAAGGCATATAATGCGGAAACGTCTGCGCGCTCCGCGTTGCGTTTCAGCGTACCGATTGCCAAAATCGTTCGATTTATCGCGTTTTCACTCAAACGTCCCGTTTCCTCGAGTCCCTCTGCCAACCGTGTAATGATAACTTCCTTTTTTAACGTACATCCGTTCTCGCTAAGCATGAGCCGAACGGAATTCGAACCGACATCAATAACCCCAAAGCGCATCAAACAATTTCCTCAAAGGAATAAATATATCCGAGTTCGCGCGCACGCCGTTCAATCCACCAACGCTTAGAGCGCGTTTCGATCGTATCGCCCGTCTCGTCGATTATTTGCTCGTAAACGGCAATTTCTTTTTCCAACTCTGCAATCGCTTTTTTATAAGTAAAAATGGTAACCAATTGATAAACCATAATTGAAAGAAGAATGACCAACAATAACACCGCAGTTACCGTTGCCGCCATTACAAGCCTCCTGAATTTGGTTTCGGTCATATTTTTTTCGCCGCCTTTTTTCCTTTTCTTCTATTGTACACTTTTCGATAGAAATTTGCAACCGTTTGATAAAAACTTTTATACACGACGCCTATTCCGAATAAAAAACCGACCAACATATATAAACGAGCGGACGGAAAAGCCGTTGCGGAACGCAGAAAAAAGAAACTAATCCCTGCAAGGGCAAAATACAACGTTTGAAACAAAGCACGTGTTAAACAATTTAGATGCTTGTCCAAAAAAGGAGCAACCAAGACGGCAACGACGCCCCACGCCGCACCAAACGAAAAACACAAACAGAACACATCGAACTGTCCGTCAGTGACAAACATTTACTTAAACACCCGTTTGAAAAAATTACCTTTTTTGCCGTCGAACCGTACGGAATCGAAATTCCCGTCCGCCATAAAACTTCCCGTCGCTTGATTAAAAGAGGATATTTTGATATGATTCCCCGTAATCAACACGCGTTTACCCGATATCGACAACTTTAACGACTGCTCGGAAAAGCCGTCTACCGACTCCACCCCCGTCATTGTAAGACGTTTTTGTCCTTCTAACGTCAAAACCTGTAACTCTTGATTCGGCATAATATCACCTCGCACGCTCTAAATATACGCCGAACCGCAAAAAAACATACTAAAAAAATTTTCCCCATTCATGCGAGAAAGAGATTTCCCTCTCTTTATCCTTATGAAAAACACCCGTCAGAAGTCAACTTCAAACGGGTATTCCCTTTTTTATCCGATTATTTTCTTTTCTTAAACACAACGTTCGCGAACAACTTGTAAATTTCCATTATAATTACCATCGAGAATGCAAGCCCGACGCTGATCGCCAACTGCACACCGGACAACGCGACGGTATTAAATACGGCATTGATACCGGGGACGTATACAACCAGCAATTGCATTGCGAATCCGACGACAAAAGACATATTCAAGAAACGGTTTCGGAACGTACTCTTATGAAAAAGAGTGCGTTCGCTCTTCACGTTAAACGAATGAAACAATTGTACGGTGGAAAGCGTCACGAACGCCATCGTTTGTCCGACGGCGTGAACGCCGATCACGGTTTCTCCGATAACATAGGACGTAAGCGTCAAAAGTCCGACCACAACGCCTTCCAGTGCTATATGAAGTCCAAGTTTGTGCGAGAAAAAGCCCTCCGACTTCGGACGCGGCGACTCTAACATAACGCCATCCTCGGGCGGTTCCATTCCCAAGCCGAACGCCGGCAGAGAATCCGTCACGAGATTGATCCACAAAAGATGGATCGGTGCTAACGGAACACCCAACGAAAGCAAGCCGACGGCGGTTGCGATCTCCGCCAAAAGAATGGTCAAAACCTCACCGATATTACTGGAAAGCAAATATTTTACGCATTTCCGAATATTGGCATAAATACCTCTTCCTTGCTTGACTGCTTTTATAATCGTCGCGAAGTTATCGTCCGTTAAAATCATGTCGGCGGCTTCCTTGGAAACGTCCGTTCCCGTAATTCCCATAGCGCAGCCGATATCCGCTTTTTTCAGTGCCGGAGAATCGTTAACGCCGTCCCCCGTCATCGCAACGATTTTACCATACGACTGCCACGCATCTACAATCCGAACCTTATCCTTAGGCGCGACGCGCGCATAAACGGAAAATTCCGCAATATGCTCTCTTAATTCTTCGTCGCTCATGCGATCCAACTCTTCGGAAGAAACAGCACGTTGCCCTGCTTCCAAAATGCCGAGTTCTTTTGCAATCGCCGAAGCCGTTATAATATTATCGCCAGTAATCATAATCGTGCGAATCCCCGCCTTACGAGCCGTGCGAATCGCATCGATAACTTCGGAACGGGGCGGATCGATCATTCCCGCCAAGCCCAAGAAAGTAAGATCTTGTTCCAAGGATTCGTCGACGTTCGGTATAGAATCAAACTCTTTGATCCCGAGTGCCAAAACGCGAAGCGCACGTTCGGACATATTGACGATCGCTTGATCTACTCCCTTTAATTCGGACAAATCTTTCACGTGCTTCAATAAAATATCCGGCGCGCCCTTTGTAATACTGATATAGCGATCTCCCTCTTTTACGACAACCGTCATCAACTTACGATCGGAATCAAACGGAAGTTCGCCCACGCGTTCGATCTCGTCAATCGAGCAACCGTATTTTCGATTAAGTTCGACGAGCGCGGTTTCCGTCGGATCTCCGATCCGTTTTTCTTCGCCGTTCGTCACCTCGATTTTTGCATCACAGCAAAGCGCGAAATAAGAAATCAAACGATGGTTATCTTCATTCAAATCGGATAACAGTTTCGACTCGTGGTCAAAAACCTCTAAAACGGTCATTTTATTCTGCGTAAGCGTTCCCGTTTTATCCGAACAAACAATGGATGTCGAACCCAAGGTTTCAACTGCCGGTAGTTTTTTGACAATAGCGTTTTCTTTTACCATTTTCTGCACGCCAATCGCCAAAACGATAGTTACGACGGTCGCAAGCCCCTCGGGAATCGCCGCAACAGCAAGCGCAACGGCAAGTTTGAAACTCGAAAGCCAATCCTCGCCCATAACGAATTTTTCCAAGAAAAAGACAACCGCGCAAATTAAAATCGAGATAATACCGATTACCTTTCCCACCTGCGTCAAACGATCCTGTAAAGGGGTAGTCGTATTCTTTTGCTCACCGAGCATTCCGGCGATCTTTCCGATCTCCGTCTGCATTCCGATATCCGTAACGACCGCCTTTCCCCGTCCACCCGTAACGAACGTGGAAGAAAACAGCATATTCTTCCGATCCCCTAACGCGGAGGCTTCGCCCTCTAACGTGTCGGAATGTTTTCCAACCGGCAAAGATTCTCCGGTCAATGCAGATTCGTCCACTTGTAAATTAACGGCATCGATTAAACGCGCGTCCGCAGGAATATAATCGCCCGATTCCACTAAAACGATATCGCCGACCACTAATTCGGAAGACGGAATTTGATCGGTTTTACCGTTCCGAATCACTTTACACGAAGGCGAAGACATCTTTTTTAACGCTTCCAGCGACTTCTCCGCCTTACTCTCTTGCACGACGCCCAAAACGGCATTCAACAAGACAACGATAAAAATCACCAGACTATCCACCCATTCGTGCGGATCGATGACGAGCGAAATAACTGCCGCGACTAACAAAATGATGATCAAGACATCGGCAAATTGCTTTAAAAATTTGACAATTCCCGGCTCACGCTTTTTTTCTTTTAAGACGTTAAGCCCATACTTTTCCCGCTGTGCGGAAACATGCTCGTCCGTTAACCCCTTTTGCACGTTCGATTGCAAAAGAGCAACGACTTCTTCTTTGCTTTTTCGGTACATACCGAACCTCCTTCCAAATAAAAAGACCCTATGCATTGGGCATAAGGTCTTGCAAATCTTTCGACTGTTATATCCGAACGTTACGTTGAGATGACGAATATAACGAGCGCGAAAACACGCTCCTGCTACTCCCCTTATTCAAATAAGCGTTTTCGTTCTTTTTCGATTGCGCTTTTTCACAACGCCGCCGAAAAACGGTACGTAACCCCCTCACTGACAAGCGATCTTTTTCTTTATTATACCAAGGTTGCCTCGATTTGTCAAACCTTTTAATCGTTTTTTCACTTTCCCGTGCTCCCGAATCCGCCGTTTCGCACACCGAACGCTTCATCGTCCTCGGTAATACCGAACGGGAAAAAGATTCCCTGCGCAAAACCGCCCCCCAAGGGGATTTCCAAGGTTTTCCCCTCTTTCCCGTCGTTGGTGATTTTGATGAAAATATGCCCCTCGTTATCCGACTGATAGTAATCCGAATCGATAATCCCGACCGTATTATTCAATTGCAGACGATAGCGAAATCCTAACCCGCTCCGCGGAAACAACGCAAGAACCCAACCGTCCCGAATCCGCGCGCGGATTCCAGTCGGAATTTTCACCGTTTTCCCCGGCTCTAAGATGATTTTTGCGGTAGAAAAGAAATCGTACCCGGCACTTCCGCTTGTGGCGCGGCGCGGCAACTTAATCGCGCGATATGCTTCCAACGCATTCTCTTTTGACGCATGAAAACAATCGAGATACCCCTCGACAAACCGTTCTTCACTGACTTTTTCAAATTTTGCTACTTTTTCCATATTTTTATCATACCGAATTTTTAGCGATTTGTCCAGCAAATGAAAGGAAAAGCCGCCCGATCGGGCGGCTTTTTTTTATTTTGTAACCGTTACTTTATTGAGTGCACGAGGAGAATCCGGATTGCCGCCCTTTTTACAAGCGGTCTTACAAGCCGTCATCTGCAACAACAAGGCAAGAACGAAGAACGTTTCGACCTCGTTTTCCCCACCCTCTAAAAGATGAATTTTCCCGAACGGCGCATACTCGCCGGACGTCGTGACGATTTCAAGTTCTGCCCCTTGATTTTTCAGTTTGGAATAAAGTTCCGCAAGTTCTTCTCTGCGCTCGGATTCCGCATCCGCCTGTACAAATCCGATCGCGGGTGCAAAAGCAATTACTTTTGTTCCTTGATCGATCATTGCCATAGGTCCGTGCAAGAAATCGCTATCCGCATAGCCTTTCATTCTCATATAAGAAGTTTCTTGCAATTTTAACGCACCCTCCAAAGCAAGTGCGTAAGAAATGCCGCGCGCAAGCAAAAATCCGTCTTTTTCTTCCGTTAACCGATCACTCAACTCATCGGATATTCTCCCCAACGAAGTACGACTCCGTTCCGTCAAGGAAGGAATCCGCACTAAAGCATTGATAAGCAACTCATTTTTACTCAACGCGGCAACAAATTGCAGTAAAAGATAGCATTGAGCGGTAAACGTCTTGGTCGCGGCAACGCTCTTTTCCGCACCTGCG
>CAYRPB010000075.1:0-7386 GCA_964426105.1 uncultured Clostridia bacterium | reverse complement strand
GTTTGCGGTTTGAGGAAACATATCGAACGGATTAACGGAAACTACGTCGTAACGAAGTTGTTCGAGATCTGCCTTTTTCAATAGTCCCGACTCGTCGTAATAAAGCGTCCCAGAAAGAATACCGACGTCACGCGCAAGCGTTGCGGGATTACAAGAAACGTAAACGACATGCTCGATTTCAGCGGCAATTATCGACTCTAACACCACACGATCACACCCCTTTCGCGGCGGATCGATCACAACGGAAACAGCCTCTCCGTTTGATTTCAGATGTTTCACGAGATCGGGTAAAACATCTTCGCAATTACCGCAAATGTTCTCCATTTTTCCCTCTAATCCGTTTATTACGGCTACGCGATCCGCACATTCTACCGCTTCTTTTACACATTCAATTCCGATCGCACGCTTTGCCCTTGAAGCCAAAAGCGCAGTCATTAAGCCGGCGCCGCTGTAAGCGTCGATTACGGTCGCGTCGTTATTCGGCGCGGCAGCCGATACGACAGCGGTATAAAGTTTTTCTGCGACCTCAAAATTAACCTGCATAAAACTCTCTGCGCCGAATTCACATTCCACTCCGCAAAGATTCAACCGATAGCGAGGTTCCCCATACAAAAGAATAAAACGTTCGCCGAACACAACGTTCGTTGCCGCCCGATTTACGTTCAAATACAACGTAACGGTCGGAAAAACGGCGGAAAGTTTTTGAATCAATCTTTCCTTCCGAGGCAAAACGCAATCCGCACCGACGACGGTCACAATCATTTTTCCCATGCAGTCCCGTACTACAACGTGACGAAGAAATCCCGTATGACGCTCTTCGTTATAAGCGGAAACGCCGCATTCTCTGACGTATTCCGTCATAATGCGAATGATTTCTTTTGCCCAAGTCGGTTGAATCGGGCAATCGAAAATAGGAACGACGCGATGCGAGTTAATCGCAAAAAAGCCAAAAGAGGCGTTTTCCCCTGCCGGCAATTGCAATTTATTTCGATAACGATAAGACGAGGACGGAACGACTTGCTCGACCGACGGTTCTAAAAAAGCAATTTTCCGAAAGCAATCCTCTACGTAATGCCGTTTATATTCTAACTGTGCGGCATATTCCATATGCTGCAATTGACAGCCGCCGCACTTTCCGAATACCGAACAAACGGGATTGACACGCGATGCGGACGGATTCAATACGGATAAAAGTTTTCCGAACGCAAAACTCTTTTTTACTTTCACGATTCGATAAGAAATTGTTTCGCCTTCTAACGCAAACGGAATAAAAACGGGAATACCATCTTGTTTTACAATCCCTTCCCCATTCATACCGAGTGCGGTTACAATTCCGATTGCTTCTTCATTTTTCTTCATGCTACTTAATGATTTTTTTCAAATAATAATTTGCGACGAGTTGAACGATCCTCATAAATTCGTCGTACACTAAAAATACAACCGTTCCCAAAATCGCCCAAATCCAATAAATATTGTCCGCAATCCAAGAAAAGTAATATTGCGGCTCAATTTTCATAATCAACGTATAATAAAAATAAAGACCGAAAAAAACCGCCATAAACCAAACGAATTTGACGGATTTCGCCACCCAACGATTGACGTTTTTTCTGCGAAACAAGTCGTTTACGATAGGATGCAAACCGAAAAACGCAAAATACGCAGGAAAAACCAAACTCATGATATTCATTCCCGAAAGAAGAAAGCCCAGCAGTCCGCCCGCCAAAAACGTCAAAAAAGCCGCCGTACGCGATTCACGATACAAAGGCAACGTAATCGGCAATGCCGCCAATACGATACAAAAAACATCCAACAATTCGACGTAAGCACCCAACGTCAAAAACATTGCACTCAACCCTGCGGAAATTGCAGACAGCGCAATTAACCGACTGTTCATCTTCCGCAACAACAGTTACAAAGCATATTCATGCAACACATAGTCGTACAGAAATTCATAAAACTCGTACAAGAATTGCCGCCCATCATTTCTTCGTTTCCGTCTTTCGGCGTTGCATTGCCCGAATGAAATTGCTTTTCCGTAAACGCAATCTTTTCTTTCAATTTGGTATAACTGTCGCGATACTTCGCGTTAGCCGGCTCCATATTCATGGCGATTTCCAATTGTTTTTTCGCATCGTTCATCCACTGCTTGCGGTAAAACACGACCGACTGCAAATAATGCCACTCCGCGTCGCGATCGGAAATCTCATCTAAAAGACGTTGTGCCTCGGAAAGATTATTCTGTTTTAAACTCTTCTCGATAGCGGAATAATTCTTCTTTTCGTTCGAATTATCCGTTTTTTGATAGGACAACTCGTTCATAATTTCTTGATAAGCATTCTCTATCAGCGTGAGTTTTTTGGCAGCCTCGTTGCCGCGTTCTCCGTCCAAAAAGCGATCTTCCGCATAACGTTCTTTTAAGCGCAAATACGCCTCCTTGACTTGCTCGACGGTTGCTCCGCTTTCAAGGCCTAATATCTTATAGTATTCTTGCATTTGTTACACTCCATGATTTGTTTTGTTTTTTCCATCAATCCTCTCGACAAAATATTGTCTGTCAGATCGTGATTAAAGTTGTATTCAATCTGCTTTGCAGTCTGCGCAATATCGTATAAAAGCGTACCGAATAAAAATTCGACGTCCTCTTTCCGTTCGGAAAGAAAACTCTTTTTCTCCGTCACGTTCGGATAAGCGGCAACAAAGGGATTGTATTCTTTTCTTTTGATATCTCGATCGATATCGTCTAACGCATCGATTAAATAAATCCATTTACCGACGCCGTAAAAAAGATGTGCCGTTTGCTCCGAAGCGCGTTCTTCCAACAACACGTCGGAAAGCGCGGATAGCATTTTTCCGAAAGGATCCGCCGCGCGATCGATTCCGTCGCACCGCGCACGCTCTAATGCTAATAATTCCTCATATCCCTCTTTGACAATCCGATCGAATTCAGGCTCTGCCGCACGCGCCTTTCGATATGCTCTGCGGAAAAAAGCACGCATTCCGCGTCGTCTTCCCGAATCGATTACGTCATCCGATAATTTATAATAAGTTAAAATCAAGTTCAATCGCGCAATACGCTCGGTAATCGGATCAACTCCTGCCATCGGGCGTTTTCGACCCCAATGCACGACGCAATGCTCTTGCCGAATCCGAACATCCGCTCCGCGAACGTTGTGAACAAACGCAGATAAAAACGTAAGGTCGTAATTGAGCGCAAAACGCGCGTTTTGCCCACAAGTTTTACCGATCGACTTACAAAGTCCGCAATAGAGTGCTCGATATAAAACATCGTCTTTTCCGTAAAGATACGCAGGATCGGTACGTATATAACCAAACATCAGCCTCTTTCCTTTAAGATCAAGCCGACCTTCTTATATACTTTATTCAACGTGCGATACGCCATACGCGCCGCACGCTCTTCTCCGTCCTTTAATACGGAATAAAGATACGTCTTATCGCCCAACAAGCGATCCTTTTCCGCGCGAATGGGATCGAGTGCATCCGCAACCGTTTCGCCGACTGCACACTTAAACTCTCCGTACCCCTTTCCGTCAAATTCTTGCTCGGCTTCCGCAATCGTTTTGTTCGCAAATAAACTGTAAATGGTCAACAAATTGGTTATCCCCGGCTTTTCCGGCGAGGCAACGATACGAGTATCGCTATCCGTCACGGCGCGCTTAAATTTACGAATAATCGTATCGCGATCGTCGCTCATCGAGATAAATCCGTTTATATTCGAATCGGACTTGCTCATTTTACGATCGGGCTCTTGCAAACTCATGATACGAGCGCCGCTTTCCGAAATATAAGGCTCGGGAATCTTAAACGTATCGCCGTAACGATGATTAAACCGAATCGCAAGATCGCGCGTAATTTCAAGATGCTGTTTTTGATCCGCTCCGACGGGAACGAGATCCGCTTGATACAGAAGAATATCCGCAGCCATTAAAACGGGATAATCCATCAAAGCCATATTGATATTATCCTCATGCTTCGCGCTTTTATCCTTAAATTGCGTCATACGGGAAAGTTCCCCGGGATAAGTCACCGTATTTAAAATCCACGTAAGTTCTGCATGCGCGGAGATATGCGACTGCAAAAAGAGGGCGGAACGCACGGGATCTAATCCGCAAGCAAGGTACAATGCGGTAAGTTCTAACGTATTTTTTCTAAGTTGAGCAGGATCTTGACGGACGGTCAACGTGTGAAGATCTGCCATCATAAAGACACATTCAAAATCACATTGTAATTTTTTCCAGTTTTGAATGGCACCCAAATAATTCCCGATCGTTAAAATACCGCTCGGTTGAATTCCACTCATTAAAATTTTCTTTTTATCGTCCATTTTATCCTCCTCAGATCATTGTCTGAAAAATAATCATATCATGCTGCCATTAAAAAGACAATCGTCACCTTTCGATAAAGGAAAGCACCTCTTTCAAAAGGTCGTTCGGCTCGGCTTTTGCCGTAAAACGAATCGGTAAGGTTTTTAACCGCGTAATTTGCTCCGGAATCGAAACAGCGGTTTCTTCTTCCAACTTTTCGGCAGCGATAAAGCCGTCTCCCGAAAAAGTCACATTCATTGCACGCAATACGCTTTCCGAGAATTTATAAGGGCTAGCCGTCGATAATACCACGGTCGGTCTACTATCCCCCGTTTCGCATACGTAACCGTTATGAACGGCAACAGCCACCGCGGTATGCGGGTCAAGCGGATAATCGTATTCCTCGAAGAAATTGCCGATGGTTTCCTCGACCTCTTTTTCCCCGGCAAAATTCGCATAAAACTCTTTCGTCAACAGCGCGTTTTCTCGCGCAGAAAGCGTATATTGCTTCTTTTCCGCAAGTTCTTTCATGCGAGCGGACGTTAACTCAGCATCTCTGTCTGCACACTCAAATACAAGACGCTCTAAATTAGAAGAAACCAAAATATCCATAGAAGGACTGGTCGTCTTGAAAAAAGGACGGTGCAAATCATACTTGCCGGAAGCAAAGAAATCCGTCAAAATATTGTTCGCATTGGACGCGCAAATCAGTTTCCCGATCGGAAGTCCCATTTTTTTTGCATACCAACCTGCCAAAATATTACCGAAATTTCCCGTCGGAACGACAAAATTCACCTCGTCGCCAAGTTCGATCTCTCCTGCTCCGACCAAATCGCAGTATGCGGAAAAATAATAGACGATTTGAGGACAAAGCCGACCAAAATTGATAGAGTTTGCGGACGATAAAATATAATTCTTTTCTTTCAAAAGTCGTATCGCCTCTTTATCCGAAAAGATACGCTTAACAGCCGATTGACAATCGTCGAAATTGCCCTCAACAGCCAAAACGAATACGTTATCGCCCTCTTGAACGGACATCTGCCGTTTTTGCATTTCACTGACGCCTTCTCCCGGATAAAACACCATAATTTTAATCCCGTCGGCATTCTTAAAGCCCTCTAACGCAGCTTTGCCCGTATCACCGCTTGTAGCAACCAAAATCAGAACGGTATCGTCTATTCCGCACAAATTACACCCCTCGCGCAAAAGGTACGGCAAAAGTGTAAGAGCGACGTCCTTAAACGCAAGCGTCGGTCCGTGAAAGAGTTCCATGACGTAATATCCGTCGTCCATTTTTACGACGGGTGCAGGTTCACCCTCTTCAAACTGCCCGTACGCTTTACAGCAAGCGGCATAAAGTTTTTCTCTATCGTATTCTTCCAAAAAAGCGGAAAGCACGCGAACGGCACGCGTCGGATAATCCTCATCGACCATTTCCGCAAGCGCGTCTTTGAAAGACGGGAACCGTTCGGGCACGTATAATCCGCCGTCTTTCGCCAAACCGTTGACGATCGCTTCCGCGGCGTTCTTCGCAACGTCGCCGCCGCGTGTACTGATAAAGCGCATTCGATACCTCCTATTGAAAAAAATCGGGGATAGCGTTACCCCCGACTTTCACGATTTCGCAATTTTGTCAGCCGACGTATTTCGCGATAAACGCAGGCAGTTCTTCCTTTGCTGCACTGCACGTAATGACGAACGTGACCGAAAAATCATTTTCCAACTTTTCGATTGCGGCAAAGAACGATTCCAAAGCGGAAAGTTCTTTTCCCGTAATGCGCGCAACGCCGTCTAAATAAACATATTCATTATCCGCATTCGCAGCGATAATACCCGACAAAAAGCCTTTCAGCCCGTCTTCTCCGGAAACACCGAAGTCAGTGACGTCGATAAAGCGGATCTCTCGCTTCAAATCATACATATAGCGTTTGGTATCCGTTACGAAAACAATATGCCCCTTTGCAGTTTGAACGTCTCCGTTCGCGCCGTTGATAGCAATCTTGGTTTTCCCCGTTCCTTTGGGTCCGTAAACGATTTTCATAGAAAAAGCCCTCCGTTATTTTCTTATATCTATTGTAACCTATTTTTATAAATTTTTCAATCGGTTTTGCATACTTTCACGCAAGTTATTTTAATTTTTTCACAAAAAGAGCAAGTCTGCGCAAACCTTCGGCGATATCTTCCTTGGAAATCGCATAAGAAAGGCGAATACAACGGTCGTCGCCGAACGCGATTCCCGGAATTAAAGCAATGCCTTCTTTCAATGCGCAGTCCGCAAACGAGAGCGAACCGTTAACCGACTCGCCTTCGTAAGACTTCCCGTAAAGAGAAGATACGTCGCAGAAAGCGTAGAACGCCCCTTTCGGTTCATAACAATCCAAACCGTCAATCGTCTTTAACATATCGACCATAAGACGGCGACGATCATCGAAAATCTTGCGCATCGTTTCAATAAACTCGTTTCCACCCGAAAGAGCGGTAACGGAAGCATATTGTGCAATGGAATTGGGGTTACTGGTCGTATGGCTCTGCATTGCTCCGATCGCTTTTGCAATCGCCGTCGGCGCGGCAAGATAGCCGATCCGCCACCCCGTCATCGCATAACTTTTCGATACGCCGTTGATAACCACCGTATGGGCTTTCATATAATCGGATAATCCGGCAATCGAAACGTGCGTTTCGCCGCCGTAAACGAGTTTTTCGTATATTTCGTCGGAAATGACGTAAATTCCGAACTCTTCCGCATAAGCGGCAATCGCAGAAAGTTCTTCTTTCGTATAAACCGCACCCGTCGGATTATTGGGAGAATTGAGAATCAACAATTTCGTTCTATCCGTCGTATACGCTCTTAATTCTTCCGCAGTCACTTTATAGCCGTGCTCTTTTTTCGCCTGAACGAACACACATTCACCGCCTGCCAACTTTACGAGTTCCGGATACGTCAGCCAATACGGCGACGGAATCAAAACCTCGTCACCGACGTTAACCAATGCGGCAATCGCATGAAACAGCGAACTTTTTGCGCCGCATGATACGACGATCTGCTCGGACGTATAACACAGTC
>CAYRPB010000074.1:0-7627 GCA_964426105.1 uncultured Clostridia bacterium | reverse complement strand
CCGTCGCCAGTCCGTGCGGTCCGTCTTGGAAAATATGCAATTCATAATCGACGCCCGCTTCCGCCAACGCGCTCGCAAACAAAAGCGAATTTTGAACGGGGACGGCTAAATCGTTTGCCGTTGCCCAGATAAAGGACGGAACGGTTTCACGATCGACGCGCTTTTCCAACGAAAACGCCTCTACGTTTTCCCGTCTTCCCGTCAAATTATAAATAGAATCTCCGTGCGTAAAAAGACCTGCGGTAATAACCGGATAGCACAAAATACAAGCATTCGGCTTTCCGTCGCGCTTGCCGATCGCCGAAGCAACCTCTTCGCAATCGGTCATCGTAGCAAGCATGCCGACAAAATGTCCGCCTGCCGAAAAGCCGCAAGCGACGATCTTTTCGGGATCGGTATTCCATTCGCGCGCGTTTTTCCGAATCAAATCGACTGCCAAAACACCCTCGATCAACTGTGCCGGAAAGCGTACCGGCGCAATCGAATAGCGCAACACGAATGCGTTAAACCCTGCGGAGAAGAAACGGAACGCAATTGCTTCCGCCTCCCGATCCGAACAATACCCGTAAGCACCGCCCGGGCAGACTAAAATCGCGGGGCGGCGACGCTCCGTGTCGATCTCCGGCGAATTTTCCCAAACGTACACGGAAAGATCCGCTCGCGCGTCTTTCGGCTTTTCCACCCCGCACGTATCGTATAAATCTAATGTTCTACAAATCATAGAGATTCTCCTCTTTCTGCAAAAAATTCATTTTCAAAAAGAACTGCCGTACGGCAGTTCTTTCTTTCGTTTTTAATACTGTAATATTTTAGCCCTCTACCGTTTCGGTTACGACGGCATCGGTAGGCAGCGGAGTCGAATCGTCGATCTTCACCACTTTAATGCTCTTTTTCTTTGTACCGAGTTCGATCACGCCCTCAAAGCTGTTCTCTCCCATCGGGCAATGCTTAACGTTGATAAAATGGTTCTTAAACTTGGTGAGATAATTTCCCCAGAAACGAATTTTTTTGTTATCCGTGTTGCCGTTGATTTCGCAGCCGTATTTTCCGAAATACATAACGCCGGTTACGTTCTTGCCGACTTCTTTGAAATCAATAATGCCTTTTTTCGTGCTAAGCTTTCCTTTTATCGTATATTCGTATTTGCCTGCAGGTATCATAGTCCAATCCTCCTATCGATCAATATAATCTTTATCTTAATTTATAACATAATTTACCGAAATTGTCAACATATTATTGAAATTTTCATAAAAATTTGATAAAATATAGGAAAAAATTTCACCGCAGAGGTTCATTATGCACTATCACATCAGTACTGGGCTTATTTTACAGGAGTTTCCGAAAGGAAGCGAATGTCCGCTTTGCGAAATCAAAGCGATCGTCGAAAGGCAAATCGTCGATCAATTTTTGAACGAAGCGGTGATGGTGGATCATTATCGGGATAAGGTCAATCGACTGGGGTTCTGCTCGCATCATTACGATATGCTGCTTGCCGGCAATTCCAAACTTGGGGTGGCGTTACAAGCGATCACGCGCATGAAAGCGTTGACCGAAAAAGTAAAAATTCCGAAAAACGCGAAAGATGCGGCAAAACAAGCGGAAGCGATCGAAAAAGCGGGCGAAACGTGCCTCATCTGCGATCTGATCGACTTTAACATGCAACGCTATTATATGACGGTTGCGCAGATGTACGGACATGAAAAGGAATTTCCGGCGATGCTGAAAAACACAAAAGGATTTTGCTTTCACCACTACGCGGAACTGTTGAAAAACGCAAAGCACGCCGGCGGCGCAACCGGAGAATACTGCAAACTGCTCGCGGAAATCGAAGAAACCAATCTAAAACGCATGACTGCGGAACTGCAATGGTTCTGCGACAAGCACGACTATCGTAATCGCGAAAAGCCGTTGGGAACTTCCGCCGACGCACTGCCCCGTTCTCGCACCAAATTTTACGGCAAAAAGACCGTCTGACAAAAGGAAGAATACCGTCCGAAACGCGTTGTATTCCATCCCTATCGAAAATTTTAAAAACCATTATTGAAAAAGATTAGGCGCGGCACAATGCCGCGCCCTTTCTTTCGCGCCAAAAACAGATTCCTTGAACGTTTTTTTATGCGAATTGGCTGTAATAAAGAGCCGCATACGCGCCGTTTTTCTCCAACAGTTGTTTGTGATTGCCTTGCTCCACGATATTTCCGTGTTCCATATATAAAATCGCATCCGCGTCGCGAATGGTAGAAAGTCGGTGCGCGATCACAAAACTCGTTCTTCCTTTCATCAGTTTTTTCATCGCCTTGCCGATTTCCATTTCCGTTCTCGTATCTACGCTCGACGTCGCTTCGTCCAAGATAATCACGGGCGGATCGCACAGAAAAACGCGCGCGATCGTAATTAACTGTCTTTGCCCCACCGAAAGATTATCCGACTCGTTATCCAAAATCGTATCGTATCCGTTCGGCATCGTGCGAATAAAATAATCGACCTTTGCAGCCTTTGCCGCCGACTGAATTTCTTCCATCGTCGCATTCGGCTTGCCGTACGCGATATTTTCCGCAACCGTACCGCCGAACAACCACGTATCCTGCAAGACCATGCCGAAATTCCTTCGCAATTCCCTTCTTGTCATGCTTGTCGTCGGCACGCCGTCCAAGACGATTTGTCCGCCGTTCACCTCGTAAAAGCGCATCAAAAGATTTATAAGCGTCGTTTTTCCCGCGCCCGTCGAACCGACGACGGCTATTTTTTGTCCGGGATTTGCCGTGAAATCAATCTGCTTCATTAAAACCTTATCGGGCGAATAACCGAAACTGACGTTTTGAAACTCGATTCTACCGATCGCGCTCTCTACGCAAACAGGCGTATCGGTATCGGGAATTTCCTCTTCCGCATCGATAAAACGGAACGTCCGCTCGGCAGAGGCAAGAGCCGATTGCAAGGAATTCAACATATAAGACGTTTCGGTTAACGGCTCTGCCGCTAAGTTAATGTATTGAAAGAACGCCTGCACGACACCGATCGTCATTTTTCCGCTTATAATCCACGAACAAGCGATCAACATAATCACCGCTTGCGACACGCGCGAAAGCAACCGAATCAACGGATTGACGCAATTTTGCAAAAAGTCCGTTTTCTTCGTCGCATCGCGAAGTTCGTCGACGGCGTCGTTTACCGTTTCGATACTTTCTTTTTCGCGATTATACGCGCGAATCACGTCGCGTCCCGTATAATACTCCTCCGCAATTCCCGTAAGATACGCAAGCCCCTCTTGACGCGCGGAGGACGCGACGAAATTCTTTTTCGAGATCAACTTCGTGATCGACAAACTGATAACGGTAAACGCAAGGAACGCAAGCGTTAAAATCCAACTGTAATAAAACATAAACGCAAGCGCGCCGACGAGCGTTCCGATCGCCGTTATTAATTTTAACAGTCCCGTTTGCAAGGTTTCCGAAACCTTATCGAGATCGCTCGTAACGCGGCTTAAAATTTCGCCCGGCTTATTCCCGTCGAAAAATCGCAAGGGAAGTTTGTTCAATTTATGACTGATCTGCATACGCAACGTCAAAATCAAGCGTTCCGCCACGCTCGCCATAAAATAGCCCTGCAAATGATAGAACGCCGCCGTCAACAGATACATAATGCAAATCGAAAGCATTTGCACGCCGAGAGACTCCCACGGCATCGCAAATTTCGTCCCGTTTTCGACGGCGGTTTGAATCGTCTTTAACAACAAGTCGATTACCCCTGCGCTGTAATAGGGCGTATAAACGTTTAAGCCGATATAGCAAAGAATACAAAAGCCGACGAAAAATAACCGTACTTTTTGATTTCTTAACTGTCCGAACAACCGAACGGCGGTTTTAAACGTATTTTCCGGAACTTCTTTATCAAATTTTACCCGTTTCTTTTTCTCGTTACTCATACTTCCTCGATCTCCTTTGTTTGCGAATCGTAGATCTCTTTATATACGGGGCAATTTTTCAAAAGTTCCTCGTGCGTTCCCATGCCGACCGGCTCTCCCTCGTTCAAAACGATAATGGTTTCGGCATGCAAAATCGTGCTGATCCGCTGCGCGATGATCACCACCGCCGCGTCTTTCGTTTCGGGAACGAGCGCCTTTCTCAACGCCGCGTCCGTCTTAAAGTCAAGTGCAGAAAAACTGTCGTCGAATATGTAAAGTTCCGGCTTTTTGACAAGCGCTCGCGCAATCGAAAGTCGCTGTCTTTGTCCGCCCGAAAAATTCGTTCCGCCTTGCGCGACGAACGACTCTAAGCGATCGGGAAAATTTTCCACAAAGTCCTTTGCCTGTGCGATTGCAAGCGCGTGCCACAATTCTTCTTCGGTCGCTTCGGGATTGCCGTAACGGAGATTTTCGGCAATCGTACCCGAAAACAGCCATGCCCTTTGTTGCACGAAAGCCAAATGCTCCCGAAGTTGCCGTTGCGGCATATCGCGCAAGTCCACACCGTTCAAAAGAATTTTTCCGTCCGAAACCTCGTTGAAGCGCATCATGAGAGAAGCGATCGTTGATTTTCCGCTTCCCGTACCGCCGATAATCGCCGTTGTTTTTCCGCGTTTGCAATCGAACGTCAAGTTTTTCAACGTATATTCGTCCGCGTCCGAGAAGCGAAAGGACACGTTCTGAAAGGAAAGTACGTTTTCGCCGATGCTCTCTTCCGCCCGTTCAAAAACCCGATCGACAATCGTCGGGGAAAAATCAAGCACTTCCCCGATACGGTCGCAACACTCCAAGGCGCGCGGCAACGTTAAAATGACCATTTGCGCCATCATTAAAAAGAAAAGAGCGAGCATCGCATATTCGATAATCGCCGTTATATCGCCGATTTCAAAGTAACCTGCCGTAATGCGAACACCACTCAGATAATAAACGAGCACCACGAACAGATTGACGGCGAAAAAGGAGATGCTGTCCAAAAAAACAAAGCGTTTGTTTACCTTGATCGACGTTTTTGCGTAACTTTGAAATTCGTTATTCAAACGGCTTTCTTCGTGCTCTTCCTTGTTAAACGCGCGGATCACCCGTACGCCCGTAATGTTTTCCAATAAAACCTTGCTCATGCGGTCGAGTTTTTTTTGAAGTTTCCGAAACATCGGAGAAGTCGAACGAATCACAAGCGCGCAAATAGTCGCAATGATTACGAGGATACCGAGCAATATCGAGCCGAGCAACCAATCGATACGGAACGCAAACACGAGAGAAACGATAAAAATGAACGGAACGGGAAACAGCATTTGAAAACAACTGCCGAGCGCAAATTGAATGTTGGTAATATCCGAAACCGTTCTCGTCGTAATCGACGCCGTTCCGAACGCGCGAAAATCCGCGACGGATAACGTCATGCTCTTTTCGTATAAAGCGTTCCTCATATCCGCGCCGACTTTCGACGTTAAATCCGCGCAAACGTACGAACCGACCACCATCGCCACACCCGATATTACGGCGGCAATCAACATTTTAATACCAATAGACAAAAGCGCGGAAAATTCCGTGCCGCTTGTCGTGCCTGCGTTCAACATATCCGCCGCATAGGTAGGAATGACCAGCGCGCCGATTACGTCTACAAACGTCAACAACAACGTCGCAACGCATAATTTCCAATGCGGCTTTAAAAAACGTAAAATCGTTTTCATCTTTTTACCTTATTTCCTTGATTTTCTCCACAACGTACGATATTATAAACTATGAAAAGCAAGTTTGCCGAACGGCAAACTCTTTGCAAAATTAAAAATTTTGCCGTAAAAACTTGCGTTTTTACATGCCATAGTGTGTAATACGTCGAAGTTTTGCTCGCATATGCCCTTTGGCTCATTCGGACAAAACTTCTTGTATTATAAACTATATAGCAACTATACAGTCAAGGAGTTTTGAGTATGTTTTCAAAACAATATTTGAATATTTCCGATTTCGCCAAAATTTCGGGCGTCAACAGGCAAACGTTGATTTATTACGATCGTATCGGCTTGTTTTCTCCGACATTCGTTGCGGACAACAAATACCGAATGTATTCGCACAATCAAGTTGATACGATCGGTATTATCACAATATTAAGCGACTTGGGCGTTCCGTTGAAGAAAATCAAAGAGATTCTAACGGATATTTCCATAGATACAATGGAAAAAACGTTAAACTATCAATTAGCCGAAATCGAGAAAAAAATAGAAAAACTTACAACCTTAAAGGATATGACTCAAATTCGGTTAGAACAAATGCGCGAAGGAAAGCGTTTCTTAAACGGAGCGGCGAATTTTTCGATAAAAAAATCACCGAAGAGATCCCGATTCGCGTCGGCGAAAAAATCGACTGCAAACAAGAGGATATCGGCGACGACACCGTTATTACGTTCTTCGATCACATAGAACAAAGCGGATTGCCTTTGATTTTTTCTTTCGGCTATATAAAAAACGCGGAAGATATCGAGCGAAACAACGATAGCCCGGTTTCTCGTATGTGGTTTAGACTGAAAAACAAAAAATACGCCAACACGGCGATTTCCTCCGGAGAATATTTAGTCGGTTACGCCAAGGGCGATTACGGAAACACAAATTATATTTATAAAGATCTTTTCGCTTTTGCGCGCGAAAACGGACTTCAAATCACGGGCAACGTTTACGAAGAATATTTAATCGACGAACTGTCCGAAAAAAATCCGAACGATTTCGTCTTACAAATTCTCGTAAAAATAACCCGAACAAAAAAATAACGTATGAAAAAAATCGGACTCCGTTTCGGAATCCGATTTTTTATCGCTTAAAAGCGCGATGATTTCCAAGCATCTGTCAGACGCTCTTTTTTCCTTCGGACAAGCGTTACGCGGAACGCGGCGAAATAAACCCCGATACCCATATTTTCGTATACGCGTAAAGATCGTCCAACGTTACCGCGGAATACCCTCTGCAATATCGCGCGTATTCGCAAAAAAGTCCTTCCAAAAAAATCCGAATATCCAACTCCATATACGAATGTTTTTGAATACGATCGTCGTTCATGCAAAGTTCCAAAAACTTGCCCGTTGCGATAGTGATTAATTTTTTCGCCGCCAAAATAAAATCGTTTGAATTGCAAAGCAACCGATAGTTTTCGTCGTTTTGCTTGAAATACTCAAAAATGGAATCGATAAACTGCATGATATTTTGCGAATTGACGAGGCGAATGTTATCGAAAAACGTATCGATCAACTCGTTTTCGTACTCCTCCGCCACGCCGTAAATATCGTCGTAATGGGAATAAAACGTCCCGCGACTGATCTCCGCGCGCCGACAAAGTTCACTGACCGAAATATTTTCCAAATCGTTCTTTTCGGAAAGCATTTCCGCAAAAACCTTTCTAATCAACCGTTTCGTCTTTTTGGAAGAATTGTTTAAGCCTTGAACTTTCATTTTTTTCTCCTGCACTTGACACAATTATCAACACTGTTCAAATTAAGACAGTGACAGAATTTTTGTGCTTTCCTTTTTTCTTTTCTACTATTATAATATGACACAGTTCAAATGTCAACAGTGTTAAACAAGGAGGTTAAAAAAATGAAAAAACAAACGACGCCTTACCCAAACGGAACACACGTCATAGAAGTGCAAAACCTCACCAAGGATTACGGTTTCGGCA
>CAYRPB010000073.1:0-7714 GCA_964426105.1 uncultured Clostridia bacterium | reverse complement strand
ATATAGAAAACAATTCCATTATCTAACATTATAATATAAAAAAGCAAAAAAGAAAAGTATTTGAACGTAAATTTCAGATTCGCGACAAATCGCATTTTGTCGATTTGCTCTCTAAAACGGACGAGCGCGCTGCGCGCACCGCCTTTTTCCCTTTTTTCGAACGAAAAAAACGTATGAAAAAAGAGCCGTGCGGCTCTCTCTCCTTTTTACTCTGTTTCGGACGAAAACGCCCGAAACGATTACTTTACTTCCTTGATCTTGGCTGCTTTGCCCGTCAGACCTCTCAGATAGTACAGTTTTGCGCGGTTGACTTTACCCTTTCTGACTACCTTAATATCTGCGATTTTCGGGGAATGTACGGGGAAGGTCTTCTCCACGCCCACGCCGAACGAAATTCTTCTGACCGTAAACGTTTCGCTGATGCCGCCGTTTTTCTTAGCAATGACGACGCCCTCGAACGCTTGCAGACGTTCTCTCGTTCCTTCAATGACTTTGACCGATACCTTGACGGTATCACCGACATTGAACTGGGGAATATTTTCCTTCAACCCTTCCTGATCGATCGCACGAATGGTTTGATTCATAGCCGTTACCTCCTATTTTACCAAGCGTTCATTGCCGTCGGCAAGCGGACCGCCCGAAGTCTAATCTATTCTACCACAACAACGATATAATTGCAAGTATTTTAACCCGAAATTTACAAGAAAAACGCATTTTCAAGCAGATTAACCGCGCCGTTCGATACTTCCGCCACGTCAAACCGAACGAAATGATTTTCCAAGCGCGCGCGCTGCAAATAAGACAGCGCGATTTTTCCGTAACGCTCTTGTTTGGCTCGGGTTACCGCGTCGCGCGGTGCGCCGAACGATTCGTCCGTACGCGTCTTTACCTCGACGAACACAACCGTATCGTTCTTTTTTACAATCAAATCCGCTTCGCCGAACGGCGTGCGATAATTGCGCGCGAGAATCTCGTACCCGGCTTTGCGATAATGTTTTTCGGTCAGACGTTCTCCCGCCCGTCCCAAAAGTTTTTGATAAACGTCCTTCTCGTGATTTCGCACGGTCCGACCTCCTTGATCGCTTGAATATGACGCTTCGTGCCGTATCCCTTATGCTGTTCGAAGCCGTATTCGGGATATTCCTTTGCGTATTCCTCCATCAAACGATCCCGATAAACCTTGGCGACGATGGACGCACAACCGATGGTATAACTCAGCGCGTCGCCTTTCGTGATATATTTCGCCCGAAACGGAAGTCCGATATCCAAACCGTCCACAAGGACGATATCCGGTCGAACGGAAAGATTTTCCACAGCACCCGTCATGCACTTCTTTACCGCATTCAAAATATTGATCCGATCGATCTCTTCCGGCTCTACCCGAAAGACGGAACAGGCGATCGCCTTTTTTTGAATCTCTTCTGCAAGCCGTTCGCGCTTTTTTGCGGAAAGTTTTTTACTGTCGTCCACACCCTCGACAAGATCGTCCGACGGCATGATAACCGCACAGCAGACTACAGGACCGGCAAGCGGACCTCTGCCCACCTCGTCTACGCCGGCAACCAGCCGAAAGCCCATATTACGGGCAAGATTTTCATATTCCAATCCGCTCATTTCCTACTCCAAACAAATTTTCCCGATCCGCCCTTTGCGGAAGTCGTCGATCACCGCTTTCGCGCAGCGTTCGTAATCGTATTCGCCGCCGCGCAACAAAAAGCCGCGACGCGTACAGACTTTTTCGTATTTCGACAGCGGCGTTTCGTCCGCCTCGCAAATACCGTATTTTTGAACGAGCAACGCAGGATATTTCGCCCACAGTTCCTCTAACAATTCCAACGTAAGATCGGCGAAATCGAGAATATCGTCGTTGATCGAACCGATATACGCGAGGTGCTTCGCGCGCGATTGATCTTCAAAAAAGGGGGGCATCGTCCCCGGCGTATCCAACAATTCCAAATCGTACAAACGAATCCACTGTTTCCCCTTGGTCACGCCGGCTTTATCGCCCGTCACCGCTTTTTTCGCGCCCGAAAGAGTATTGATAATCGTCGATTTTCCCGTGTTCGGGATTCCGGCGACCATGACGCGCATGGGCTTAAAAACGCCCTTTTCGCGATTTCGATTGATCTTTTCCGCAAGCATGGAAAAAATACCGTCGTACACGACGCGTACCGAACGTTTTTCCGTTCCGACGACCGCGACGGCGTTCTTTCCCGTCGCGCGCAACGCGGAAAGACAGCGACCGACGTCGCCCGTATCCACCAAATCCGCCTTGTTCAACACGTAAAGAACGGGGCGATTCGCAAATAAATGCTCTAATTTCGGATTGATACAGGCAAACGGACAACGCGCGTCCAGCACGACAATCACACCGTCTACCAAACGGACGTTCTCTTCCATCATGCGGAGAGCCTTGGTCATATGCCCGGGAAACCACTGAATGGTCTTCATTTTTCCTCCTGAATGAGATCGGGGCGAAGCGCACGGGTAATCGCGAGCGACTGCTCGCGCCGCCACCGATCCACCTCGGCGTGATTGCCCGAAACAAGCACGTCGGGCACGGTCAGCCCCATAAATTCTTGCGGACGAGTATATTGCGGATATTCCAAAAGCCCCTCCGAAAAACTCTCTTTTTCGAGGGATTCCGCCTTAATCACGCCGCCCACGTAACGCGCAACCGCGTCCGTCACCGCCATGGCGGGAATTTCACCGCCTGTCAAAACGAAGTCGCCCAGCGAAATTTCGCCGTCCATAAACAAATCCAACACGCGTTGATCCACGCCCTCGTAATGTCCGCACAACAACAAAATCCGATCGTATGCGGCAAGTTCTTTTACCATCGCTTGCGAAAACGTACGCCCCTTGGGCGAAAGGAAAAATCGCTTCGCCTCGTGTTCGGGATCGACCGCGGCGATACAATCCGCAATCGGCTGGGGCATCATAATCATACCAGCGCCGCCGCCGAACGTATAATCGTCGCATTTTTTATGCTTATCCTTGCTGTACGGACGAATATCGTGCACGTTGATTTCCAACTTACCCTCTTTGACCGCTCTTCCGATAATGCTCTCCGAAAGGGGTGCGAACATATCCGGGAACAGCGTTAAAACGTCAATCCTCATAGACTGCGATTTCGCCGAACCTCTTTGCGGATACGACGACCTCCTTTTTTTGAATATCGACGGAAATCAAGGCGTCCTTTAACAGCGGAAAAGTCGCCGTCTTGCCCGATTCCGTCCGAATCGTATACAGATCGACGTAAGAAGGACGGATATCCGTAATAACGCCCAATCGCTCCCCCGTTTCTGTCAAAAGAGCAGAACCGAGAACGTCTACGATATAATATCTGCCGTCCGGGAGAGGCGCGGCGTCCTCGCGCGGAACTTCCAAAAAACTGCCGCGCAAGCGTTCCGCCGCGGTACGGTCGGGCACGCCCGAAAGAGAGAGGTACACGGCGTCCGCCGCAATGCGCGCGTTTAGCACGCGATGCGATTCGCCCGATACGTATACTTGTTTTAAGGTTCGAAACCGCGACACGTCGTCCGTGTAAGGCTTAATTTTCATCTCGCCCATAATCCCCTGAGGCTTTACGATTTCTCCGATTACTAATTTTTCTTCCATATAGCAAAAGGGGGGAATTTTATTCCCCGCGTTCTTTAATTTCGATATTATAACGTTTGCTTTCTTTCGCGGAAGCCGCTTTCACGATCGTGCGAAGCGCCTTTGCGATCTTGCCCTGACGACCGATGACTTTACCCATATCGGACTCGTCGAGCGTCACGGTTACGGTAACTTCGTTGCCCTTTTCGACCATGTCGTAAGTGATCAGTTCGGGTTTTTCCGCAAACTGATTGACAACGAACTTGATCAATTCTACCATCTTGTCACTTCCTTATTTCTTCTTTCTGACTTTCGTCTTGGGAGCGGAAAGTTTCGCCGGCTTTTCGATAACGCCCTGCTGCACGAGAATCGCTTTTACGGTTTCGGTCGGCTGTACGCCCTTGGAAATCCAATCCTTTGCCTTTTCCGCGTCCAGAACGATTTCTGCGGGAACGGTAAGCGGATTATAATGACCGACTTTGTCGATGTAAGCGCCGTCACGCGCGTTTCTGCTGTCGGTTACGACAATCCGATAGAAGGGAGATTTCTTGTCGCCCATTCTGGTTAATCTCATTTTTACTGCCATTTGTTTATCCTCCGATATTGTTTTTTAAAATTGAAAACGTTTATTGTTTTTTAACTGTTTCATCATCTGCTTGGTCTGCTCGAACTGCTTTAATAAACGGTTGACGTCTTGCACGTCTTTCCCGGCACCCTTTGCAATCCGAATTTTGCGCGATGAATTGATAATAGACGGATCTCTCCGCTCGCGCGGAGTCATCGAATAGATGATCGCCTTGATCCCGTCCAATTTGCTCTCGTCCAAGTCTTTCGGATTGATCTTCGCGCGATTGAACCCCGGCATCATGGACAAAACGTCCGCCAAACCGCCCATCTTCTTCATAGTTTCCATCTGTTCGAGATAATCCTCAAACGTAAAGGACATATCGCGAAGTTTTTTCTCCATCTTCTTGGCTTGTTCTTCGCTAATTGCCGATTCCGCCTTTTCGATCAACGTCAGCACGTCCCCCATGCCGAGGATACGACTCGCCATACGATCGGGATAAAAAGGCTCTAAATCGGAAAGTTTTTCTCCAACCGAACAAAACTTAACAGGCTTCCCCGTAACGGCGCGCATGGAAAGCGTTGCGCCGCCGCGCGTATCGCCGTCTAACTTTGTCAAAACCAAGCCGGTGACTTCTAAACGCTTATTGAACGTATCCGCAACCTCGACGGCGACCTGACCGGTCATCGCGTCTACCGTAAGCAGAATTTCCGTCGGATTGACCTCTTTTTTGATCAATTCAAGTTCGCGCATCAGATTTTCGTCAATCTGCAAGCGCCCTGCCGTGTCGATGATCACGGTGTCGAATCCGTACGATACGGCGTGCTTGACGCCTGCCGCAGCGATTTTGACGGGATTACCCTGTCCCTGTTCAAACACATCGCAGCCTGCCTTTTCTCCGACGACGCGAAGTTGATTGATCGCCGCCGGGCGATAAACGTCGCACGCAACCAAAAGGGGCTTTTTCCCTTGTTTTTTCAATAAAAGCGCTAATTTGCCGCAAAGCGTCGTTTTCCCTGCGCCCTGTAACCCCGCCATCATGATAACGGTAGGAGGCTTGGGAGCAACTTCAAGTTTGACGTTTTTCTCGCCCATCAACGAAATCAATTCTTCGTTGACGATTTTTATCACCTGCTGCGTCGGAGAAAGACTCTTCAAGATCTCTTGCCCGACCGCCTTTTCGGAAACCGCCGCCGTAAACTGCTTGACGACGTTGATATTGACGTCCGCCTCCAACAGCGCGATCCGCACTTCGCGCATCGCCTGCTTGATTTCAAGTTCGGTCAGACGCCCCCGTTTGGTCATTTTTGAGAATATATGATTCAGTTTTTCGCTTAAACTCGCAAAAGCCGCCATTTATGACTCCTCGAAAAGATTGCGCAATTCGTCCGCGATTTCCTTTCCGCCATCGCCCGACTCGATTCGATCGGCGACAGCATTCAACCGTTCCGCCTTTTCCGAAAGTTTTAACGCCGCTTCGAACGCGTCCAGATGCTCTTTCGCCTTTTTCAGACCGTCGTTCACGCATTGACGGGTAATTCCGCGCTCGGCGGAAATTTCCCCCATCGAAAGATCCAACAAAAAGTAGTCGGTCACCAATTCCCGTTGATAGGGCGTCAACAACGCGCGATACAATAACGCTAAAGACGCATACCGTAAATCTTTGGACATATTGCCGCTCCCCTTTTCCGCACCGTGCAAACGGCACGACGCTTTATAATAACAAGAGGGTGTAAAGCGAAATTTCTTTACACCCGATATTGTACTCTGTTTCTATTCCTTTGTCAAGCGATTTTTCACGCATTTTTCATCATGTCCAAAAAATAAGCGTGAATCCGCGTATCGCCCGTTAATTCGGGGTGAAACGCCGTAACCAATTGATTTCCCTGTCGGGCAGCGACGATCTTTCCGTCCACAACCGAAAGTACGTCGACCGATTTCCCGACGTTCTCGATATAGGGCGCGCGAATAAAAGTCATCGGAACGTCACTTAATTTTCCGAACGAAGAAACCGTCGCAAAACTGCCGAGTTGCCTGCCGTAAGCGTTGCGGCGAACCCCGATATCCATGGTCGCCAAATACGAGCGATCGTTCACAACCCGTTCCGCAAGTAAAATCAGCCCGGCGCAAGTCCCGAACACGGGCGTTCCGCTTTGAATTTTCCGCCGCAAATCTTCTTCCAGATCCAACTCCTTTAAGAGTTTTCCCATAACGGTGGATTCTCCGCCCGGAAGAACAATGCCGTCCAGACGATTTTCAAGCAAATCTTTTTTCTGGCGAATTTCCACTGTTTCCGCGCCGAGCGAACGGAATACGCGGATATGCTCGATAAACGCGCCCTGTAAGCATAAAACACCCAGCATTATTTGCCGCGCTCCGCCATGAGAAGGGCGATCTCCTGCTCGTTGATACCGACCATCGCTTCCCCCAAATCCTCGCTGAGTTTTGCAATGAGTTTCGCATCCGTGTAATTCGTGACTGCTTGCACGATCGC
Organism: uncultured Clostridia bacterium; assembly: GCA_964426105.1. Classification (GTDB taxonomy): domain Bacteria; phylum Bacillota; class Clostridia; order Christensenellales; family Borkfalkiaceae; genus UMGS621. The sequence continues at coordinate 1,055 of CAYRPB010000073.1, read as the reverse complement.
GCGCGCACGCTTTGCCGGATTGCCGGATTTAAAAATACCGCTACCGACAAATACGCCTTCTGCACCTAACTGCATCATCATGGAAGCGTCCGCCGGCGTCGCGATTCCGCCTGCGGCGAAATTAACGACGGGAAGTTTTCCGTTATCGTGCACGGATTTTACAAGTTCGTAGGGAACTTGCAACTTTTTCGCCTCTTCGTAAAGTTCATCCTCCGCACAAGCGGCAAGACGGCGAATTTCGGACATCATTTTGCGCATATGGCGCACAGCCTGCACCACGTCGCCCGTGCCCGGTTCGCCTTTCGTACGAATCATGGACGCACCCTCGTTGATTCTGCGAAGCGCCTCGCCCAAGTCTTTTGCTCCGCACACGAACGGTACGGCGAATTTCGTCTTGTCGATATGGTAAACGTCGTCTGCCGGCGAAAGCACCTCTGATTCGTCGATATAATCGATCTCGATCGCTTGTAAAATCTGCGCTTCTCCGAAATGTCCGATGCGGCACTTCGCCATAACGGGAATGGAAACCGCCTCTTGGATTCCCTTAATCATCTTGGGATCGGACATACGCGAAACGCCGCCCGCCGCACGGATATCCGCCGGAATCCGCTCCAATGCCATAACCGCGCAAGCACCTGCTTCCTCGGCGATCCGCGCTTGTTCGGGTGTGGTAACGTCCATAATCACGCCGCCCTTTAACATCTGTGCCAAATTTCGATTGAGTTCTGCTCTGTCGTTCATATTCTTCTCCTCTCTTTGCCGTGCGAAAACGGCGGAAAAAATACCCTCGTTTAATAGATTTCAGTATACAAAACGGAGAACGCGATGTCAAGCAAATAACGCTTGTTTTCCGCAAATCGACCTTTTAAAAAGATACAAAAAAGGGCTTTCGAGAAGCCCTTTCCGTTACTTTTTCGTTTATTTGCTCATCGCCTCTTCGACCGCAACGGCAACCGCAACGGACGCGCCGACCATCGGGTTGTTGCCCATGCCGATCAAGCCCATCATTTCGACGTGCGCCGGAACGGACGAAGAACCTGCGAACTGTGCGTCCG
>CAYRPB010000072.1:1177-7957 GCA_964426105.1 uncultured Clostridia bacterium | reverse complement strand
GATGGAAAATATTCGCGATTGGTGTATTTCTCGTCAACTTTGGTGGGGACATCGGATTCCGGCGTTTTATTGTGAAGATTGCGGAGCGGTTATGGTGGAAAAAGAGGATGTGACCGTTTGTTCGAAGTGCGGAAGCACGCATATTCATCAAGACGAGGACGTTTTGGATACGTGGTTCTCTTCCGCGCTGTGGCCGTTTTCTACGCTCGGTTTCCCTGAAAAGACGCCCGATCTCGAATATTTCTATCCGACGGACATTCTCGTCACCGCGTACGACATTATCTTTTTCTGGGTTGCTCGCATGATTTTCTCCGGATTGGAGCATATGAAACGGATTCCGTTTAAGGATGTATTGATTCACGGAATCGTGCGCGACGCAGAGGGGAGAAAGATGAGCAAATCGCTCGGCAACGGCATCGATCCGCTTGAAATCATCTCCGAATTCGGCGCAGATCCCTTGCGTTTCTCGCTCGTCAACGGAATTTCTGCTGGAAGCGACACGCGTTTTTCTCGGGAAAAGTTAGAGGGCGCACGCAATTATATGAATAAGATTTGGAACGCGTCCAAGTTCGTGTTGATGAATGCGGAAAACGTGACGGTGAAGCCCCTTTCCGAATGTAAATTGACGGCGGCGGATAAATGGATTATTTCCAAACTCAATCACGTCGTCCGCGAGGTTACCGTTAATATGGAAAAATATGAGTTGGGGCTTGCCTCCGCCGCGCTTTACGATTTTGTGTGGAGCGATTTCTGCGATTGGTATATCGAGTTGACAAAGCCTGTTTTGTACGGCGAGGACGACCGCAAGCGTGCGGATACGATCAGCGTTCTTGTGTATGTGTTGGAAAATACGTTGAAGTTGTTGCATCCGTTCGTTCCGTTCATTACGGAAGAGATTTACGGAAATTTGCCGACAGCAAAGGGCAGTATTATGGTTTCGGAATTTCCGCACTATAACGCAAAACTCAACTATGCAAAGGCGAAAAAGAATATGGAACCGGTTATGGCTGTCATTAAGGCGGTTCGTAACTTAAAAGCACAGGTAGGCGCAGCACCGTCCAAAAAGGTTCGTTTGTTTGTCAAGACCGCTTTGAAAAGCGCGATCGGAAACGGATCGGTCTATATTCAGAAGTTGGCAGGCGTCAGCGAGATTTCCTTTATCGAGGAAAAATCCGAGTTGACCGAAAAAACGGTTTCCTTTATCGGCGAGGGTTTCGAACTTTATATTCCGTTGGGTGAGTTGGTGGATACCGAAAAGGAGATCGCGCGGCTGAAAAACGAACTTGAAAAGACGGAAGAAGAGATTAAGCGCGCGAGTGCCAAACTCATGAATAAGGGCTTCTTGGAAAAAGCCCCCAAGAACCTCGTCGACGGCGAGCGTGAAAAGTTGGATAAGTATTTGGATATCCGCAAGAAATTGATTGCCGAAATAGAGGAACTGCAATGATTCGCACGGTAAAGGAGGCGATCGCGAGTGCAGAAAAACGCGCCGATTTTCGTGCAGAGCACCGCGTGCGCGACGAGCATAACCGCGTCGTCATCGACGTCGGTATCAAAAGCGAGGATGCGTTTTTTTCGCCTTATTGCACAAAAGCTGTCCCGATGATCGACGGCTCGCTGGGCGAGTATATCGAAACAAAACTGAAGGGCGCGCCCAAAGAAACGGAATTTGCCGTTCATTTTCATTTGGCAGAGGGTGTCGCGCTTGAAGAAGAAGTTGCGAAAAGAGCGGTCGAGCATTATCTGGACGATCGCGTCGTTTCCACGGCGCAGCGGTATCGCAGAAACGGCTTTGTGAGTTTTTTTATGGGTTTGATCGGCGTGCTGTTGCTTGTCGCTATGCTGCTGGTGGAACGTCTCACATCCGGATTGACGGTACTGTACGAGGTGATGGATATTGCCGCCTGGGTGTTTTTATGGGAAGCGGTCGATCAATTTTTCTTTGCTCGCAATCTTTTAAAACTAGACCTTATGGTAAATCGCTTATTTGCGGACGCAACCGTTCGTTTTATAACCGAAAGAACTGTTTAACGACGCTTTTTGTATCTGTAAAAACGGTTTTCATTTAAAAAACAGAATAAAATCATAAACAAACAGCCCGTAACGCTTCAAAAGAAGATTACGGGCTGTTTGTTTCGATCGTTTATTTGAAACGATTCGCGCTAATATGCGTTAAACGGTTTCGATTTTAATTAAGTTGGTGTTACCCGGTTTTCCGTTCGGCGAACCGGCGGTAATAACGATCTTGTCGCCTTTTTTTGCTAAATGATTGCTCTTCGCCGCCGCGATCGCGTGGTAAAAGAGGACGTCCGTCGATTGAAACTCTTCCGCCATAACGGGTATCACGCCCCAAGAAAGCGCGAGTTTTCTCCAAACGCGCTCGTCCGTCGTCATGCCGAGAATATTGATGGGGGAGCGGAAGCGCGAAACCATGCGTGCCGTGCAGCCGCTGCGCGTGCAGATAACCATTAATTCCGCGTCGACGTCGATCGCAACCGAGCAGGTCGCATGGGAGATCGCGTCCAAAGTGCTTCTGATTTTGAATTCCGAATTACGGAAACGCTTTGCGTAATCGATATTCGATTCCGTCGCTTCGGCAATGCGACTCATGGTCTGTACGGTCAAAACGGGGTGCTTTCCCATCGCCGTTTCGCCGGAAAGCATAATCGCGCTCGTTCCGTCGTAGACGGCGTTTGCAACGTCCGAGATTTCCGCTCTCGTGGGGCGGGGCTTTTCGATCATGGATTCCAACATTTCGGTCGCGGTGATAACGCGTTTGCCGAGCATACGGCACTTTTGAATTAACATTTTTTGAATAGCGGGAAGTTCCTCGAACGGAATTTCCACGCCCATATCGCCGCGTGCGACCATAATGCCGTCGCTTGCTTCGATAATATCCTCGATATGATCGACGCCGGATCGATTTTCGATCTTCGCGATCAAGTCGATATTTTCTCCGCCGTGCGCCCGTAAAAAGTTTCTTACGTCGTTCAGGTTTTCTTTGTCGGAAACGAACGAGCACGCGACGAAATCGACGTCGTGTTCGATTCCGAACAGCAGATCTTCTTTATCTTGTTCGCTGAGGTAAACTTGACTTAATACCTTGTTCGGGAAACTCATGCTTTTGCGGTTGCTGAGTTCTCCGCCGGCGATTACGGTGCATACCGCGTCCGTATCGGTGAGTTCCTTGACTTCAAAGATCAAAAGCCCGTTGTTAAGCAAAATGCGATCGCCTAAACTCAACTCCTCGATCATCGGTTTATAGGACACGGAAACGCGGTGTTCGTCGCCCTCGATCTCTTCGGAGGTAAAGGAAAAGGTATCGCCGTCCTTTAAGAAGATGCTCCCGTTTCGGAACGTTTTAATGCGGTATTCCGGACCTTTCGTATCCAACATGATGGAGAGTGGAAGATTGAGTTTTTCGCGGACGCGCTTGATCGTCTCGATTTTTTTTGCGTGTTCCTCGTGTGTTCCGTGCGAAAAATTAAGTCTTGCCACGTTCATGCCGGCAAGTGCCATTTGCGTTAAAACCTCTTCCGATTCGCTCGAAGGACCGATCGTACATATAATTTTCGTCTTTTTCATCGTGATCTCCAAAAGATTCGTTTTTCTCTATTATTTTAGATTTTTTCGAGCGAAAAAGCAAGTAAATTGCGGCTGTAATCGGGACTGTAAGAAAATTTTTACGGACGGTTGACTTTGGGACTGCATATTTATCGAATTTTTTGAATATATTTAGTCGATTTGCAATGAAATCTCACGCTTTTTCGTTTGATTTTTGTTGACAAATTAAAACAATTATGATATTATTACAAAAATTCAAAGGAGGCGACTTACGTGAAACACTATTCTGAAATAACGGAAACGATCAAACGGCTTGCCGTTCGTTGTGAAAAAAACGATAAATTCGATCAGTCGCTTTATGAAAAATACGATGTTAAACGCGGTTTGCGCGATCAATCGGGGGCGGGCGTCGTCGCCGGCTTGACGGATATATCCATTGTCAACGGAAAACGCGAAGAAAACGGGAAATACGTTTCCATTCCGGGCGAACTTTACTATCGCGGAATAGACGTTCGGGATTTGATTCGCAATTACGACGTTTCGCGTCATCGCGGATACGAAGAAGCGGCGTATCTTTTGTTATTCAATAAATTGCCGAACGCGGCGGAATTGGACGAATTTTGCGACACCCTGTCCGAATATCGCACGCTTCCGACGAATTTTGTTCGGGACGTTATCTTGAAAGCGCCGAACGGGGATATCATGAATTCTCTTTCGCGCAGTGTGCTTACGTTATATTCTTACGATACCAACGTTGCGGATACGAGCGTCGAAAATATTTTGCGGCAGTGTATTCAGATGATCGCGGTGTTTCCGTTGTTGGCTGTTTATGCGTATCAAGCGCATATCCATTACAACGAGGGGAAGAGTTTGATCATTCATTCGCCCGTGAAAGAGTATTCCACGGCGGAAAACGTTTTACACTTGCTTCGTCCGGACGGAAGATTTACCGAATTGGAAGCGCGCGTTTTGGATATTGCGTTTATTTTGCACGCCGAGCACGGAGGCGGAAACAATTCCACGTTTACCACGCGCGTCGTCACCTCGTCCGGGACGGATACCTATTCCGCGTTTACGGCTGCGCTTTGTTCGTTAAAAGGCTCTAAGCACGGCGGCGCGAACCGAAAGGTGATCGAAATGTTCGACGATATCAAAGCGAACGTGTCCGATTGGTCCGATCGGGATGAGTTGAGCGCTTATATCGAGGCGTTGTTGGACGGAAAAGCAGGGGATCGCAGCGGTTTGATTTACGGTGTAGGGCACGCGATTTATTCGATATCCGATCCGCGTGCGGTGATTTTTAAGGAATTCGTAAGACGGCTGTCCGAGGAAAAGGGCTTCGAGCGCGAATACGCATTGTATGCGAGCGTGGAAGAAATTGCGACGGACTTGATCGAAAAGAAGCGGAAAATATATAAGGGCGTGAGCGCGAACGTTGACTTTTACAGCGGATTTGCCTACAAAATGCTCGGTTTGCCGACGGAACTTTTTACGCCGATTTTCGCGGTCGCGCGAGTCGCCGGGTGGAGTGCGCACAGAATCGAAGAATTGTTAAACTCCAGCCGTATCATAAGACCGGCTTACGTCAGTATTGCACAGCCTTTGGAATACGTCGCACTTAAAGACAGAAAATAATCGTTTTTAAATTCGCGGAAAAAATCAATAAAAAAGCACGTCTGGCTTTGTAAAAAACAAAGTTCGGCGTGCCGTTTTATTTTAAATTAAAATTTTTTTACGATTCCGAAAAGATTGCGATTGCTTTTTTTACGTCCTCTTTCATCGCTTGCATTGCCGCGTATTCTACGTCATGCAAGTAGTTGGTCGTTCCTTTTTCGACGAGGGCCTTTGCCGCCGTATATCCTGCTTTAGACATATAGGAATAGTAATTGATTTTACGAATTCCGTTTTGAATCGCTTTACGGAAGCCATCTTCGTTTACGCCGCTTCCGCCGTGCATAACGAGGGGAAGTCCCGTTGCTGCGGCAACGTTTTTCACCACGTCGAAATCGAGTTTGGGTTGTGCCGTGTAAAAACCGTGCGCCGTTCCGAACGCAATCGCCAAGGCGTCTACGCCCGTCCGTTCGCAAAACGTTTTCGCTTCGTTCGGATCGGTGTAAAAATCTTCTGCTTTTGCGTTTTTAAGCGTGTGTTCGCCGCTTTCGCCCGTAACCAATCGTCCGAGTTCCGCTTCGACGCTTACGCCCGTTGCATGAGCGATTTCCGTAATTTCTTTCGTGATTCGTTCGTTTTCGATATAGGGGAGTGCCGACGCGTCGATCATGACGGAGGTAAAGCCGATTTGTAACGCGCGATCGATCATTTTTCTGCTCGTTCCGTGATCGAGATGCACGCAAACGGGTACTTTTGCGTTTTTTGCCGCGGCGATCATGGCAGGACCGACGAAAGAAATATCGTTATACACGTTGTGTACTTCCGCGTGCGCGATGATAACGGGGCGATTCAACTCTTCCGCCGCGCCGATAATCGCTTGCAGACTGTCGAATCCGGTCGCGTTGAACATGCCGACCGCGTTCTTTTCTTGTTCCGCGATCGTCAGAATTTCCTTTAAGTTAACTAACATATGTTTCTCCTGTTTAAGTTTGCGCAAAGGCGTTGGATTTCCGCTTCGCTTTTCACGCCGCTCGTCGCGGCTACTTCCGAAAGCGCGGCAACTGCGGCTGCGGAAGCAAATTCTAACAACGTTTCGTTTGACCACCCCTCGTGAATAGCGTACAGCGCGCCTGCGCAAAAGGCGTCGCCTGCGCCCGTCGTGCCTTGAATAAAATCGTCCGGCAAGTCGTAAGAGGGGACTATCGTGTACGCGTTACGGCTCAAACAAACGCCGTATTCGGGACAATGAACGATTACGCGTTCATGTACGCCATATTCCATAAGTTTTTCGCAAATCGTGCGGATATTTTCTTTTAGGGGTTGGATTCCCGTCAATTTTCCTGCTTCCGATTCGTTTATAATCAGATTGTTCGTATATTGCAAGCACGGCAACGCGAGGGAATATCGATCGGAATTTTCGCTCACGAGATCGATGGACGTCGATATACCGAGATCTTGCGCCTTTTTCAAAAGGATTGCGCCTTCTCCTGCGTCGATTTTATCAAGCAAAAGCAAATATCCCAAATGCAACATTTTAACGTCCGTATTCAATAGCGGAACGTCCTCGACGCCGAACTGCGCGTTTGTTCCGGAATAAACAAAGAA
>CAYRPB010000072.1:0-1077 GCA_964426105.1 uncultured Clostridia bacterium | reverse complement strand
ATTTTCGTCAGTTCGCCGACGTTCGGGTAAGCGGATATCTCGTTCAACTTATCGACGAGAATCGTTCCTGCTACGGCAATTCCTTTTTTCATCTCAGTTACACTCCGCGACGAGCGGTCCTGCGAGTTCTTTTAAGAAGAAGAGTTTTCCGGCTAAGGACGGAATATACGACGACGTAATCCAAGGCGTTTTTTTGTGACGCAGCGTCATCCATAAGGATAACCCTTGCCATTGCATCCCTCTGCCGAGCGTTCCGTCCGCGCCGCCGATTGCATAATCCGCTTGTAAAAACAACCCCGGTCCTATCGTGTTTGCGCGACAGGGGACGAGCGGCGTACGGGATTTGAAACTTGTCAAAGCGTTTTGTTCGACGGTCAACGGATGAATTTTCGCCGCTATCCGATACGGTGCTTTTTCCCAATCCGCGGCAGTCGCGTAATCTGCTGCAAAGGTTGGCTCCCAAAAAGCGATATGGCACATTCTGCCGATTCCGTAAACTAAAACGAGTTTTGCGCCTTCCGCTTTTAACGTTGCGATTTTTTCTGGGTAAGAGGGGAGATTTTCTCTTGTCGCAAAATTTCTCTGCGTTTTCGGGACGGTCAATTCGCCGAGCGGATTAAATAAAGCGTGCTCCATGGCGTACTGAAAAGAGCCGGGATTGTCGGACGGGAGCGTGTTGCCTTCTCCGTCCGCCCATTCGTCCATGTTGAACGTGTATACGTGCTTGCAAGAAACTTTCCATGCCGTCAGAAAATATACCACCCATTTATACATTCCCATAGGTCCGACGGGAAGAATAAACGCGATTTTTTCTTTACGATCGCTTGCTAACTTGATCTGCATGGCGATTTCATGTCCCATATAAGCTTCAAATTCGCTTAAATCGTTGCATTGTACAGGGGTAAAATCCTTGTTCCAATGCGGCTGTCTTTCCGTAATTTTTTCGGGTGCGTCAATACAAGCGTCGATTCGTTCAAAATCCCAGCCTGTCGGATAAAATCCTTCCAATGCGCTTCCCTTTACCGTGCTGTTAAAATCCATTTTTTTTCTCCTTTTTTTATTTTGTTAAGGCAACAA
>CAYRPB010000071.1:0-8241 GCA_964426105.1 uncultured Clostridia bacterium | reverse complement strand
ATGCTGCTCTCCCTTTTCTACGAGGGGCGGCTTTCCACTTGCGCTCCGAAAGTCTATCTCGACCGCACCAAACTGACGTTTATCCGTCCCATGGTCTATCTGGAAGAACGGGATATTATATCTTATGCAAAAGACCTGCCCGTTTGTAAAAGTTGTTGTCCTGCCAACAAAAAAACCAAGCGCGAATACGTGAAAGACGTGATTAACAATATCAAAAAGGACGTTCCGTTCGTCCGCGACCGCATGTATACCGCGCTCTTTCATCCCGAACGGTATCACTTGTTCGACCGTTTTTTCGACGAAAAAGACGCGTTTTAAGTCTTATTCGCCCTGTCTTTTCGCAAAATCTTAAAAAAATTACGCAACGAACTTTTTTGATCGCTGCACTCCGTCAAAGTTTTTATAGAAAAACGGAGCGGTTAATTCTCCGTTCCGTCCTCGATCGTGTAGGCATAAAGATCGCTCTTCCGCACGCCGCGATCTTTCGCAGCCGCCTTTAACGCCTCTTTTTTATCCATTCCGAGCGCGCGATAACGCGCGATATGCTCTTGCGGAGAAAGCGCGTTCCATTCGCATTCTTTCTTTGCGCCCTCAACCAATAAAACAAACTCTCCGCGCGCTTCTTTCGGATAGCCGTCGGCAAGCGAAAATTCCACGCGTTCTTCGTACAATTTCGTCAATTCGCGCACGGCAACGGCGCGACGATCGCCCAAAACCGAATAGAGGGTTTTTACGTCCTTTGCTACGTCGTGCGGCGCGGAATAAAACAATAACGTCGCGTCCGTGTTTTGATACGCGCGCAACAGCGTTTCTCTTGCAGACGCCTTTTCGGGCAAAAAGCCGAGAAAACAAAACCGTTCGGCATTCAATCCGCTCATAGCAAGCGCGGTCACACAAGCGCACGCGCCCGGAATGACAGTGTACGATTCCCCTGCCTCGATCAGCATGGAAACGAGCAAATTGCCCGGATCGGAAATGACGGGCATGCCGGCGTCCGTAATCACCGCAACGTTTTTCCCCTCTCGCAACAGCGACAAAATGCGTTCTCCGCTTTCCCGCTCGTTGAACTTATGACAAGAAATCAACGTCTTTTTTATTTCCAAACGGGACAGCAATTCCGCAGACCGTCTGGTATCTTCGCACGCGATGAGATCGACCGCCTTTAAGGTTTCGATCGCGCGCAACGTAATATCGCCCATATTCCCGATAGGCGTAGCAACGAGATACAGCATAATCATTCTCCGTTAATTCCGATCGATCGTCACGGACAGTCCCTTTTTACCACCCTTGACGCCCTCGACCAAAATCAAATATCCTTCTTTTTTTCGACCGCCCGAAAACAAATGCAATCGCTTCGGCTCGATGTGAAAACGGCGCATTTCGCTCAATACGTCCGTCAACCGATCGGCGCGGTGCGCGAGCGCAAGCCGTCCGCCGAACTTCAACGCGTTAGCCGCGCTTTCAATCAATTCGGTCAGTGTCAACGCAAGTTCCCACCGCGCGAGCGCGGATGAATCACCCTCGCTGATCAAGCCGCTTTTCAACTCGCAGTAGGGCGGATTCGCCACGACGAGCGAAAACTTCCCCGCATACGCGCGTTCCGAAAAAGTTTGCACGCGCTCGTTGACAACCGAAAACCGATCCGAAAAGCCGTTTTCTTCCACCGAACGGGAAGCAAGCGCGCAAAGGGACTGTTGCAGTTCCACCAACGTCACGTGCGCAATCTCGGAATGCAGTAAAAATAAGTTCAGTCCGACGATTCCCGATCCGGCGCAGAAATCCGCCACCGCGTCCCCTTTTTTCACCGTCGCGAAATGCGACAGTAAAACCGCGTCCGACGTAAATCGATAGAGCGCGTCGTCCTGATAAATGACGTGTGAATCGTCCAAATACTCGCGCGTAATCATAAAAGGTTCTCCTTTTTAAGGCAAAAAAAAGCACGCCGAAAGGCGCGCTTACATGCTTTGCAATTACTCTTCGGAAATCGCTTCAACCGGGCAGCCCGCCGCACAAGAACCGCAGGAAATGCAGGTATCCGCATCGATTACGTATTGCGTATCTCCTTCGCTGATCGCACCGACCGGGCAGGTATCCGCGCAAGCACCGCACTGAATGCAAGCATCGCTGATTTTGTAAGCCATCGTTTCATTCCTCCACTGATTTGATTTGTTCTTTATATTCTATCACAAAATTTTGAATTTGTTAAGAGATTTAATCTAAAATTTCCTTTACTTCTTCCGGAATTTCGTCTTTTTCTGTTTCCGGCTGACTTCCGCGCTTGAATTTGACCTCTTTTACGGGAAAATCCTTGTACGTTTCCTGTCCGTCCGCGCCGAGGATCTTCACCTTGACCTGCATCATCAGCATATTGTTGGACACGACTTGTCCCTTGCCGTCTGCCGTTTCCACCGTGCTTCCGACTTTCGGCATCTTCTTGAACACGTCGCTGTAATAATAATTTTCATATTGTAAACAACCCATCAATCTGCCGCACAGACCGCTGATTTTAGACGGATTCAGCGAAAGTCCCTGCGTCTTTGCCATTTTTATGGAAACCTTTTTGAAATCCGAAATACTTCCCGAACAGCAGCACGCCCTACCGCAAGGCGCGATTCCGCCCAAGAGTTTGGTTTCATCGCGGATTCCCACCTGACGAAGTTCGATACGACTGCGGAACGTAGCGGCGAGATCCTTTACCAATTCGCGGAAATCCACTCTGCCGTCCGCCGTAAAATAAAAGACCACCTTTTTGCCGTCGAACGTAAACTCGCAACCGACCAATTTCATCTTTAAGCCGTGCTTTTCGATTTTCTCCGCGGCGGTTTTCATCGCCTCGGGAATACGCTCCTCGTTGCGCTTTATGTTTTCCTCGTCTTTTTTCGTCGCCTTGCGCACGACCGGCTTCAAAGGTTGTACGACCTCTTTGTCCGGAACGTCTTTCACCCCGAACACGACCGTACCGCATTCCAAGCCGCGAGCCGTTTCCACGACGACGTTCGATCCGACCTCATAATCCCGATCGGTGGGCGCGAAATAATACACTTTAGCGGTGTTTTTAAATTTAATTCCTACAATTTTTGCCATTTATATTTCCCTTCCAATATTTGAAATAAGAGCCACTCGGTAAGCATACCGTCCGTCGCGTTGAACGTCTTGCGGCAAAAAGCCTCGGTAATCGCTTCGGAAGCGCGATACAACGCCCCTTTCGGATAACGAGCGAGCGCGCTTCTCGTACGGGCAAACGCCGCGCGATTTTGCACGAGCGCTTCTTGCCCCTCCGCCGCCATGATCAAATCGCGATACAAAAGTTGCAAAACGGACAAAAAATCCGAAAGCGATTGCCTTGCGATCTCTCCCGAAAAATCCAAAACGTCCGCGCTCGAATTCATTTCGGTCACCACGCGCACGGCGAGATCGGTCACTTCGGAAAGTTTTTTATCGTCGTAAAGGGTTTCCGCTTTGCCGAGCGAGCCGTCCCCGTTCCATATCGCCGCAGTCAACCGCTCGCGATCGGGAAAGTCCTTTTCCATCGCAGAAAGCAACGTTTGATCGGAAAACGAATGAATTTCCAACCGCCGTACGCGCGAAAGCACGGTGGGCAAAAGTCCGTATTCGGACGTTGCGCCTAACAGAATATGAACGTTTGACGGAGGCTCTTCCAACGTCTTTAATAATTTATTTTGCGCGGCAGGCGTCATGTTCTCCGCACCCGCCAGCACGTATAACTTTCTGTTCCCCTCGTAGGGCTTAACGTAACTGTCCTCGACTAAAAAGTCGATATCCTCCGTTTTGATCTTATCCCCCTCCGCCGTGGGAAAAACCGTCATATCCGGATATTTTTCCCGTCCGACCAACGAGCAAATCCGACAAACGCCGCAAAATTCCCGATCCTCACAGAGAATCAACTTCGCAAACAAATTCAAATACCGCCGCAAATACACCCCGTCCTGACAGAGAACGAGATACGCGTGGCTCAACCGCCCCTCTTCTTTATCTCGAGCCGCGATTCGATACGCGGCGGTGCTTTTGACGAGTGCTTCATAATTCATAAAAGAATTCCCTTTTCCCTTAACGCCGATAAAATTTTAGCGTGCGTCTGCTCGATCGCGCCGCTGCAATCGATATTGACGATACGTTCGGGCTCCGCTTCCAAGACGGCAAGATATCCCCGATACACCCGTTTGTGAAATTCCATACCGGCAAGTTCGACGCGATCCGAACGATCCGCGCCTCCCTTTCGGCGGAACGCGTCTTCGGGCGATAAATTCAAAAAAAGAGTCGCGTTCGGCAAATAAGACAGCGCGAATTCGTTGATGCTCCGAATATATTCCATGCCCAATCTGCGCGCATACGCCTGGTACGCGTAAGACGAATCCAAATAACGGTCGCATACGACCAATTTGCCCTGTTCGAGAGCCGGAATCACGGTATCCTTTAAGTTCTGCGCGCGCGCGGCGGCATATAAAAGCGCCTCGCATTCGTCGGTCATCTCCGAATTTTTCCGATCTAAAATAACCGAACGGATTTTCTCCGCAACGGGCGAACCGCCCGGTTCGCGCGTCAACACGTAATCCACACCGTTTTCTTTGAGATAACCTTCCAAAAGCGAGATTTGCCGCGACTTACCGACGCCCTCGCATCCCTCGAACGTAATAAATTTACCTTTCATTGTTCTCTTTCACTACTTTGATTTTTCCGTCCGACACGCCGAACGCATGCTCGGTACGCTTTAATAAGTCCGCATTCTCCGCGGTAATCGCTTCCCCTGCGATAACGTATGGAATACAAGGCGGAAACGAACCGGCGTTAACGGCGGCGATTCTGCCTGCCGACCGTTCGACGGGAATCCATTCGGATTTTTCCTTTTCCACCGCCTGCAAATAGGACATTTTTCGTTCCCCGGCCGCCGAAAAGGCACGCTCTCCGTAGGGGCTTCGGGAAGAACGCTCTTTGACCAAGCGTTTCAACGCGCGCTCTAACGCTCTTAACGAACGCATATTCGGATACGGCGAAAGCATAAACAAAAGATACCGTCCGTCGTTCATTTCAAGATAAATGCGTTTCCGCATGAGATATTCTTCCGCGTAATCGGAAGAAATTCCGACAGACTTCATATCGACGACCAATTTTAAGAGATCGTCGTTCGGTAAAAAAGCATATCCGACGGCGGACAACCGTCTCTTCATCTCGTTTATTTTTATTCTCAACGACGGGAAAAACGCCCGCCCGCGCTCGCTCATATACGCTTCGGCGTATTCGATAGACGCTAAAACGAGATAGGACGGACTCGTCGTACGAAAACGATTCACGCCGTCCGTCACGTCCTCTAAAAGCGCGTCGTTCGCGACGTTCAAAATCGCCGCTTGCGTCAATGCAGGCAAAGTTTTATGAACGCCGTCCACCCAAAGATCGGCATATTCCCCTGCGTAAACGACGGTTTGATCAAAGCGAAAATGTCCGCCGTGCGCGCCGTCGATCAACAAAAGTTTTCCCCTTTTTTCCGTTATTTCGCGCACCGCTTTCAAATCGAAGGTCACGCCGTAATAATCCGGATAGGTAAGCAACACGCCGATCGCGTCCGAATGTTCCTCGAACAGTCGCCGAATTTCCTCGGCAGAGGGCGACGCCATCATGCCGTCCGTCACAAGTTGATCGAGCACGACGGGCTGAATTCCAAACAGTTCGCATGCATTGAACACGCTTTTATGCGCGTTGCGGTTGACGATTATTTTTTTGCCTCGCCGCGCAACGGCGTAAAGCATGGAATAAATGCCGCAAGTAGAGCCGTCCGTCAGAAAAAAACTGCGCCGTGCGCCCAAGCGACGGGCAACGGTTTCTTCCGCAAGGCGAATCACCCCAGACGGATCTTGCAAATTATCCGAAAACGAAAGTTCGGTGATATCCTGCCCCGCCTGCTTGAACGTTCGACGAAATCGCCGATCCCCCTTGTGACCCGGCATATGAAAGCGATGCGGATATTTCCGCTCGTATGCCTTTAATGCCGATAAAATGTGCAACTTTTCCATATAATCCACGTCAGTCCAGCAGCGTGCTATACGTTCTCACGAGATAATTGATAAAGGAAATCGCCTCAAACTGCAAATCGGGTTGATATTGCAAATAGTTATATACGGTCAAAACAACGTTCTCCGCGTTCGCGGTTTCCGCCGTATCCTCCGAAAGCCAAAACATCGACGAAATCGACTCTTTTTCGCCGTGGAATTCCGCGAGATAGCCGAGATTGACGCCGTAATATTTTTCTTCTTGAATATCCTCTTTCGTCGCTTCGCCGATAGAATACCGATAAGAAAAACGGGAATAAGATGTAAACAAGCCCTTGTGCTGCTCGAAAAGCGAACGGAACGCCTTAACTTCCATCTTTAACGAGACAATCCGTCCGATCTCCTCGCGAATGCCTTCCGCTCTCGCTTCTTCCTTGCGGTAACGGTTATCGCCTTTCATGCGCTCGACGAAATGAGCCTCGACCTTTTCTTCGCTCAAAACGCCGTCCGTATAGAACTGAGTCAAATACGCTTCCGCGTCCGTCAACAGTTGCTCCATGTCGTACATCGGATAATTATCTACGAACGCCTCAAAATTGCTGAACGTCGCTTCGGTTTCCACGCCGTCCAACGTAATCTTTTGCGTTTGTTCTTTATTATCCACGATCATGATATCGCCCTCGTGCGTAGACGCGCGCGCCGCCAAAATCTGAGAGCCGTACTGCTCGTCGATCGCCTCCGCGCGCACTCCGCCGATTACGTCGTACGAAAACACCTTTTTGTCCGCGAGATCGTTCGTCAACTGAGTGGATTTACTTGAATTAACCGAGTAATAATATTGGATATTAAACGTTTGTCCCTCGGATAACCGCACGCCTGCCACCGTATAGATCAACGACCAAACGAGGCACGCCCCGACGATCACGACCAAAATCAAAATCCAATCGTACGAAAGCATATCCGAAAGACGACGCTTTGTGATTTTATTATCCATTCTTATCGATTACTCCTTATTTTTTAGGTTTCATCGTGGGAAACAAAATGACATCGCGAATGGACGGGCTGTCCGTCAACAACATCACCAGACGATCTACCCCCAAGCCAAGTCCGCCTGTCGGCGGCATGCCGTATTCCAACGCGGTAATAAAATCCTCGTCCACCTCCGCGTTCGCGCCCGTCGCGCGCTTCGCCTCGACCTGTTTGATAAACCGTTCTTTCTGATCGATGGGATCGTTCAGTTCGGAAAACGCATTTCCCATTTCGCGCGCATAAATAAAGTACTCAAACCGCTCCGTAAACGCAGGGTTGTCCTTTTTGCGCTTTGCAAGCGGAGAATTTTCGACGGGATAATCGTAAATAATCGTCGGCTGAATCAACTTTTCCTCGACAAACGAGTCAAAGAACGCGATTAAAACGTGTCCCTTGGTCGCATTCTTTCCCTCTTCGACCTCGACGCCCTTTTCTTTCGCGCATGCGCGAGCGTCCTCGTCCGTCGCCCATTCGTTGTAATCGACGCCGGCATACTTTTTCACCGCCTCTACCATCGTCAACCGTTCCCACGGCTTACCGATCGCGATTTCCGTTCCCTGATAGGTAATCGTATCCGAACCGCAAATTTTTTCCGCGATCTCCCGATACATATTTTCGATCAAATCCATCATATCGTGATAATCGCTGTACGCTTGATACATCTCGATGGTTGTAAATTCGGGGTTATGAGAAGTATCCATCCCTTCGTTACGGAAAATACGACCTACCTCGTATACCTTGTCGAAACCGCCCACGATTAACCGTTTCAAGTACAGTTCGGTTTCGATTCTCAAATACATATCGATATCCAACGCGTTATGATGCGTCTTGAACGGACGCGCCGCCGCGCCGATTTCCAACGTGTGGAGAACGGGGGTATCCACCTCTAAATAACCGAGATTGTCAAGATATGCGCGCATTGCCGCAATAATGCGCGAACGCGCGACAAACGTCTTTTTGACGTCGGGATTCGCAATCAAATCGACGTACCGCTGACGGTAACGCATATCTTGATTGGTCAACCCGTGATATTTTTCGGGAAGGGGTAACAGCGATTTGGAAAGCAGTTCCAACTTTTGCACGTGAACGGAAACTTCTCCCGTACGCGTTTTAAACACAAAGCCCGTCGCCCCCACGATATCGCCGATATCGTAGTCCTTAAACGCCTCGAACGATTCGCCTAAATCGTCCAATTTCAAATAAAGCTGAA
>CAYRPB010000070.1:0-8358 GCA_964426105.1 uncultured Clostridia bacterium | reverse complement strand
CTTTATTATACTATAAACAAACGATTGTTTCAAGCATTATTACTTCCGTTAAAAAACAATTTCGGCAAACCGAAAAAAATCTTAAAATTTTCCGTCCCCGAAAAACAGTGGTCGGCATTCGGAACGGTTACCGTTTTTATATTTCCCCGACGAACGGTATCGAGCATGAATAAAAACTTATACGACGGATCAAGTTCGCCGAAAACAATCGTAACGTCCGCATTCGTCTTTTTCAAACCGCCCAAAAACTTGTGATAATTTATTTGTATCACGGGGTTAACTAAAATCAACTTTTTTATTTTCGGATACAAATAGCCGAACGCGCCAAAAAACGACGCGCCTGCCGATACCCCGAAACAATATAAATCACACAAAGAACGACCTTGATTTTGCAATTGCAACCGCACTTCGTCAATTGCTTGCTCGACTAAGCGTTCCCCTATTCCCCATGCGGCACGCGGCGTTGCAAAAATAAAAACGCTCGCACCGTATCGAACGTTGAGTTCGTAAGCGATTTTTTCATATTTATTTTCATGACCGTTCTCGCTTCCGCCGATTCCCGTCATAATCAATACCGCTTGATCGGACGTTCCTATATAACTTTTCATATCCGCTCCCCTGCTTATACTCATTATAACATAACAAAAAAAATAAAAACAAATAAATATAAAAAATTTTTACGTTTGTAACTTTTCCTTTGTAAGTAGTATACTTGGGGACAAAAACGCTATTCTCCGGTAAAATATTTATAGTTCATATATTTTCCCTTGGTGTTTTCGTTTTGTGCTAAAAACTATTATATCTTAGTTTTATATGAACTCTTTTCTCTTAGGTGTTGCACTTAATAGTATCATTTACCCTTTCTCGGAAAAGAACGATCGACAAGCGACCGTTCTTTTTCGAAAAAAGGCGCGTTTTACATAAACTTTTTACGTCGTTTCCGCTTGAGCCGCACGCTGACTGAATAAAAAGGAAACGTTGTTGTAAAAAGAACCCAAGTAGACGATTAAATCTTTTTCTTTATTAAAATCTTCGGCGGCGGCTTTCGGATCCATCGTTTCGTAATACCCGAGAACCGCGGCAATGATGTCCTTGTAATACCCCATTGCGACCAACTGATCTTCGCTGTACCCTTGCGCCGCTGCCTGAATAAATTCCAAACGCAGTTTCGCCACCGTGCTTAATAACGCGTTGGAATACTTTACTTCCTTTTCTTCCGCCTGATTGTTGTATTTCAGAACCTCGGCGGAGCGTTCCCAATCTGATTTTTCCAATTCCAAAAGCAAATTTTCGCGTTTACTTTCAAAGGGCGGCAAAACGACAGATGACGCGTCCGCCTTTTTTTGCTCGTACGCCGCCACCGCAGCCTCGCAGGCCGCGACGTCCGCAAGGCAATCGGCTTCCTCCTCCGCAATTGTCGCAGCACGCTTTTCCGACAACACCGTAAGTCGATTCACAACCGCGCTCGAATTGAGCGTGCCTCGTTTGGACGCCTCCGCGCGCAACGATTCCGCCGCCGTTTCGTATTCCTCTTGCAATTTCAAAACCGTTTGATCGCGTGCGGCAAGCCGCGCCGCTTTCTTTTCGTTTTCCTTTGCGATCTGCGCGTCCGCCTCGGCAAGATACGCCGCAAGCGCTTCATCGTAACCGTATTCCATCAACTTTTCCGCACGGGCAAGCCGTTCCTCTTCCGTCATCGGCGTATAGGTTAAACGATTGAGCGTAAGCGACCGAAAGTCGGGCGGCGTAAAAAAACGCAAATCGCCCTTATAATAAGTTTCAATCTCTTTTAATACCTCGTATAATTCCGCCTTTGTAGTCGGCATCGTAAAATCCATTTTAATTCTCCTTTATACCGTTCTGTAAACGATTTTCAGACGGCGAATCGCGTCCGAATCGGCGGAAAAGCAAAACCGCTCTCCGCACAAGGTCGTAAAAACGGACGATTCCCCCGTCGCCAAAGAATAACGTGCGGTTTCCCGTTCGGAAGAAAGGGTTAAAACAACCGCCTGCTCCGCCGTAACAAGTAATTCGATCAGTCGCTTATTGCCAAGTTTTCCGAAATCCAAAAAGCCGCTTTTCCACGCCGTCGCTTTCTCTACGATCGAACGCGCCGGAAACGCGGACGATTCGGTCACTCTATCGTACCGTCTGGAGCACGGAACGAACAAACTGCCGCCGAACGCGGACGAAAGCACACCGTACGTTCCGAGAACGATATCCGAACGTTCCGCCGCCGTATCGTAAACGAGAACGCAATCTTCTCCGCTCGTCGTCCCCTTTTAACAACAACCGACGATCGGCGGAAACGAGCGTTCCGTCCGCCAGAAAAGAAGACAATGCGATCCGCTCGGCGCGCGAACCGTCGAACGAGAACAAATCGCCACCCGATAAATAGTAAATTTTTTCGCCGCAAACGACGGGCGAACGCCGCTCCGCTCGTTCGGAAAGCACGTGAACGCGTTCGAGCGTGAATGCCGTTTCCCCTCCGCGCGCGGCGATTCGGTAAACCGCGTTGTCGCAAAAGCAATATACGTACCCGTCGAATACGATCAAATCGCTAATTTCACCGCTCTCCGTCGGAAGCCGAATTTCCCCGACGACGACGTACGGCGAAACGGGAAGCGATCGGGTATAAAACACGGCGTTTTTCGCGGCGAGAAAGAGCCGTTCCCCGTCAAACGCCAAAGAATTCGCCCCTGGAAGAGAAGATTCTCCCGTCGCTCCGACGACCGCCGTCCGTTTTCCGTCCGACAACACGTACACGCTCTCGTCCACGACCGTGATCGCCGCGCACGCAGGGCGGCTTGAAAACCGTTCGTTCAGAGCAATGATCTTCAATCCTTTCTTTTGATAAAGCATACCGTCGCTGCCGTAAATCAACGGATTCTTTTCCTCGCCGTATAACGCGACGGGAAACACGCCGTTCGGCAAATACACACACCCCGAAACGAGATACAATACCGCCGCACGAGCCTGCGTTTCTCGATTGATTTCAAACGCGTATTCTTTTTCCGCTACGGATAAAATATCCTTTCGATCCCATCTCATATAAAATACGGTCTCCTGATTTTCAGTCGCCGCGGACGGCAATATCCGGACAAACTGTCTTTATAACGTTTGTCCCACAAAGCGCACTCCCCGTATCTGCCCTGCATCAAGCAATATTCCGCCGCCGTTCCGTAGGCGATCACGCGCTTCGGCAACCGCGTTTCGTCGTAATCGCAAATATCGTTCGCCGTCTTTTCCTTGGGATAATAACGATATTCCACCTCGTACGTCCCGTTTTGCAAGGAAAGATAAACCGGCATTACGCGGTATTCCGCGCGTCGTTCCTCGCCGACGCGGCGCACCGCCAAAATTTCAATCGGCTGCTCGGCAAGTGCGGAATAATAGATCTTTCCGCCGCGCGCGTCCTGCGTTTCGGTACGAATGAGCGGAAGATATTCGGAAGACAACTCGTTCACGACGAGATTCGCCGCCGTCAACAATTCCTTTTCGCGCAAAGCGGATTCCTCGTCGGACGACGACGGGTTTAATCCCAAAAGCGTTTCCGCAAGCGCGGTGATTTCTTTCATCGTCATAAAACGCCCTCCGCGCGGTTACGCAACCTTATATTGTTCATACCACCCTCCCTATAATATAAAAAGTAAGGCGGGCGATTTGCCCGCCTCGGCCGTTACGCCTCGGTGATCCCCGTAAGCATACCCTGTCCGTTCGGACGAGAGCAGAGAAGATCCGCGTACTTAACGAGCGTCGCGTTGTACACGGGTTTGCCCGGAATCTGCCGAAGAACAGAACCGTCCTCGCCCTCCAACCACTGCCAATCGCAAAGTTGATGCAACGTAAAGTCGGCGGAATTTAAGAGATACAGCGTTCCCTCCGGACAAAAGCGATCGGCTACGACGGGAATTCCGTTATAACTCATCGCCTTATAGCCGCCGGCAAGATTCATCACGTCCGTATTTCTGCCGTTTGCGGAAAACAACTTTTGCAACGATCTGCGAACGCCCCAAAAACAAACGATGAAATCTACCGTTCCGCCCGATTGCGCCTCGATTTCGTCGATTGCCGTCTGAATCGCGCTCTCCGTCAACGCGCCGACTTGCGTCTTTTTATACGGCGTCAACCAGCCGTGCGCCGCACGGGAAAGCCCGTACAGCGAATCGCCGCTTCCGAAAATCGCGGCAAGTCCGGTCAACTCATTGCCGTAAGAGCCTTGTACGGTGACGATGCTTCCCGACGGAACGACACTCTCCGCAATCGTCGCGCCGGATACCGTTATCGTCTTTTTCGCGCGGTCAACGGTGAGGATTCTGCGCGCGGTCGCCGATTGAATCGCCATGCCTGCCGACGTGCGGAAGTCTACCACCATTCCCTCGGCGAAATTCCGAACGGAATCCACCGTTATAACGCCGCTCGTAACGGACGAAACGGTTGCAAGCGTTCCCGTTCCGTCGCCGAACAACATTCTTCCGAAATTAAAGGAAGAGGACTTCAATAATCCTTCCATTTCGGCGTTCAAAAGGTTGACAAACGCTCCTGCGGAATGTTCCGCGGCACGCACCGCCTTATCCGAAATCTCTACCGTTCCGTAAAGATTTTTCAAACTCAGTACGAAATTTTCGTACTGATTGCCTGCGGCGTCCGGAAGAGCGCCCTCCTCCGTCCCCGCGCCGATTCCGCCGTTTAAGCCGTGGATCGCGAGTTTTCTGATTTCCTTTCCCCAAACGTCGTTCGTCGTCTGCTTAATCTTCGCCAAAAACGGATTGACATTGTAATTCAGCAATTCCGAAACGGCGTCCAGATAATAACTTTTCAGCGCTTTATCCGCGCTGCCGATGGTTACTGTCATAATTTTGCTCCTTTCTTATTTTTCGATCAGTTCTAATGCGAGTTTCCCCGCTTCGTCGATGGTCTTCGGTCTGGCAACGGGCTTCGTCACGGGCATTCCGCCCGTTCCCAAGACTGCCGCCGACGATTTTGCCGCAAACAGTTCCTTCAAATATTCGCCCACCACTCTTTCGCGAAGTTCGGGCGTTATTTCGGGTACGCTCGCGGCTTCCCCGAGAGATACGGGCGACGTCTTATTTCCCGTTCTCTCCCCCTCCAACTCTTTTAATCGCTGACAGCGTTTGGTAAATTCAGCCTCCAAAGAGTTGTACGCGTTCAGAAGAGACTGTGCGTCCTTGAATTTCCCGAATGAGATCTCACCTGTTCTTCCGCCCTTCTCTCTCTTTTCCGCCTCCGCGGCTTGCGGTTCGTTTGCAATTTGTTCATTCCGTTCTGCTTCCATAACTTCCTCCCGTTTTTTGTTTGTTTTTTTAAGATACGCCTCGATCCAAGGCGCAGTGTGCGGCAACGTGCTCTTCGACCGCACGGTATTCTTCCTTGCTCATACGTTCATACTCGCTCAGGAAATAACGCGTATGTTCCTCGACGTGAACGGCGTGATCGTCCAACGCACTGACGACGGGCGCTTCCATCGAAAAAGAAGCGTTCTCTGCCTGCGCGCGCTCACGGTGTAACCGAATCACCGATCCCGTCGTATCCAATTCACGATAGCCCAAAAGGTTCAAAATTTCTCCCTTTACGCCGCGCACCAACATTCCGTCGCCGTCCGTCAACAAGCCGCTTTCAAACAGTCGAAAAAGTTGCTCTTTCTGTTCTACGGGCGTATGCAGCAACTCGTTCTCCGATTGCAAAACCACCTCGTCGCTCGTAAGCGCCTTTCTGTCTACGTAAGAAATTTTCGTCTTGGACATATCGTCCGTTTCTTTTAAGAGGCGCACGCCCGTCATGAATTGACGATACAAGCGAAGCGCTTGCTTTGCAACGCCCACCGCGGCGCGGCGAATCTGCTCTGCAGGAATCAAAAGACGACTGTTGTCTTGTTCGATCAAGATCGAGAGCGCGGCGCCGCTCGTTACCTTGGCATTCTGCGACGCGCTCGTCACGTCGGACACGCCGCTGACGATCACGAACTCGTTCAAGAGTTTTTCCTCTTCCCCCGAAAAATCGGAAGAAATCTTTCCGTTCTCCAAAAATTCGGGCGGAGTCGAACCCTGCCTGTAAACGAGCACTTTCCCGGGGCAAAGTCCGTCCTCCTCAAGATCGTCCGTATCCAACGAGCCGTCCTCTACGTTCAGCACTCCCAAGGAAAGTCGATTCAAAAATTCATGCTTCCGATTTTTAACCGCGTTATAGGCGCGTTGAACGGGGATCAATCGTTCGACCACGGACGTCCCGAAAAAGCACCCTGCCGCCTCTTGACACGCCTGCCGTACGAAAGGAAACGTTCGCGTTTCGTTTTCGCCGTTCACATAGGGAAGTTCTCCGTACCAAAGCAATTCTCCGCCGCCGACGGCGATCATTCTGCCGTTCGGAAATTCCTCGTTCGGCAATTCGTACCGCTCGATCACGATCACGGAATTGCGCCGCGTCGCCGCACTCTTTTTTTCCGCGCCGAATACCGTCACTTCCGTTCCGACGACGCGCTTTCCGTACAAACGGAACACCTCGTCCGCCGACACGCACCGCGCGTGAATCAGACTTCTCACCTCGGAAAACGCGGAATACAGACAATCCGGATAAATTTCAAAGGGGGAAACCGCGACGATCCGAATATCTCCCTCGAATACCGTTCCGTCCTCGGTTACGCCCACCTTTTTCCCGGCTTCGCCGTCCCACACGATTTTATAAAATCCCGTTCCGCAAACCTCGCTCCAACGCGTCACTTCGGAAGCAACTCCGTCGAAGTCCGCCTTTTCAAAAGCCGTTTCCACCACGCGCCCTGCAAGGCGCGCGTTCGTGATCTCGTCGTCGTCATCGGCTAAGGGCGTCACGCTCAACTTAGGGCGCACGCGAGAAAATTTCGCCGCGCGCGATTCCACGATGGGCGCGATATGATTGTACACCTGCCGTTCTTGCCACGCGAAATCCCGTTCCTGTTCCACAATCTCGCCGCGAGAAGAAATATCCGTATATTGATTGCCTGCCAAAAAATTGACGTTTAATTTCCATTGTCGTTCCAACGCGGCGCGTTCGGTTTGCCGTCGTTCGAAATCCTCTTCCACTTCGGAAATCACACGGTCAATCCACTCGCGTTCCGCCGTTTTCTTCTTTTCCATGTTGTTCCTCCCATTCTTTCAAAAGCCCGATTAGTCGCCGTTTTTCGGCGGCGAGTTCCTCGTCCGTCATTTGTGCGACAGGCTTTTCGCCTTCCGCGTCCATTAAAAGTTTGATTGCGGCGAGGTCGGGCGGAACGTTTTTTCTGGTCACCTTGCGCTTAACCAGAAGCGTTTCCCCGTCCGATTCCTTATATTCCTCCACAATCTCCTCCGTATCGTAGCCCATCGCCTTTTTCGCGAGCGCTTCTTCCAATTCTTTCTTCACATACTTTTTCTTCTCTCCTTTGCGACGGCGCGCGACAGCCGCTCTTTATGCCGCGCGATCTCGCTTTTTTCTTCTTGCCGTTCGTTCATCGGGCGCGTCATCAAAAAATAACGCAGTTCGTCCAGCGCGTGATCGTCCGTCTTTTTGGGTGTTTCCCCGTCCCCCCACCAATAACTTTTCAGTTCCCGAATCATATTGACGCAATTTCTAAATATATACAGACGAGGCGTTCCGCCCACCCCTTTCAGATAACTCTTTACGCGTTGGATTCCCGTAAACAGATCCTTGTTGACCTTGGGATTTGCGAGAATCCCGTATTCGTAAAAAAGTTCGGTCACCGACTTGACCGCAGCCAACGTACGTTGGTTCGCCGCCGAATCGATCAACGCCGCAACGCGCCCGACGGAATCCGTTTTCCAAGCAAGTTCCTCGCTGATCGCGCGAATCCGCTCGGCATGGTAAGCGATATCTCTCCCTGCCTCGAAATGCTCCGCCACAACGTACACGTTGCCGTCGTAATCCACCGCGTACCAATGGCAAGAAAGCGGATTATTAAGCCCCGGATCGATGGAAAGCGTCGCTTGCCACTCGGACGGAACGGGAAAAGGATCGATAACGTGTACGTTTTCGTCAAATTCGGGATAGACCGCGCCGGCGTCCGACCGAAACCGCCCGTAACGGCGCGATTCCAATTGATCGGTCGACAGAGAGTCGGTCATCGTTTCAATCTCCTTTCGGGAAAGAAAGGGGTTGTCGCCCCATTCCATAAACTCGTACCACACCTCGGGCGAACGGTTGCGATTCAAATAAATTTCGTCGTAGACGAACGTCAATCCCTTTAAGGGCGTCATCGTGCCGAATAACTCGCCGCGTTTATCCAATAAGCGCATACGACATTCCTCGTAAATTTCGTGCGGCGGCTCTTCGTCAAACCACACGAAATCCAAAGAACTCCCCTGGAAC
>CAYRPB010000069.1:0-8413 GCA_964426105.1 uncultured Clostridia bacterium | reverse complement strand
AAATGCCCCAGCTGCCCGCTTCCGCGCCGCCGTTATAGATCAGATATACGTCTTTTTCGACAACATAAGCACGTTTTGTCGAAGGCTGGCAAATCACGGAATTTTTAGCAATCGATACGATGTCGCCCTTGGTGAAATTACCGTTGGAGAACATAAGAATTTTGTTATCGTTGAAATACTTCAACGACATATTGATTACCGTACCGTTATGCGCGATACCGCCGGTAATGCTCAAGTTGTTTGTCGTATAACCGTCTTCTTGCCCGTCCGGATCGACGTCGATCTCCACTTGCCCGATCTGGAACAACGAATTGTTACCCCAGCCGATATTACTCAAATCCGCAGAACCCTTGATCACGTTCCACGCATCGCCGCCAAATACAATGCTGAAATCCGCTTTTAACGTATAAGCCGTCTTGGTCGCTTGGTTG
Organism: uncultured Clostridia bacterium; assembly: GCA_964426105.1. Taxonomy (GTDB): domain Bacteria; phylum Bacillota; class Clostridia; order Christensenellales; family Borkfalkiaceae; genus UMGS621. The sequence continues at coordinate 7,982 of CAYRPB010000069.1, read as the reverse complement.
TAGATCATCAATCCCTGCTTAAAGGTGAGAATCTGCCCTTCCGCAAACGATCCCGTGAACATTAATATCCCGCTTTCGAAATATTTCGCGGTTATTCCGCCGAGCGCATTCTCACCGAGAATCATGTTGCCGCCGACAACGCCGACAGGCGTTTCAGCATCGGTAAACGCATTAAAACCGGGAATTTCCACTTCACCGAGTTGAATGATACCCGTCGTACCCCAACCGGTCTTTTTCAGCGTGAATTCGCCTTCGTATGCGTACCACGTATCGACGAAGTACCACAAGGAAACGTCTTCTTTCACCGTATAAGCACTACCGTTCTGATAGAATACCGTACCGGCAGGAATGAACAATTCTTTATCGGTTGCGTCGCCCAAGCCGTTGATCATAAACGTCTTATTGTCGTTGCCGAAGAAACTTGCGGAAACCGTTACGCCGTTACCGCCGAGCGTCAACGCACCGTAAACGCCTGCAGGCGATCCGCCATCGGCATCTCCCTCAAACGCGTTGAGAGGCAACCCGTTGATCTGAAGCAGCGCGTTATTTCCCCGACCGACGTTGTTCGACGCGATGGAAATCTCGCCTTTCACGATATAGAGAGCATTGTCGATGATCTTCAATTCCACCCATGCCGTATCGCGATAATCGTCCGTACCGACCGCACGAATTCGAATCGTATCTTGATCCGCATAGTCTTTTCTGTCAAACGAGGCAGCCGTCGAATCGATCGTCCGATCGCCGACTTTCACTTCGTACTTCGTCTTGTTCGCAATATTCGTCCAAGTGATCGTCGTTCCGTTCAAAGCAAAGCCCGTCAACGCCTCGTTATCCGAACGAACGTCGAAATAATATTCGTCCGTGTATGCGCTGTCAACGAGTTTTTCGCTTCTGCCGACCGCCTTTACGGTGATCGTACCGTACTTGAAGGAAGCATAGTTAAACGAAGTCGCCGTGATCATTTCCAGTTCTTCCCCGTTTACGCAAACGATATAGCCCGCAGCATTCTCCACGGCGTCCCAGGAAACAGTCTTGTTCGCTCTGTCGTCAACGAGAACGGGTTTCTTCAAATAGGTAGCGACTTTCACGTCTTGCAATACGATTTCCAAACCGTCCGCAACCGCTCCGCTGCTGTCCGCAGGACCGAAGAAGAATTCCAAAACGTCCGTCGTTTTGTTATACTTGCTCAGATCGAGTTTCAAATCGAAGAAGTCGCCCGATTTTTCTTCCAAGCTCACCGAAGCAATGGTAACGCCATTGCCGTCTTTCACGTACATGGTCTTGTATTTTTCTTGGTCGAACTTCATGCGAATAATTAAATATTCGGATTTCGTTCCGTCCAACGTTTCCAAAAGATGCAAACGGAACCCGTTATACGCACCTAATACCCCGTTCGGCGACAATTTCATCTGCAAGCCGTCTGTCGTCAACGTCTTTTCCGCCTTGGAATATTGATTGAACACATCAGACGTATCGCTATCGACGAGAGCTTTATAAATTTCGTCGTCGAACAGAGCAAGATGTCCGTTTGAATTCAATCCGTAACTGATCACAGCGTAATCGCCGTCGATCTTCGTGATTCCGTCAACGTACGGCGTTACTTTCACGTAACCCTTCGCGCCGTCGAGCGCAATCGAAGTTTCTTTCACCTGCTTCGTTACGCCGTTCATCTCGACAAGATAGGAAGTCGCGCCTTCCGTCGCGTTCCAAACGGCTTTGTTGTTTTCGACCTTCAAACCGCTTGCCGCAGGGAGTTTATCCGTAAGAGAAATTCCGCCGACGTACAATGTCATGTGCTCGTTCGTCCCGTTCAAGGAAGCCGCGTCGCTGAAACAGATTTGAATCTGCTCGCATAATCCCGTTTTATTATCGTAGAAATCCAATTTCTGCGCATTGATATACATCGTGAACCACGTTCCGATTTTCAAGCCCTGTTGTACCCATTTACTGCATTTTGTTACGGAATCTCCTTGAATTGCCATGTTGTTTCCGCCCCAAATGATATTCGAACTTAACAAACCGTCCAAATCATCCTCGATATACATTCTGATGGCAATATACTTGCCCTCCGCCTGTTCTCTCGTGAAGCGACTTGCCGTAGGAAGCCTTAACAACAAACTGTTGTATCCGCCGAAATCGGGAGCATGGTTGAATCCCATGACAATCTTTACCGCGCCTTTCTCTCCCTCGAATTCCTCTACGTAGTTTTCCGTGATATCGGTGATCATGTAATACTGATCGACGTAACCAGGTTCGATATAGTTGATATAACCTTCCTCGTCAAAGTCGGCAAGATAGCCGGCTTTATTCGCGGTAGGCTGCCAGTTGTGATCCTTAATTTTCCAACTGATACTGTTCGTAGCGCTGTTGCCGTACTTGTCGGTCGCCGTTACCGTATAAGTAAACGTACCAAACTCGGTCGCGGTATACGACATCGTCATTTGGTTAAAGGAAACTTCTTTTTCCTGTTTATCCGAACCGACGAACGTAAGTTTTCTGTCGATATCCATGCCCTTGTCTTCCGAAAGGTCGGTAACGTCCGTAGTGGGAAGGCTTCCCGTACCGTTCGTCAAATCCTGTAAAAATTGACTGCCGACTACGCCCATAAAAGTAATCGTGGGAGCTGTCGTATCCACAACGGAAAACGTTTTTTCCAAAATCGTTTCCTCGAACGAATACACGAGTTTGTATTCCCCGACGTCCAAATCAAACGTAGAATACTCGCTCTCCGTCACTTGTCCGTCCGACGTATATAATTTATATACTACATCATAGGATACCATTTCGCCGTTTCCGTTTTCCACGTGCGCGGTGGGTAATTCGATTTCCTTCGCCGTATATTCATACGTCGCAGCGAAATCACTGTCAAGTTTAATTACGTTTTCGTTTCCCTTGTTACAACCGGTTGCAACAAGTCCGCACATCATGCATACGGTTAAGATAAGCGTCAACATAAGTAAACTCTTGCCTTTTTTCTTCATTGTTTTCTCCTCCGTCTTTTTTATAAAAAGCCTTTCAGACTTAATACCTTTCTTAACCGACATAGTCGGGATAATTGATCTTGAATTGTGCCATCAACTCTTTATACGTACTCTTAATCTTCTTATACGTCGAATCTGCGATCGTTTGAGAACTTTCCGCCTGTTTCGTGAACAAGTTTTGCGAAAGCGTACCGCCTGCCGCCGTCGAATCTACAAACCACCCCATGGAAAAGAAGTTTCTATAAGGCATATCCAAGCCGCCGAGATCGACAATCACCGCCTCGTTTGCGATCGCCGTTACGTCTTTCGTATACGGGCTGATTTCAAATTCCATCTCTTCGTCCGTGGGGACGTATCCGTAAGGCAATTGCGAAATACCTCTCGTCGCTTTCGCCGCGATCTTTTGTGCTCTGTCCGACACGAGATAACTCAAGAAATGCTTGATATCGCTTACGTTCTTCGCGTCTTTCGTAACAACGAATTCGCGGCAGATCAATTCCGCCACCATATTTCTCGCTTCTCTAATCGTCGCGATATCTTCGTCGCTTACGCCGTTCGGTTTCTCGGTCGTTACGCCGTCCACGTAATCCACTACCTGCGCCAAAGTCGCTTCGTCCTTGATCGTAGACGTCTTGTAAATAATCGAACTTGCCACGGGCATCTTCATGGCACGTACTTCTTGCTCGCCGTCGATCGTCCCTGCTTTTACAAAAGGTTCAACCTCCGTTTCCAACCAACCGCCTACGTACGAGAAAGCAATGGGCGGCACCTGTTGTCCGCGGTATCTTCCGCCATAAATCATTACGTCTACGTCTTTAAACTGCATTCCCATGCTCTGCGCGTGCATATACTGCGTGTCACTCGCGCTGCTTGCGGGCGTGCATAATTTTTCGGCAATCTTATACGCTTCGGTAATCGCATAAGAATTTTTGGTAATCTGCGTAGGGTCATCTATCGCAAACGTCCACTCGTCCGAATCGTTCAAGTAATAACCGCTCATGTATTTTTCATAATTTTCAAGTCCCATAAGCTGTGCGAACCATAATTCGTAAGCATAACGAGAATAGTCGCCGCCTGCGGTATCCGCACCCGGGAATGCCGTCAAATACACGCCTTTCTGATACAATCGATCACCGAGCGCGAAAAATTCGTTCGTTGTTCTGGGAATAGACCAATTGCCTTCACCGAGCGTACTATCGATTAAATCTTTATTGTAAGCCCAGTTCCAGCCGGTACACTGCGTCGCCGGCATTTGATACCAAGAAGAACCTTCTTTATAATACTCAACCCATCTGTCGCCGAACTTATCTTTCACCTTTACGCCGTCTTCTCCGTATACTTCCATCTCGTACAAGTCGGAAAGATCGGTCAGACAATTCGAGCATTTGAACATATCGACTTCGATTCGATACAAATCGTACGTGCCGACGCCTGTTTTGATGTTGGTTCTCGCCGTATCGTTGTTGGTGCTGCGCTTCAAATCGATATATACTTCCGTATTTACGTTCTGCATATAATCTTCAAGAACCGCATACATCCAATCCGTTCCGTAACCGCCCTGATAATAGCAGAACGTAAAACTTCTTTCACGATCGGCGTACTGAGACAGATCGACTCCGCCTCCCGTTTCGTTTTCGTTTCCGCTGTCGGAACAAGCCGCCATGGACAGACAGCCTAACGCGAAAATCGCCGCCAAAACGAACAACATTAATTTGCCACTAAGTTTCTTAATCATTCTGTTTCCTCCTCAGAAATTTATTTTATTTTTATTTTTAGCCTTTGATACCGCCGCCCATATTAATATCCATCAGCTTATCCTGGAACACCGTGAAAATTACGACGGAAGGAATCATACAAAGCAACAGCCCCGCGTAATAAACGGGATAATTATACAATCTTTCCACGACGTCTTGATACAGATACAGACCGGTTGACAACGTAGGCAGATCCGGGAAATTAAGCAATGCCGTTTCGGCATCCGACCAAAACATAATGAAGTCCGTACAAGCAAGCGCGCTGAGCGGAGAAATTACCTGCGGAATCATAATTTTCAAAAATACCGTAAAGTGTCCGGCTCCGTCTATATAGGCGGCTTCCGCATAATTCCAACTGACGGCGTCGAAACAAGAAACGATGATGATAAACGAACCGCCAATCGTCTGCGAAGCCAAAACTACGTAAAACGGCGAATTATAACCGCCCAAAGCAGCAATAAACTGCAAATTACTCGCTTGCCCTCCAATAATCGGTACCATCATCATCACAAGCGCAAACGAATAAACGAACATTCTGCCGGGAAAGCGAAACTTTGAAACGGCATATGCGCAACAAGTCGCATAAGTCAAGCCGCACACCGTCCCCCCAACGGAATACCAAAGACTATTCAAGAACATCATGGGGACGCTGGTTTCGGCGGAAGAAAGATCTTTCCAAGCGTCCAAATAATTGGATATCATAAAATGTTCCGGCTTCGGAAAAATTTGGTTCTGGAATTCCCAGTCCGTCTGTATGGATACCAAAAAGGCATATACGTAGGGAACGATCAATACTACGGCATAAAGCCCGAATATTACCGACACGATAATTCCGACGACCGTATACTTATGTTTTTTCTTATTCTTAATTGCTTCGCTCATCAGTAACTCACCTCCGAATTTAATTTCTTCGACAACCAACGCGTCCCAATCACGAGCGGAATCGTCAACGCGGTAAACACGAGTCCGACCGCCGAAGGATAATTGTAGAATCCGCCTCTAACCTGATTAAACAACCAAAACCCTAGCGTCGATGTCTTCGCGGCACCGTTCGTGAAATAAAGGATCGGTCCGCTAGAAGTAAACACACCCGCCATTCCCATCAAAAAGAAAGTCGAGAACGTACCCCACGTCAAGGGGAACAAAATTGACCAAAGTTCTCTCCATTCGCTGCAACCGTCCAACTCAGCCGATTCGAGCACCTCTTGCGGAATACGGTTCATCGCGCCGATATAAATTAAATAGGTTGACCCGAACCCCGTCAGGAACATATAAATAATCATTGTTCTGGTCGCCGTTTCTGGGTATGCCAAAGGCTCTCGGTACATCTGCCCCGTTAAATCCTTCCACAACGTCCACAACGGTCCCATTTCCCGAATCAGATTTTTAAAAATCGCAACGGTAGTAACGCCTGGAATTATACACGGAAGGAAAAAGATAAAACGATAAAAACCGGAACCGGGAATCTTTTTGTATAAAAAAAACGCAACAATGTAACAAAAAATTCCTCTAATCACTCCTACTATGTAATATTTTAAAGTATTGATCAGCGCTATTTTCAGCGCACCGCCGTCTGCGGATAATTCGATCCAAAAGACTTTAAAATTTCTAAAACTCCAAGGATCCACAAAAGGCGTACCGTCCGAAAACGCCAACAAAATGGAGTTAATATTCGTCACTAAGTATTTTATAATCCCGTAATATGCCGGAATCAACAAAATCGCCACGAACCAATATGCGCTCCTTTGCATATTGCGAGGCAAACCAGACGTCGAACCGATCTTAACTTTTTTCTTTTTCTTTGGAATCGCTTTTTGTTCGACTTCTTTCGATTCGGAACCGTTTTGCGTATTCAAATTTTCAAGCGTATTCATCTAAATTCCTCCAATGTTTATTTTACCGGTACAATAAACGCCGCGCCGCCGACACTCAAATTCAAACGGCACTCTCCGTTTAACAATTTGACGACTTTCGATCCGCTTTCCGTCCAAACGATCGCCTGCGTGCAGCCATCGAAATTCATCTTAATCGTATTCGTTAAACCTTTCTTCGGCGCGGAATAGTTCACCGCCATATAGCCGTCCGTTTCCCCTTTCTTGAAACAACCGACAATCGCGTCATACTTACTCGATACGGAAGCAAGCACCCCCGTTTCCTCTTTCGACAATTTTTCAACCCCGTTGAACGAAGCGGAATTTTCCACGTTGGTAATATTTTCCGCGCTCGACGCAATTAAATTATACCAATCGAAATTGCAAACGACTTTCGAGAAAGGAAACGCCTGCTCGTTAGCGGTCTTAACGATTTCATATTCCGCCGTAGGTTGTCCGCTCTCGTCGATTAAACCGTACAGTCCCATACCGGATAACGAACGATAGCAAAAATATTCAAACAACCGCGCGCCGAGCGCCATACCCGTATACATCTGGAAGGTAATTTCCGCCGCCGTTTCCGGATAACGAAGTCCCAGCGTCGCATGAGTATTCTTGAAAGTCTGCAAGCACATACCGAACGTTGCCTTCTTACCCGCTTCCGCCGTTTCGTTGTAATCTCTCGTTACGACCGCCGCCGTCATCAAATCGACCAAGAAACTCTGCGCTACCTCATCCGGCGCTTGCTCGCTAAAGGGATAGTTATCAAGGCATACGCTTCTGCCGCACCCCGCCGCAACGTTCGATACGATATTATCCACGTAATATTGAATAAAGTCGCGATACGTCTTGTCGGAAGGAAAATGGTCGTAACTTTGACTCGGGACCATATTCATATGCCAAAACGCGTCGGGAGCATAAGCGTTTTTCCAATCGATCAATTTTTGATATTGATCCATCGACGCATATTGCTTCCCGTATTGTTTTACCGACAAATCGCTCGTCATAAACGGCTCGTCCGACATATAATAGCCCGTGATTTGAGAAAATTCCGACAACTCCGTCGTAATATTTCTCGCCTCCATTTTATACGGACTCCCGTAATTCGAGCGTTCTTTCTTCGGCTCGTCGTTTTGGAAATAGTCCGCGTCGTTGTACATATTGCGGATCCAAACCTCTAAGCCGCTGTTGCCGATATTTTGAATTGCCGTTTTGTAATCGGACGTGATCGCGCCGTTTTCCGTAAAACGCGCGTTGTCCTCGGTCAATATCATCGTATTGAAGCCGAGCGCCTTATACACCTCTATCGCGGTCTGAGACATCGGGTTCGGCGGCAAATCCGCAATCGTAATAAATTCGGCATCGCTTTCGTAATC
>CAYRPB010000068.1:0-8534 GCA_964426105.1 uncultured Clostridia bacterium | reverse complement strand
TTACGGTAATCGGAATTCTTTTGACCGATTTGATGTATGCGGTCGTCGATCCGCGTGTAAAACTCGGAAAATAATCAAAGGGGTAGATCATGAAAGAAGAAAAGAAAACATGCTCCGAACAATTGAATAACGACGTTTTTCGCGGTGCGCAAGAGCAGACGCACGTCGAAGCGTCTGCAGAATCCGAGTTGATTGCGGACATAACCGAACAGGAATGCGGAGATGACTTGCACGGGGAGAACTTAAACGATCGCGTAAAGGTGCTCTCTCCCGGGATGACGGTATTGAAACGGTTTTTCCGTTCCAAACTTTCGGTAACCGGATTGGTCATTCTGATCGCTCTGTTTTTATTTTCCTTTGTAGGACCGTTGTTATCGCCGTACGGGGAGGATACGATGGATGAATCGCCCGGCCAGGATAAGGTCGTCACGACGCCGATTACGTACACCGACGAAAACGGACAAGAGGTTATCACCTATTATATTTCGATCACGCCAACGGCGCAAAACGCAATGGCTGCACCCTCTTTGAAACATTGGTTGGGTACGGATGAAAACGCAAAGGATATTTTTACGCGTTTGATGTACGGCGGTCGCGTATCGCTTACCATAAGTTTGATTGTTATTTTAATGGAAACGCTGATCGGCGTTTTGCTCGGCGGCTTGGCGGGTTATTTCGGCGGATGGGTAGATCAAGTGATCATGAGAATCGTGGATATTCTTTACTGTATTCCGCAGATTCCGATCATGTTGATTTTGTCCGCGTTGTTTACGACGCTTAAAATCGAAACCATTGCGCGCTTATATTACATGATGGGAATTTTGACGTTGATCGGTTGGGCTGGTACCGCCCGTTTGGTGCGCGGACAGATCCTTTCGCTCAGAGAGCAAGAATTTATGCTCGCCGCGAAATGTACAGGCTTGTCGACGCGGCGGAAGATTTTCCACCATTTGCTTCCGAACGTGTTGCCGCAGTTGATCGTTTCCATGACGCTCGGTTTGGGCAGCGTGATTTTGACGGAAGCGACGCTCGGGTTCTTAGGATTAGGCGCGCCGCTGAACACGGCGACTTGGGGAAGTATGATCAACTATGCGTCGAAGTCGATTTATTTGAACAATTATCCTAATTTCTGGATCCCGGCAGGCATTTGTATTACGCTTGCGATTCTGGCATTTAACTTCGTGGGCGACGGCTTGCGCGACGCCTTCGATCCGAAAGCAAAAAGGTAACGGCTATGGAAAATAAGACCGAAAAAAAATCGCATTATATCTCTGCGAAAGAATCCAGATTGATCGCGAAGGAGAATTTCGCGAAGATCAAATATTACGAGAAGAAAAAAAAGCGGAAAGTCGTGGAAAGCGAATTTACGACGGAGATGAAAGATTCTAAGAATCTCGTCGAATTCGATAATTTACAAACGTATTTTTTCACCGACGTCGGCGTGGTGAAAGCGGTAAACGGCGTTACGTTTTCCGTCCCGGCGGGAAGCACGGTCGGCGTTGTCGGGGAATCCGGTTGCGGCAAGAGCGTGACTTCTCTTTCGTTGATGCAATTAGTGCAAGGACCGAGCGGACAGATCGTGGACGGATCGATTCGTTTCCGTTCCAACGCGTTCAAAAAGGACGCGAACGGCAATAAGATTCCCGTTTACGAAACGGACGGGGACGTCGTAAAAACAGACGAAAAGGGGAAACCGATCAAGAAAAAGAACGCCTTGGGCGGTACGCTTTTCGAGATGGAAGAAAAGGTTTACGATATCGCGAAAATGCCCGTAGAGGCGATACGTTCGATCAGAGGACGTGAAATCGCGATGATTTTCCAAGAACCGATGACTTCGCTGAACCCCGTATTTACGATCGGGAAGCAGTTGGACGAGGTGTCGAAACTGCATATCGCGGATCTTCCGAAAGATAAAATCAAAGAACGCAGCATCGAAATGCTCAATCGAGTGGGCATTGCGGACGCTGCAGGCGTTTATAAAAAATATCCGCACGAACTTTCGGGCGGCATGCGACAGAGAGTGATGATCGCAATGGCATTGATTTGCGATCCCAAGTTGATCGTCGCGGACGAACCGACGACTGCGTTGGACGTTACCATTCAGGCGCAGATTCTCGACCTTTTACGGGATATTAAAGAGAAAAATAAGAGCAGTATTCTTTTGATTACGCACGACCTCGGCGTCGTTGCGGAAATGGCGGATTACGTCGTCGTCATGTATGCCGGCAAGATTATCGAAATGGGCACGACGGAGGATATTTTCGACCGTCCGCTTCACCCTTATACGGTGGGATTACAGAAGAGCAAGCCGACCGTCGACGACGAAACGGACGAACTGTATTGTATTCCCGGTTTCGTTCCGAATCCGGTGGATATGCCCGATTACTGCTATTTCCGCGACCGTTGCGAGCGTTGCATGAAGAAATGCGCGGGAGAATATCCGTCGTTGATCGACGTAAGCGAAACGCACAAGGTCGCATGTTACCTTTACGAAACAGGCAAGGAGACGGAAAATGTCTGATAATATTTCGTTGAAAAATACGGACGAGGAAAAAGAAAACGGGCTTTTACTGGAAGTAAAGCACTTAAAAAAATATTTTGTGACCGATAAAAGTCTGTTCGGCAAACCGAAGGAGTTTTTGCGCGCGGTGGACGACGTGTCGTTTTCGTTGGAAAAGGGGAAAACGCTCGGTATCGTCGGGGAATCCGGTTGCGGCAAAACGACGATGGGACGAACGCTTTTGCGCCTTTACGACGTTACGGACGGCGAAATTTGGTTTAAGGGAAAAGAAGTTTCCAAAATCAAGAACAGGGAATTTGAAAAACTTCGTCCGCAAATGCAGATGATCTTTCAAGATCCCTATGCAAGCCTTTCTCCGCGTATGACGGTAGGAGAAATTATCGGCGAAGCGGCGCTCGAACATGGAATCGTAAGCAAGGAAAATTATCGCGAATACGTGCTCGGCGTGATGAAAATGTGCGGTTTGCAACCTCATTATTTCGAGCGTTATCCGCACGAGTTTTCGGGCGGTCAACGGCAAAGAATCTGTATCGCGCGCGCGTTGGCGTTAAAGCCGGAACTCGTCGTTTGCGACGAGCCGGTTTCCGCTTTGGACGTGTCCATTCAGGCGCAAGTGATCAATATGCTGAAAGAGTTGCAAAGAGAATTGGGGCTTGCTTATATTTTCATTACGCACGACTTATCCGTCGTCAAGCATATTTCGGATAATATCGGCGTAATGTATCTCGGCAACATGGTGGAATACGCGTCCAAGAAGCAGATTTTTGAAAATACGCTTCACCCGTATACCAAGGCGTTGTTTTCCGCCGTTCCCGTGCCCGATCCGCACGTTAAGATGAATCGCATCGTGTTGCAAGGCGATATTCCGTCGCCCGTGCATCCGCCGAAAGGCTGTCGATTCCACACGCGTTGCGGCAGTTGTATGGATATTTGCAAAAAGGTCAGCCCCGATTATCGCGAGGTCGAGCCGGGACATTTTTGCGCTTGTCACCTTTACGATACGGACGAGCAAAAGGCGGAATACGCGGCAAAACTCGCGGAAGCGGAAAACGAAATCGAAAATACTTGACGGAAGGATTCGGACGTATGCGCATACGTTCGGATTTCGGTTGAGCGTTCCGCGCAAAGGAGCGTGAAGAAACTATGGCAAAAAAAGAGAAAGACGAATTAGATACCGAAACGACGATTGCCGATATGAATATAGAGGGCTTTCGTTGGTACGACGCTTCGCGAAAGAAAAATCGAAAAACAGACGAACGGAATCAAGCGTTAAGCCTTACGCCAAAAGAAAAACGTGCGATGAGACGAGGCGCGTTTCTCGCGATTTTGCCGTTTGTTGTGTGCGTCGTCGCCGTGTTTACGATCGTTTATTTGCTTGCGCGGCTTTGGATTAGTTGAGCAAGATTCGTTTTATAAAAAATTTGGAGAACAATTATGAAAAAAAGGTTACTTGTTATTTTATCGAGTTTACTCTGCTTGCTGTGTTCGGCGGCTTTCGTCGCTTGCGAAGAGCAAAAGCCGGAAGAGCCGAAGCCGAACGGCAGTTATACCGTAACGTACGAGGCGGCGGATGGAATTCAATATTCTTCGGATAACGTCACGACGGTTGAGGGCGGCAGCGACTTGGTATTTACTTTTGAGGTCAGCGTGTTTTATACCGGTACGCCGATCGTAACGGTGAACGGGAGAGAACGGAATACTTCTTTTGCGGACGAAGACGAGTATATTTACTCTTGTAAAATCAGAAGCGTGTCAAAAGACGTCGTTGTTTCGATTAGCGGCGTCGAAAAGGCTGAATCCGCGTTGTTAAACACGGGAACGGGGGCGTTGGAAAATCCGTTTTTGATCAAAGAACCGATTGACTTGATCAAAATGGCTGAGGTAATCAATGCCGGCGAGAATAATTCGACGATGAGCGTTCTCGGTTATTATTCTTTGGAGAACGATCTCGATTTTCGAGGGGAGGAATTGCAGATTATCGGCGACGGCAGCACGCAATATTCCTTTTTCGGAGGGTATTTTAACGGGAACGGATATACGATTTCTAATTTTAAAATAGATACTGATAAAGAATACGTCGGGTTGTTCGGTATCGTTCAGGCATATAATTTGCTCGGCTTTTCGGGTGGAACGATTTATAATCTGAAGATATCCGATTTCACCGTAACGTCGAGAAATACAGGGACGACGGTCGTTTGCGGTTCTTTGGTCGGACAGGGCTTCGGCGCGAATTTGACTTTGTGCGAAGCGAAAAACGGAACCGTTGAAATTTACGGCGATCAAAACCATTTCTCTTATGCGGGCGGTTTGATCGGCTTGCAGAATTCTTACGAATATCCGAATTTTTCCAAGATCGCGTATTGTGCGACGGTTGACGTCGACGTAAACTGCAACGCGGGTTCTACCTACGTGGCTGGCGGAATCGTCGGGTTTGTTTATTCTTATGAAGAAACGACTATTTCCACCGTGTGTAACAGTTATTCCACGGGGAACGTTTCCGGCTCGTTCTATGCGGGCGGAATCGCCGGTTGGTTGGGCAATTATTCGGCGATCGTCAATTGTTATTCGACGGGCGATATCAGTGCACAGACCAATCTTTCGGACTTGGCAGGCTCTGAGGAATATTGTCATTCGTATGCAGGCGGAATCGTCGGTATGGCGCAAAACGATACGGCGATTGTAGATTGCTTTGTAACGGGGAAAACGAGCGCAATGGCGCAATTGGGAGGCAATTATGCGCATACGGGCGATTTTGCCGGCAGAATCGAAGCGTTGGATAAAACGCAGTTCAATTCTCATCTTGCGAGCGTTTTCAATTGTTATTACGCAAAGGACGGAAAGAGCGATTTCATCGATCTGACGAAAAAAGAGGACGTTAAGAGCAATCTTTATTGGCATGAAATCGATTGGATTTTTAATGAGGGAAGTTATCCCGTCATTAACGACGTAAATAGTTCTGTCGATTCGGATTCGGAAACGAGCACGATCGAGCATTATTATTATAAGGTAACGCTTGATTTCGGCAATGTGATCGCAGAGGGCGAAGACGGGGATTTAAGCAGTCTTGAAATCGAAATCGCCGATCAGTACGAGTCGATGGCGTTTTGGTATTTGGTTTATCTCGGAGGTACGGGGAACGGAATTCCGAGTAGCATTTACGCGAAAAACGGATACGCTTCTTACGGATATTATTTTGACGAAGCGCATACGCTTGCCGTTTCTTACGGCTACGTTCCGACGAGAAACATCACTCTTTACGTCGGTTTTGCCGATTATAAAGAGATTGCCGGAACGTACTATATCATTCCTCAAACCACGTCCGATTATTCCGATCCGATTAAGTTGACGATTTCGGATAACGGCGCGTACGAATGTGCGGATGCGTACGAAACGTATAGCGGCGTTTACGTTTATAACGGAGAAAATATTTTATTCTACGACGCACGTTTTGCGCGTTATTACGGCATCAGTGCGATCGAGAATCAGCAAGAATATGCTTTTTCCGCATCTCTTTCGGATAATCGGTTGACGATTTTCGGCGGTATTTATACGGATGAAGACGGCGAATCCGTGACGTTGGTCGCGCAAGATAAGCCGTTGTACGCGGTGAAGCAAGAAGCGGTGCTTGTCGGCAGTTATTATAATAAGACGGAAAACGAAACGACTATTTATACGTTCTACGCAGACGGACGGGGCGAAGTAAGCAGAAACGACGAGATCGAAGAGTTTACCTATTCGGTGGACGGCACGGTATTAGAGATTTCGTTTGTTTCCGAAACGCTGAACGGAACGGTGAACGGCGGAGTACCCGTCGCCGTGGACGGCAAAGCGTTGACGGCTGCGGACGCGTACAGAGGAACGTGGAGATTAGATTCGCTTTCGGATAAATATTACGTGTTCGACGGCGCGGGAAATTGGCAGTATCTCTATTACGGGTATCGTTTTGAAAAGAACCTCGCGTTCAAAGAATTGTTGAACGAAGAATACGGCACGTATACGATTGAAAACGACGGTTTGGTTTTGTCCGATGGTGTGAAAATTTCCTTCGGTGCGGACGGCTTCGTCGTGGCGAAGAAGAGCGGTCGCGAATTTGTTTACGGCAAAGAAAACAGTCGTTTCGGAACGTGGAACACGGCGGACGGCTCTGCTTGCTTAAAGTTGTACGGCATGGGCAAGAATGGTTCGGGCGATGCGAAGTTGACTTTTATCACCGAGCAAAACGGAAAGACTTATAACGAAAGTTATCGGTTGACTTATTCGTCCGACCTCTTAGCCGACGATACGCTCTGTCTCTTTTACGAAGGCGCGTTGTTCGGCTTGGTGTCTTACGATAAGAATACGGGAACGTTAATCGGATCTGTTTATAGTTCCGCAGCTGGTATATTTGAGAATATGACGTTCTATCGCTTGGACGAATATTGCGGAGAATGGATCGGCAACGCTTCCGATCCGCTGTTTGAAGTGGTCGATTTTGACGGTTACGGCAGTTATACGGTGGTGGAAGCCGCGCCGAACGGCGTTCTCGTGATCGACGGACAAAAGGTGGAATATGCGCTGGACGGCTTTACGTTGGAGGGCTACTTCACCTATAACGGAACGTTGTATTCTATTTCTTTGAATGAGGAAACGAATACGTTGACGATCATGCTTGCGGGCGAAAAGACGATCGAACTGAGCAGAAAAGATATTCTCGGCGATAAGACGTTTATCGACAAAGACGGGAACGAATACGCGTTCAACGGTAAGAGCGGAATCGGGGACGGAAAACTTTCCGTTGTCGCGGCGAACGGCAAAACCGTGTCGTATCGTTACGAATTAACGAATGAAGACGACTCTGTTGCAAAAATCTTGAACGAATCGAATGTCGAAATCGGTTCTCTTGCAATCGTAACGGAAAACGGTTCGAGAAATTATTGTCTGACCATAAACGGCAATCGCGTAACGCTCGGAGAAAAGACTGTATTTACGGGCAAGTGGGCACTCAGCGCTTCGTATACGGATTTGATTGAAATCGGTTCTATGAACCTTGACGGCGTCGTAAAAGGAAAGGTTCCGCTTTCGGTGGACGGCGTATTAACGGTGTATGACGCGACGTTTGAGATGGTTGACGACGAGTATTTGGAATGGGAGTATTCCGAAGATTTCTATTTGTACGTCGTTTCGGTCGCGGAAGGGAAATTCGTGTTGTCGAGATATCTGAATTGGTTTAACTACGAGGATTCGACAACGGACGATAGCGGTAATGCGATTTGGAATTACAGTTACGCGATGAAAGCGGACGCATTGTTCGGTATTTGGACGAGCAGTTTGCTTGCGCAACAGTATGCGTTTGACGGCATGGGGTTGTGCAACGAGGTATTGGGGTATTATTCCGTGAAGAACGTTTACGATACCGATGACAGCGCCGAGTATTTCTATTACAGTTATTTCAGACAAAAGGAAGATCCGCGCGTCATGGATTATATCATCGTGACCGAAGTGGGGTCTGCTTGGAAAGTGGTGTTCTGCGATTACGATACGGCAAGCGCGGACGCATATAAAAATGAAGAAACGCGTCGAGCGTTTACGTTGGAATCCGTCGATTTAAGCGATTACGACTTAACAAAAGACGATTACGATTTGAACGTATAAAAGATAAAATTATATCATAACATTGAAACGTAACAAAATTAAAATTTTGTTGCAACTGACGTTGCTTTGCGAATTGCTGTCGCAATTCGCCGTTTCTGTTGAAGTACGGCGTTCAAAAGCATGCAAATGCTTCGCGCTTGCGCTTTTTCACTTGTATTATAGAAAATACCGTTTGTCCGAGGGACAGACGGTATTTTTTATGTGCGTGTTATAAAAGTTGTTTGCGGACAAGATCGGTAGTACCGTAACTGCTTTTTCAGGACGGAGAGGCATACGGAATACGTGTTTTTGATCATAAAAAAGCAAGGGAATCCCTTGCCGAATCTCAAAAAATGTACGTCTAATAATCTATTAGGCGTACATTTTTTCTATTATTATAGTA
>CAYRPB010000067.1:0-8734 GCA_964426105.1 uncultured Clostridia bacterium | reverse complement strand
CAAAACTCTTAAAGGTTGAAAAAGACTGCGTAAAATTGAGCAAAAACTTCCACAAAAACGTACCCGATCCATATAATACTTGGGCACCGATTTTACCGGAAAACGTAATCAATCCTATGGAGAAAAAGATAGCGTCGGAATACCGCGACGTTACTGTAAAATGCGACCTCGTTGTATTGGCAACCGGCGTTTCAAGCGAAAACGAACTCTATTACGAATTACTGAAAACACATGCCGCTGCAGAAATTTTCAACGTAGGCGACAGTTTTAAGAGCGCGAGAGTGTTTGAAGCGGTGCGAAGCGCTTATCGAAAAGCGAGAAATATCTGAGGTGAGAAAATGGATTATAAAATGAAACTGACAGAAGAACAACAAGCAATCTTAAACGGCAGAGACGGAGAGATCATGGCAAAAGTCATGGAAACCGTCGTCATGTACGGAGATATTTTTGACGCGGAAAAGCTTGTTCCCATAACGCATAACGACGGGCATCTCGTAACAAGTTTCGGCATTTCGTTAATGAAGCCGCTCTTTTCCACCATGGAGAAGTTGAATCAAGCCGAAATAACGGCAAAAGGAAAATTAACGGTAGATCCGCGTCCGTTGGATTATAAAAACGTAAAATGTAATCTTTTGGAAAAAATCGGCTTTCATGTAATGTATTCCAAGCAAAAATCGTATGAAGAGCAATTGATGAAAGTCGGGCTTAGAGATAAAGATTCTTTTACTTGTACCTGTTATTTGGACGAAGTTGGAAATCAACCCCAAAAAGGAGACGTTTTGTCTTGGGCGGAAAGCAGCGCCGTCGTATTCGCAAATTCTGTTTTAGGCGCGCGGTGCAACCGCAACAGCGGTATGTTGGATCTCTTCGGATCGATCATCGGATACGTGCCGTATTTCGGACTTATTACAGACGATGGCAGAAAAGCCACTTGGAAAGTTTACGTCAAAACGACAAAGATGCCGGAAGCGCAAATTTTAGGTAGCGCGATCGGCATGAAAGTAATGGAAGAAGTTCCTTACGTTTACGGATTGGACGCGTTTATCGGTAATGAATTGAACGACGAAACAATTTCTTATTTGAAAGATTTCGGGGCGGCAACCGCAAGCAACGGCGCTGTCGGCTTATACCATATCGACGGGCTAACGCCGGAAGCGAAGGAAATCGGCGAAGCGTTGATTGCCGAAGACGCAAAAACTTATATTATCGACGATGCCGAGTTGGAACGGGTTTGTCGTAGTTATCCCGTCATGTGGAAAAATCCGAGCGCAAAACCAAATCTCTGTTTCATTGGCTGTCCGCATCTTTCTTATCATCAACTTTGCGATTGGACGGAAGCATTGGAAAAGGGGCTGAAAGAAAGCGGACGGAAAAAGGTTTCCTTGCGCACGATTATGACGACAAGCCCGCAAGTAAAGAAAAAATTCATGCAATCACCGCTTTATGCTCGTTTGTTGGCAACGGGGGTAAAGTTGACGAGTATTTGTCCGTTAATGTATACAAACAACCCGATGACGAAAAAGCGTTTAATTATTACCAACAGCAATAAATTACGCACTTATTCGACTGCAAGATATTTCAAAAACGAAAAGATTATCGATATTTTGACAGGTAAGGAGGATACCCGAAATGAAAGAATTTAAAGGAAGAGTATTGGCTGCCGGGAATTGGAAAGGGGAAGCCGTTGTATCCCGTCAAGGAGTAAACACCTTGGCAACCTTTCAAAAAAGCGCATTGAAAAACGCAAAAGAAGTCATTGTTTCCGATCAGAATAATCCGGACATTTTCGGTAAAAACATTACGGGAAAGGCTCTTTGTCTTCCGATTACGATCGGATCGACGACGGGAGGATTAGTCATTCAAACCATTTGCTCAATGAAAATCAATCCTGCGGCGTTTTTATTCAGCGAACATATCGACAGTTTAGCCGCCAGCGGTATCGTGTTGGCTAAAATATGGGAAAACAGCGACGTAATCGCAATCGATCAACTCGGAGAAAATTTCTTAAATTCCGTTAATACGGGAGATACGATAGAAATCAAAGAGGACGGAACAGTCGTAATTTTATAAGAAAATTACAAAATCGAATATTTTTTCGGAATCGGCAGATATTAAGTACGTGTTAAGCGTTTACTTGATATCTGCTTTTTATTTTTTATTAATATTTCCGTTTTTTTGTTCATCGCTCGGATACTACGATCATCAAAACAAACGGATTTATCTAGCGGTTTATTTCTACGGAATAAAAATTTGGAGCGGATATATCGCTTTTGCGAATAACAAAGCGTATTTACATTATTCGAATCGCAAAGCAAAAGTTCTTCGCCTAGAATCTCCTCAGGGAATCAGACAGCAATTCGACCTCACCAAGGGAATTGAATTTTACGGGATCACGCTTTTTGCGGAATACGGGAGAACTGAAAACTTAATGCTGCCGCTTGAAATCGGAACGATACAAAAAATTGTTACGGATATTATTTTTTCCGTATTAAAAACAAAAAAAGATTTTCTTCGCTTAAAAAGCAACGTATTGCTTTCAGACGAGGAAACTTGCTTTTATTTTAACGTAAAAGTGACGGTTTTGTTTAATTTATTGACGCTTTTCATGATTGGAATAAAAATTTTATTGGAGAAAATTTCGCATGCAAGAAAAAACTGAAAACAAACTCAATTATGTTATTGATACCGTAATGAAAGATCTCGGAATGCTGATAGACGTCAATACGGTTGTCGGAAAACCGTTAAAAACAGACGACGGTTCGTTTGTAATTCCGATTTCAAAAGTAACCATGGGATTTATGACGGGCGGCGGAGAATACGGAGAAGTAAAGATTCTGAAAAAAGACAAAGCCTTACCGTTTGCAGGCGGAAGCGGAGCCGTCGTATCGATGAAGCCGATCGGTTTTTTGGTAAACGACGGAAACGGATATAAAATATTATCGGCAAATCACGAGCCCTATGAAAAAATTTTGGACGCAGCAACCGACCTTTTGTCGACTGTTCAAGGAGAATCATGAGAAAAATTTTAAGCATCATTTTTAGCATTCTTGCAATGCTACCGTTTCCGCAAATAAAATCAACGGATACATTTGCATCTGCATCATCTTCCGAAATTATAATCGAGGCGACCGGCGGAAGAGTTTTGTTTGAATCAAATGCCGACGAGCAACGCCCGATGGCAAGCACGACGAAAATTCTCACTGCAATTATTGCAATCGAACGTTGCGATTGCGACGACGTTGTAACCGTACAAAAGGAATGCGTCGGAATCGAAGGTTCCAGCATTTATTTAGAAGAAGGCGAAAAATTGACCGTAAAGGAACTTTTATACGGCTTAATGCTTCAATCGGGAAACGACTGCGCGGCGGCTCTTGCCTACCATATTTCAGGCTCAATCGACAAATTTGCCGACTTAATGAATCAAACGGCTCTTTCAATCGGCGCGGAAGACAGTCACTTTGTTAATCCGCACGGCTTACATGACGACAATCATTATACAACCGCGCGAGACCTTGCAAAGATCGCCGCATACGCAATGACTAACCCGATCTTCAAAGAAATTGTTTCTACCAGACGAGTGGAAATTTCTTGGGCTTCTCACGAATACAATCGGATATTGATCAACAAAAACAAGATGCTGAACGAAATGGAGGGCGCTACCGGTATTAAAACCGGTTTTACCAAAAAAGCAGGGAGATGTCTTGTCAGTAGTTGTGAACGTAACGGCATGACGTTAATCTGCGTCGTTCTGAATTGCCCTCCGATGTTTGAACGTTCAAAAGCGCTTCTCAATAACGCTTATGCAGAGTACCGAATGATAAAAATCTATGATTGCTCGCATATTATTGATTTCATCCCGGTAGAGAATGATGAGCCTTGCGGAATTTATCTAAAAAGAGATATTATTCTTCCTTTAACCGAATCCGAGCAAAACAATCTGTTGATCGAATACGATTATCCCAAAGAACTGAAAGCCCCTTTCAAAAAAGATACCGAAATCGGAGAAGTTCGAATTTTTGCCTCAAATAAGTTGATTTTTTTTGAAAAAATCTATACTATTATAGGGAAGTAAAAAGAAAGAAGGACAAATTTTTGAGAATCAATAAATTTTTAGCGGAAAGCGGCGTCGCTTCCCGCCGTGCCAGCGACAAACTCATTGAAGAAGGAAAGGTCAAAAAAAACGGAAGAGTCTGCTCTTTGGGTGACGAAGTAGATCCGGGAAAAGATATTATTACCGTTTCCGGGCAACAAGTACAACTTACCGAACGGTACGATTATTATATGATGAATAAACCGAAAGGATACGTCTGCACCGTGAAAGACGATAAAGATAGAAAAACCGTAATGAGTTTATTGCCGAACAATAATAAACGCATCTATCCCGTCGGCAGACTCGATTACGATTCGGAAGGACTTTTGATTTTAACCAATGACGGAGATCTTACTTTTCGGCTTACGCATCCGAGAAATGAAATTCCCAAAACCTATTTGGTTAAGATCGAAGGCGAGATTGGGGAAGAACAGTTAAAACGCTTGCGTTTCGGAGTTGTAATAGACGGCTTACGCACGAAAAAATGCAATCTAAAAGTGGTTGAGCAATCCAAATCCGAAACAAAACTGCACATCACCATAACGGAAGGCAAAAACCGACAGGTGAGAAAGATGTTTGAATCGGTCGGAAAAGAAGTCGTTTTTTTGAAAAGAATAAAAATCGGGGACTTAACGTTAAGCGGATTGAATCGAGGAGAGGTTCGTTCGTTATCCTTGCGAGAAATTGATTATTTAAAAAATTTATAAATTAACGTTTTTTGTTGAACGATTGCTTTAAAAATCCTTGCGAGCAAGATTTTTCTCATATTAGGAAATTTTATTATAACCAAAAAACTTAAACATTTCAGTAAAAAAACAAAGGGTGAGAAATAATTCCTTCACCCTTTGTTTTTATAAAATTCTTTCTTTCTTTTTCTAACAGAAATGGGATCTTCATTTTTTACATAAGTTTCCCACACGTTTATGCGATCATCTTCGTCTATTTTTCGAAGAACCTTTGCGGGAACGCCGGCAACGATACTGTTCGGAGGCACGTCGCGTAAAACAACCGATCCTGCGGCAACAATGCTGTTTTCGCCTATCGTAACGCCGCCGCAAATCGTAGTGCTTGAACAAATCCAACAGCCGTCTTTTATTGTTATCGGGGCAGAATATTCAAGGTCGTGTCTACCGTCGGGATAATTCATATTTAATCGTTCTTCCGCTAAAAACGGATGATTCGGCGTTGCCAACGTGACGTTTGCGCCAATCCAAACCCCGTTTCCCAAAGTAATAGGGGATACGTCGAGAAACGTACAATTATAATTTACAAAACACTCCTTGCCTACGTGAATATTTACACCGTATTCGCAATAAAACGGTGCAAAAACACCGAAATCTTTTCCTTTTGCGGAAGGGATCAATTTTTCCAAAGCCCTTTGCTTTTTCTTTTTGCGCCATACAGCTATTCTGTTAAACCGATCGCAACCGATAAGTCCGCGCGCATGCTGTTTTGCAATATCGGTACTTGCCGAATTATACAATTTTCCGGTTATCATACGCGTCCAATCGTCAACTTGATTTTGATTCACTTTCTTATCCATTTTTAATTTTTCGTTTCCTCAATAAGTTAAAACTTTCTGACCAACCCCTCTACCGTTCCCAATATCATCACGTCGTCCAAAATAATATCGGAAAGAGCACTATTTTCCGGATGCAAAATGATCTTATGATCGCGCTTAAAAAAGCGTTTAACCGTCGCGCTTTCCTCAATCAACGCGACTACAATTTCTCCGTTATCCGCAGTACTCTGTTTTTTTACGATAATTTTATCTCCGTCAAAAATACCTGCCTCAATCATACTGTCGCCACTTACGCGCAACATAAAATAATCTTCATCTGCGCCCGGAAAATCGGGTAAAAGGGGATAATATCCTTCAAGATTTTCAACCGCCAAAATAGGCTGACCGGCAGTAACCGTCCCGACCAACGGAATCCGCTTAACGGTCAGTGGTTTTTCCGTTAAAGATAACGCTCGTTTTTTTAAGCCCGTTTTTTCAATTTTCCCCATTGCCTCTAAGCGATTCAAGTACGAATATACGGTCGCGGTTGACTTAATCCCTAATTGAGAAGAAATCTCTCGCACGGAAGGGGGAAAGCCGTTTTCTGTAATATAACTTTCAACAAACTCGTAAACGCGATTTAACTTTTCGTCTAAATTTCTCATTGAAACACCTCTTTTATATTATAACGAAAACGAAACGAAATGTCAAACATTTGTTTGAGTTTCATTCCGATATGACATAGAGTTGAACCTTTTTTAAGTCTTTTTGCTCAACGGAAATCTTATAAAACATTCCAGACTCTTCCGCTCGTTCTTCCAAAATCACGGTTTCTTCATGAATTACTTTTATAAATTTGTAATCGGAATAGGGAACGAACAGATTTACCGTTCGATAACGCCGATTAAAAAAATCTTCTATTCTTAATTTCAATTCGCTTAAACCGTTGCCGTTTAACGCAGATATAAAAGAACTTTCGGTAGGGTACAAAGAAAAATCCGAACCCCCGTCACATTTATTGAAAACCGTAATCAACGGGGTATTGCATTGAAGAGAATCAAGAGTTTTTCTCGTCGTTTTCAATTGCATCTCCCAATCCGCTTGCGCGTCGCAAACAATTAAGATCAAATCCGCGTTCAGCGCGCTTTCCAGCGTAGAATGAAACGCCTCGATCAAGTCATGCGGAATATTACGAATAAAACCAACCGTATCGACAAAAACAACCGATTGTTGTCCGATTTCAGCGCGCCTCATGGTAGGATCAAGCGTTGCAAACAATTGATTCTTCGTTTCAACATTCGCACCGGTAAGAACATTTAATAAGGTGCTTTTTCCGGTATTCGTATAACCAACCAAAGCGACAGTCTTTACAACATTCTTTTTGCGACGATCGCTTTGAAGCGTTCGCCGCGTTTCAATTTCTTTTAAGCGTTCTTTCAAAAAATGAATACGCCCTCGCAAATAACGACGATTGGTTTCTAACTGCGTTTCTCCCGGACCGCGCGTCCCGATTCCCGCGCCTTGCTGAGAAAGCGCCTCGCCTTTTCCTTTCAATCGAGGATAAAGATAATTCAACTGCGCTAATTCAACTTGCAATTTCCCTTCCGTACTTTTTGCATTCAATGCAAAAATATCGAGAATCAAAGCCGTCCGATCGATTACTTTCAACCCATTTAACGCCGCGCTGATATTCATTGTCTGAGACGGGGAAAGATCCCCGTCAAAAATAATCAAATCGACGGGGGAATTCTCCAATTCAAATCGAATCTCGTCCAACTTTCCGCTACCGATCAAGGTCGCAGGATTGATCTGGCGAATCAATTGCGTTTTGCTGCCGTAAACGGTCGCATTTGCGCTTTCAGTCAAAGAGATAATCTCAGACAAATCCGATTCCTCGGAAGGATCGAATAGAGGTTTTATGATGTATGCCGTTTCTTGTACTTTATTCATTTCTCAACGTAACGGAACGAGCCGCCTTTTTTCGAATATCTTCACCGGTCGCCGCATAATGCTTTTTCGTTGTATTGATATCTTTGTGCCCCAAACAATCCGCAACAACGTAAATATCTCCGGTCGCTCTATACAAATTAGTACCGAATGTACTGCGAAGTTTATGCGGCGTTATTTTTTTAAGAGGGGAAACGATCTTCGCGTATTTTTTTACCAAATTTTCCACGCTACGCACGCCGATTCTCGTTCCTTGTAACGAAAGAAACATTGCATGCTCGTTCGGATTCCGTTCTTTTCGATCGCTTTGTTCTTCCAAATAAACTTCAAGCGCATACCTTACTTCGTCGTTAAAATACAAAATCGCGCGATTGCCGCCTTTTCTCGTAACGACAAAACTGTTGGCGTGGAAATCAATATCTTCAACGTTTAATCCGACCAACTCGCTGATACGAATTCCCGTACCCAAAAACAAGGTTAAAATCGCAACGTCGCGCTTTTGCGTTCTGGCATGGAATCGTTGTTGTTGCGATGTGAGCCCGTTTCCGCTTTCCGCAGTATTCAAAATTGCGGCGACTTCATCGATTTTTCCGTTGTTTTCCAAACGAATAATTTCTTTATCATGCAATTTTGGCATTGCAACTTTCGCAGCGACGTTAGCGTCCAACTTGTTTTTATTAAAAAAGAACTTGAAAAAAGAGCGAACCGTTGCAAGTTTTCTCGCTTTACCGCGCTCGGTACAATGTTCTTTTTTTCCGTTAATTTCGTAAAGACTAAGGGAACTGATAAAAGATTCGATATCGCTGGAATCAAGTTGATTCAAATCGTTTAACGTTATATCTAAGACATCTTTCTTGTTCCGAAATGTTTTTTTCGACAAAAATTGAAAGAATATTCTCAGATCGTAAGCGTAATTCAAACGGGTGAGCGGCGTCGTTCGATTTTCAATTCCGACAAAAAACTCTTCACAAAAATAAGGAAGTTCTTCTTTGATTTTATTGATCCGTTCGATATTAGATAAAGAACGTTTTTCAAAGTAGTTTTCCATAATATTATTATAACTTTTTTCAACGTATTTGTAAATACTTTTTCGTAATTTTTTATGAGAAGTATTTCTGTATGAGAATTCCACAATTTCACAAACCGCAAAATCATCAGTTTTTTTCTAAGAATTTTCCAATTTATCAAAAACGGGG
>CAYRPB010000066.1:0-8786 GCA_964426105.1 uncultured Clostridia bacterium | reverse complement strand
GTCTGTGCGTGAGTTGTGTTTTGATCGGTGGAATCGGGATAACGTTGAATTTAAACCGGCGGCGCAAATGATGATAATTTTAAGAAAATTACAGATTGAAAAATTGTAACGTAGCGAAAATAATTCGGACAGAATTTGTCGAGGCGAAACTCTTGACACCGAATTGTATTTGGTGTAAAATAATCGTAACGAGAATTAGTTTACAATCGGAATAAAATGATTTGTCTTACGTGGCTTTTGAATAAAACGGCATACGGAGATAAAATAGGAGGAACAATGAATCCTGATAATTTAATTCAGTTTACGCTGTTTGGAGAAACGGTCGGAGTTAACCTTTACGGAATTTGTATGGCGCTTGCCTTGCTTGCCGCATTGGTTGTGTTTCATTTTTATACGAACTTCAAAAAAATTAATTCCAAGGTGCAAGATTTCGGTTATATTACGGCGATTTGCGCTATGGCAGGCGGTTTTTTGTTTGCAAAGTTTTTTCAAGCGGTTTACGATTGGATCGAAAAGGGTTACTTTAACTTTGCCGGTGCCGGAATTACGGCTATGGGTGGCTTTATCGGTGGCGCGGCGGTGTTTTTAGCGGTCTATTTCGGTGTCGGACATTTCTATTTCAAGGACGACGACGCGATTCATATTAAAGAATTCATGAAAATTCTTCAAGTTGCGCCTATGTGCATTACCTTGGCGCACGCGATCGGCAGAATCGGTTGTTTGACTGCCGGGTGCTGCCACGGCTCTTTGGTGGAACGGACTTATCAAGGTTCGCTTGTTTATCACGGCGGCTTTTGGATGAATTCCGGTTCGTACGGATGGAGTTATTGCGTTCCGACGCAACTTTATGAGGCGATCTTTTTATTCGTCTTGTTTGGCGTTTTGACTTTTTTGTATTTCAAACGTTATAATTTTACGTACGTTGTTTACTTGATTGCGTACGGGGCATGGCGTATTTTTATCGAATTTTTCAGGGATGATCACCGTGGGGAAATTATTCCGGGATCGGGAATTACTCCCTCTCAGTTTCAGTCCGTTCTGTTTATTTTGGGTGGCATTGCCATATTGTTTGTAATGTATTTCTTAAAGTGGCGTTTTCGCGATCCGGAGGGATCGATCTTGACGGTCGCGCAGTATAAAGAAACTTACGGAAAAAAGAAATCGTCCAAAGAAACGGTTGCGGACGATTCCGATCGTACTGAAGAGGGTGGACATTCCGATTGATATTGAATTTGTGAAGGGGCGAAAATTTCGCCCCTTTATTTTTTTGTAAACCTATTATAAAGTTTCGTAAAGTTTCGTAAAGTTTCGAAAAACCCTTGTCAAATACTTGTAAATATGATATTATATTAGTATAAATGAGGGAGTTCGGATTTTCTAAAAAAGAAAATAATCACAGAACTCGAAAGGGAAAGAATCGACATGATTTTCTTTGTTTTTCGGGGGATAAAAATCCGATAAAACGATACCGATATGAACGATACGAGAGAATGGATTCGCGCCGTTGTGACGGAAAAAGCCGAGCGTTCGTTGCTTTCCGGACATCCTTGGGTGTTTGGAGAAGAGGTCGAATCGCTTAGCGATG
This sequence comes from uncultured Clostridia bacterium, assembly GCA_964426105.1. GTDB lineage: Bacteria > Bacillota > Clostridia > Christensenellales > Borkfalkiaceae > UMGS621. The sequence continues at coordinate 7,201 of CAYRPB010000066.1, read as the reverse complement.
AGCCCGAAAACGGGGCGTTGGTAGACGTCACGAGTAAAAAGGGCAGTTATTTGGGGACGGGATTTTACAATGCGAATTCCAAAATCAGAATCCGTATTCTTTCTCGTAACGCTAACGACCGTTTTGACCGTGCGTTTTTTTATCGTCGCGTCAAATACGCTTACGAGTATCGAAAAACGGTGCTCGGAAAAGATCTCGATTGTTTCCGTTTTATCTTTGGGGAAGCGGATTGTTTTCCGGGATTAACGGTTGATTTTTTTCACGACGTGTTGGTAGTGCAGACGCTTTCTTACGGCTTGGAAATCCGAAAAGAGATGATTTTCGACGCTTTGCTTTCCGTTTTAGAGGAGGACGGCGTTAAAATTCGCGGAATTTACGAGCGAAATGACGTATCCGTTCGTCGGTTGGAGGGCTTGTCGGAAGGAAAGGGCTGGTATCGTATCCCGAAAGATCCGTGTACGACGACTGAAATTACCGAAAACGGAATTCGATATCTCGTTGATTTTGAGAACGGACAAAAAACGGGCTTTTTCCTCGATCAAAAGTATAATCGTCTTTTGTGTTCGCATATTTCCGACGGAAAATCGGTATTGGATTGCTTTACGCACACCGGTTCGTTTGCGTTGAATGCCGTAAAAGGCGGCGCGACTCACGTGACTGCGGTCGATATTTCCGAAACGGCAATCGAAACGGCACGGGAAAACGCACGGCGAAATCATATGGAAGATCGTATCTCGTTCGTCGTAGAGGATGTGTTTGAAACGCTTCGTCGAATGGAATCGGAAAAGAAAAAATTTGACTTTGTCATTCTCGATCCGCCTGCGTTTACCAAATCGCGAAAGACGATCGATTCCGCGATGCGCGGTTATCAAGAGATCAATTATCGCGGAATGAAATTGGTTTCGCGTGGCGGATATTTTGCGACTTGTTCTTGCTCGCATTTTGCATATGACGATGCGTTTCGTCAAATGTTGTGCAATTCCGCTCGGCAGGCGGGTGTGAATTTGCGGCAGATCGACGCGCGTAAAGCTGCACCCGATCATCCGATATTATGGAACGTGCCGGAAACGGATTACTTAAAATTTTATTTATTTCAAATCGTATAAGGAAGGAAAGGATGAAAATAGCAATTATTACGGGGGCTTCTTCCGGTCTTGGACGGGAGTTTTTCTTGCAGGCAGGGGATTATTTCTCGGATATCGAAGAATTTTGGTTAGTCGCTCGCCGTGCGGAACGATTAGAGGAATATGCGGCGTTGTTGCCGGATAAAAAAGCGGTATGCGTTCCGCTTGATCTTGCAAGGGATGAAAGTTATTCGACGTTGTCGGAACTGCTTGCGGAACGGAAACCGGAAGTACGGCTGTTTGTCAATAATGCAGGGCTTGGCTTTTGGGGAAGCGTTGAATCGCTCGGGGCGGAAAAGCAGATTAATTGCGTAGACGTTAACGTAAAAGCGGTTACCGCGCTTTCTGCGGCGATTCTGCCGTATATGGGACAAAACGGAAGAATTATTTTTACTTCTTCGATTGCGTCCTTTGCGCCGAATGCGTATATGACGACGTATTCTTCTTCAAAGGCGTATGTAACCGCGTTTGCGCGCGGACTGCGCTATGAATTGAAAAAGGATTCTCGTAAAGTCAAGGTTACCGTTGTTTGCCCCGGGCCTATGGCAACCGAGTTTATTTCGGTCGGCGGCGTAAAGTCAAAGACGTTCGAGCAGTTGCCGTATTGCAATCCCGTAAAGGTTGTGCGCGGTACGCTGAAATGCGCGAAGCGCGGAAAATTTATTTATACGAATCGGCTGTTTTTCAAGTTTTACAGACTGGTGGCAAAAATTCTGCCTGCGGCATGGGTAATGCCAATGTCGAAAACCTGAACCGTTCGACTTTTTTATACGTAAAATAATAACGGGGATTTTTTCCCGAATATACACGATAGGAGATAGATTATGCAATCCAAGAAAAAAATATCCATAATTGGCGCAGGCAACGTCGGCTCTACAATTGCGTATACCTTGATGCAACAGGGCTCTTGTTCGGAGATATTGCTTGTCGATATCAATAAAGAGAAAGCAGAGGGGGAATCTCTCGATTTAGCGCAGTGTGCCGCATGTTTTCCGTCCGTCAAGGTTCGGTTCGGCGACTATGAGGATGTAGCCGGTTCTGATTTGGTCATTGCGACTTTGGGCGTCGGAAGAAAGCCCGGTCAGTCCAGATTGGACCTCGCGAAAATCAATGTCGGAATTATTGAAAGCGTTATGCCGAAAGTGGCGAAAATCGCGCCGGATGCGATTTACATTATCGTTTCTAATCCGGTAGACGTTTTAACTTACGTTACGATCCGTTGTACGGGGCTTTCTGCTTCTCGCGTTGTCGGAACGGGAACGCTTTTGGATTCAAACCGTCTTTCTCAGGCTCTTGCGGAGTCTTTGGACGTGGATATTAAAAGCGTTAATTCTTACGTGTTCGGGGAGCATGGCGATCAATGCTTTGTTCCGTGGAGTTTGTGTACGGTCGGCGGAGTCCCGGTAAAGGCTTATGCGAAAGAACTTTACGGAGAGGAGGCCGACGTTGACGGAAAGTTTAAGGATCTTTACGATAAGGTTGTGAAGTCGGGTGCTAAGGTGATTCAATTGAAAGGTGCTACGTTTTATGCGATCGCTGCGTCCGTTGCTCAGTTGGTAGATGCGATTATATCCAATTCTAATAAGATATTGCCTGTTTCTGCGTTGATTGACGGGGCTGACGGTAGAAAAATCTGCACGGGAGTTCCGTGCTTTTTGGACGGAAACGGCATCAAGAGTCGCGTTTCGATGCCCTTGACGCCCGAAGAAGAAGAGAAATATAAAGAGAAAATTTCCCGTATTACCGAAACCTATCAGCAACTCGGAATTGAGTAAGAGAGCGCGGCGCATGCCGCGTTTTTCTAATTTTTGTTTTTTTGAATGGGACAATTGAATAAAACGTTGCATATGGATAAAAGGAGAAGAAAAATGGAAATAACCGAAAAAATGTTAAATTGCTTTGAAAAATCGTTCGATCGCGATCCGAAAAACGCCGTTGCGATGAACGCCGTAACGGCAAACGGAGTGAAAAAGTCTGCGCTGAATTATCAAGCGGTACGCGATACGCGTCATGAATTTTCCGTTTTTTTGGAGCAATCCGGGGTGACGAATCAAAAGCAAAGCGGTCGTTGTTGGATGTTTGCCGCCTTGAACGTTCTGCGTTTCGGAGTCGTAAAGAAATACAATCTCGATTCCTTTGAATTTTCGCAGAATTATACGTTGTTTTATGATAAACTCGAAAAGGCGAATTATTTCTTGGAAAGCATTTTAAATACGACCGAAGAAGCGACGGATAGCCGTTTGGTGGTTCATTTGATCAATGTGGTTACGCAGGACGGCGGTCAATGGGATATGATCTGCAATATCATTTCTAAATACGGCGTTGTTCCCAAGGATGCTATGCCGGAAACCGTTAGTTCGTCCGCTACGCAAGAGATGGATTTCTTGTTGTTGACGAAGTTGCAAGAGGACGCGATGATCTTGCGCCGCTTAGTGCGTTCCGGAGAAAAGACAGAAACGGTTGCGGAAGAAAAAGAGAAAATGCTTGCGGATATTTATAAAATTCTTGCGATTTCGCTCGGAAAGCCGCCTAAGACCTTTACGTTTGAAACGCGCGATAAGGATAAAAACTTTATTCGCTATGAAAAGATGACGCCGAAACGTTTTTACAAGGAATTTGTCGGCGTTGACGTGCGCGATTACGTCAGTATTATCAATGCGCCCACGCCGGATAAGCCTTTTTATCGGAGTTTTACGGTAAAATATTTAGGGAACGTAAAAGAAGGGCGAATCGTTCGCTATTTGAATCTTCCCTCGGATGAGATGAAAGCGCTTGCGATTGCGCAGTTAAAAGACGGTTCTCCCGTTTGGTTCGGGTGTGACGTCGGCAAGGAGTTTGATCGCGATAACGGAATTTTGGATATTGAAAGTTATAAAACAGACGAATTGTTCGGGATTCATCGCGGTATGAATAAGGGCGAACGTATTTTATACGGCAATAGTTTAATGACGCATGCCATGGTTTTTGTCGGCGTAAATTTGGATGAAAACGGAAAGCCGAACCGTTGGCGCGTGGAAAACAGTTGGGGAAAAGAACGTTTTCACGACGGCTTTATGGTAATGAGCGATCGTTGGTTTGACGAGTATAATTACCAAATCGTTGTACATAAAAAATATTTGTCCGAAGAGCAACTTTCCGCATACGAGGGAGCGCCTATCGAGTTAGATCCGTGGGATCCGATGGGCTCGCTCGCTTGAATAAGTTTTAACGGTAGGCGGAAATACGCTTGCTTATAAAATTAAACGGTTATTTATGAAAGCCGATGAAAGGTTGAAAATCACTTTTCGTCGGTTTTTATTTTTTTTAATAACGGATAGATTTTCTTGACATGAAAGAATGCTTGTGGTATAATAAAATCACAAACGTAATGTTACGCATGTTGTTTTTATAAAAGGAGGTATCTCGTGCCGAGGTGTTTTTTGTTTACAAAAGAAGAAATTTTAAATGCCGCCCTTGATTTGACGAGGGAAAAGGGTTTTTCCGCCGTAACGGCACGCGCGATCGGCTCTAAATTGGGAACGTCTTCTCAACCGATATTCGGATATTTCGATAATATGCACGACGTTAAAAATGCGGTTATCGAGGCTGCAGATTCGCTTTATCAAGCGTATTTGAAAGAAGATATGTCGAACGGAAAATATCCGCCGTATAAGGCGAGCGGTATGGCATATATTCGTTTTGCGAGAGAAGAAAAGGAATTATTCAAACTGTTGTTCATGCGAGATAGGACGAATGAGGATAAAACGCTTATTTCAGAGCAAACGGAAATGCTTGCCGAAGTTATTTGTAAGCAGGTAAATATTACAAAAGAACAGGCAATTCTTTTCCATCTTGAAATGTGGGCATATGTTCACGGGATTGCGACGATGATCGTTACTGACTATTACGATTGGAGTGAAGATTTGGTAAGTCAAACGCTTACCGATATGTACCAAGGATTAAAATATAAATATGAGAAGAATAACGAGGAGAGAGGAGAATGAACGATATCATAAAGATAGACGGACTTTGTAAACACTTTGGAGAAGTGAAAGCCGTTCAAGATATTAGTTTTAAGGTAAAGGAGGGCGAACTGTTTGCTTTTCTGGGCGTAAACGGCGCGGGAAAATCCACAACGATCAATATCATATGCGGTCAGTTGTTTAAGGATGCCGGAAAAGTCGTCATAGACGGGTACGACTTGGATGCGGATAAGCAAAACATAAAAAGAGAACTTGGCGTAGTGTTTCAAAATTCCGTGTTGGATTCCGCGCTTACTGTTTACGATAATCTTGAAAGCAGAGCGGCTTTGTATGGTATTACGGGAGAGACGTATAAGAAAAGACTTTCCGAACTTTCCGATATGCTTGATTTTAAGGATTTACTGAAACGAACGGTTGGAAAGTTGTCCGGAGGTCAACGCCGTCGGATTGACGTGGCACGCGCGCTTTTACATAAACCTAAGATTTTGATTTTGGACGAACCGACAACGGGACTTGATCCGCAAACGAGAAAAACCCTTTGGAACGTCATTTCCGAGTTGCGGCAACAAGAAAATATGACGGTATTTCTCACGACGCACTACATGGAAGAAGCCGCAGAGGCGGACTACGTGGTGATTCTCGATAGCGGAAAAATTGTTGCCGAGGGAACCCCTCTTACGTTGAAAAATACTTATACGGGGGATTATATTACGCTCTACAACACGGACGAATCCGTTGTTCGTCGATTCGGGACAAAATACGAATGCTTAAAGGACGGATTTTGTATTTTTGTGCCAAGCACAGAGGAAGCGACGAAACTAATCGTAAAATATCCGGACGTATTCGTCGATTATGAAATAACAAAAGGGAAGATGGATGATGTTTTTCTTGCCGTTACGGGAAAAAAGTTGGGAGGAAGTGAAAAATGAACGTTATTTCGGTGCTGATAAAAAGAAACGTAAAGTTGTATTTTAAGGATAAAGGAATGTTTTTCACGTCCTTGATAACGCCTGCGATACTACTCGTTTTGTATGCGACTTTTTTAGGGAACGTCTATCGCGATAGTTTTACTTCGTCATTACCGGAAGGTTTTGTTTTGAGCGAAAGCCTTATAAAAGGTTTGGTCGGAGGTGAATTGATTTCTTCGATTCTTGCAGTATCTTGCGTTACCGTGGCGTTTTGCGCAAATTTTTTAATGGTGCAAGATAAGGCGAACGGCGTTATAAAGGATTTACTTATTTCGCCCGTAAAATCGTCCGTTTTGTCGTTTTCGTATTATTTGGCGAATCTTATCAGTACGCTTATGATTTGTTACGCCGCAAGCGCGATATGTCTTGTATACGTTGCAATTGTCGGATGGTATATGACGCTTGGCGATGTGCTTCTCATGTTTTTAGACGTAACGATTTTGGTGTTGTTCGGCAATGCTCTTTCGTCCGTTATTAACTTTTTTCTGAGTTCGCAGGGACAGATTTCGGCGGTCGGAACAATCGTAAGTTCGTGTTATGGCTTCATTTGCGGCGCGTATATGCCGATTTCGTCTTTCGGGGAAGGGCTGCAAAAGATGATTGCTTGTCTGCCCGGAACGTACGGAACGTCGCTTGTGCGCAATCATGCAATGTGCGGCGCATTAAATGAAATGCAAAATGTCGGCGTTCCTGCCGAAGTGATTGCGGAAATAAAAAACTCGTTGGATTGTAACCTTTATTTCTTCGGAAATTCCGTGTCGATTGCAGGCATGTATATCGTTATGGCTGTGACAATCGTTGTTTTATTGTCTGTTTACGTTTTATTAAACGTACTAAAAGAAAAAGGAAAAATAAACAAAGGCGTTTCCAAATAAAGGAATTCCGATTGATAGTGTTAGATCTATAAAAATTTGCAGATAGAGTATGGGGGTAATTATTACGGACTAGTTATGATTGCAATTATAAAGGAATATCTTTAGATGAAGCAATTAAGTGTTGGAAGTACAAAAAAGGTTTGAAAAGACATAACAAATACGAAAAGGAAGATTTGATTGCATTAAAATAATTGTTCACCTGTATTTTTTATAGGTGCGAAAACGAATAAAAAGAAAAAACGCAAGTCAAATCTTTCGATTCAACTTACGTT
>CAYRPB010000065.1:0-8839 GCA_964426105.1 uncultured Clostridia bacterium | reverse complement strand
TTTTTCCTCTTTACCATCGTTTTTCGCTTGACTTTTTATAGCTGGTCTTTTTTAATATTTTCATAATATTGGCTATATTATACAAGGTTTCTTGTCTACGCATTTCAACACGATCACGGCATAAAACGGACATATTTCATACAGATCGACTTCTTTCCGTCTGCTCGTTCCGATAGAAATTTCTTTCGTTCTTTCACCGAAATTGCCGCGTTCACGTTTTTCTTTACCGTTCGTCGAAGCCCTCAAACCGATACAAGCCGCTTTTTTTCAACCAGCCGATATACCGCTCGAACTCCACATTCGGCATATTACAGGTAAAATGATTTGACTTTTTCTCTCCGTCTACGAAATATTCGATCAAATACATTCTCTGATCCATCGGATTTTCAAGATAGCATACAACGACATTTTCGTTTGCCTGCACCTCGTACGCTCCGCCGACAAGTTCTTTCCCCGTTTCGACGTCTGTCACTTTGTAGACAACATTTTGCGCCGTTTGCAAATCATTCAACAAATGCAAAGCCAACTTTCCGTCCTTCGGTTCGTCAAACATCATGGCAACAGCTTCCTGACTACGTTGGATATAAGAAAACGCCAACTTCTTTACGCCGTAATAATCAATTACTGCGTTTGAATGTACGGGATAGCCGTCAAATAAATTCCACCACATGATTCCGGTTCGATGCGGTTTATCCACGCGCATACGTTCGATAAAATACTTGAATGCCTCCGCCTGAGAAATTTGACTCATTTTCACGTACTCGTCCAAATTAGTTGCTTCTCTGCCGAACAAAGTTCTTATCTGTTCATCGCTTTTCGGCAAAATGTATGACGTATGAGACGGCTTTTGCTCCATCGCGGGCGTATGAGCGCACTGCTCGATATTTCCGACGTCCGTTTCGTATCTTTCCGAAGCCTTCGCATCTCGCCAAGGGAACAAACAATCCTCCGACAGATATTTCCGCAATGACATCGGCGACGGACTTGCCTGATATCCGATTTCGCTTTGATAACAAGAATGTTCGTTACGGTACGCTTCCGCCTTAATCCAACAACGCGTCCAATTATGCGTTTCCGGTAACGGTTTTTTCGTCTGATACGCAATTCCGTCAATATACGGCGAACTGGATAAATACGGCGTTTTAAAATCCTCCTCATCGATGACGCGCGGAAAAACCTCTCTCGTAACCCGAATATTTTCCGGCGCTCTTTCCATCCAAGAACAGAACATATCACACTCGTTATCGCCTGTCCAAAGGCAAAGCGACGGATGATTGCGAAATTTCTTTACGATAAATTTCGCTTCTCTCCGCATGGCTTCGCAAAACGCGTCGTCCGTGGGATACACGCCGCAAGCCAAAGCAAAGTCCTGCCATACAAGAATACCGTTCTCATCGCAAAAATCAAAGAACGCATCCTCTTCATACAAATTTCCGCCCCAGCAACGCACGCCGTTGCATCCCGATTCTTTCAAATATTCCAGCATGACGGGCAAGCGTTCGCGATTTTGGGAAGGATAGATATCGAGCGGAGTCCAGTTCGTTCCGAGGACAAAGACATCTCGATCATTGATACGGAATCCGAATTTTCCTTCACGAAAATCGGTTCCGTCCATCACGGAAGTTCTGACAAGTTCAACCTTACGAATTCCCATGTTAAACACGAAACGATCAACCTCTTGCCCGTCTTTTTTCAAAACCGCAGTTGTCTTATACAGATTAGGCACTCCGTAATTTTTCGGATACCAGAACTGACAGTCTTTGAGCGGAACCAAGCAAATTTTCCCTGAGGTGTGCCAAAGATCCTGCTCGCAGAAAAAAGAACTGCCGTTACATTCTCCCGAGATTTCAATCCGATACTGTCCGTAAAGCCGATCGTCACGAATCTCGGTATTAAAACCGAACCAAAGTTTCGCTTCTCCGTTTTTCGTATCAATATCCGTCGCATAATAGAAAACGTCTTTTATCCGAGCCGACGTTTTTTCTATCAGATAACAAGATCTGAATATTCCGCCCGAAACCGCACGGGGCAAAATATCCCATCCGAACATATATGCAGGCTTACGAATCCGCAGCGCCGCCGCTCCGTAAACGGTATTTTGCCAAGAAATCATCGAATACTCGTCCTTCCTCGCCTCAAGCATCGTCGGATAAATGTGGACGAAAATTTCATTTTCTTTTCGCACCTCGGGCAGCGTAACCGTATGCCCGATCAGCATATTATCCGTATGCAATACCTTTGTTCCGTTCACATATACATCGGCAAACGTATCAATCCCGTCAAAACAAAGTTCATAATGCTTGTCGGGGTCGGCATTGAATTTACGCGCATAAAAAAGATGATAATTCTCATACCGATACAGTTCCCACAAATTCGCTCCGAAATAAGGATCCTTGATTTTTCCGGCTCGAAAAAGATCCAGTTCGAAATTACCGGGAACGGAAGCGGCAATCGTTTCCATCCCGCCTATTTGAGAGAAAGATATCGGTTCGGTATCAAGTTCTCCGTTCGGAATCAGCAACAGTTGCCACTCCCCGTCTAATAAAATTTTGTTCATGATTCGTTTTAAACTTAATCTCCCCAAGCATAAGGCGCATACGAGATATTCCAGTTATCCGCCGCATATTTGTAATTTGCGTCAAAAACCTCGGCAGCAGTTTTTCTGTCAACCTCATTCGGCGCAGAAAAATAAGTTTCCGTATCGTTCTGCGTTGCGTAAGGCATATTGAACGGATTAAATCCGGTTCTGTTGAAAAACGCGTACTTCGAACAACCGATCACCATAGGCATTGCGGTACCGGATGCCAAAAGTTCCTGTTCGCTTTTGATGAAAACACTCGGCTCGTACGCACTTTCGGAATAATCGTACGTAAAAGGCATCGTAGATCCCATCGTTTCCTTATAATAAATTTCCAGGCTGCTGTCTTTCGCCAAATAAAGCAAGAATTTTTTTGCGTTTTCCGCATTTTTCGCATATGCGGGAATGAACGCTCCCTGCGCACTTGCCGACATCGTAACATATCCGCGAGCCCAAGCGACATAATTATAATCGTTTTGCGTTACCTCATACCCATCGCCCTTTAACTCTTTAACGCCTGCATCGATTGCCGCAATCAACGCCGATAATTCAGCATCATTTGCAACGGATTTATCGGGTAAGACGTCGATAATACTGCTTACGACAGGGGTTTTCATAAACTTTACATTCATTGTTTTCGCATTCTTATAATTTGCAGCCATTTCACTGATCAACCAGTTCCCGTTCGGCTGCATGATTCCGCCACCGACATTCAGTAGTTTAAACTGCGCCTCCGTAAACGTAACGGCGGTAGAAGTCGGATGCGAATATCCCGATTTTCCGTCTGAACCTCTCGGCACGAGACAGTCCTCGATAATATCGAGCGACTCAAGAAAACCTTGATAACGCAACAAATCTTTCGTATAACGTTCGCCCTTGCTATCGTATCCGTTGACGTAATCGTTATATCCTTCCTCACCCATGTATTGAAACGCCCACGTTTCGAACAGAAATTTCCAATAAGACGATTTCAACGAATAAATGAAAGGATACTCCTTGGTCGTAACCGGTTTGGATGCATTCGCAGATAAAATTCTCTCGCAAAGAGCAAGTAATTCATCCGTCGTATTCGGAAGATCGCCGTAAGCGGAATCCCATTTTTCCATGTTGACAACCAAACCGACCGTACCGCCGCCCCAACTGGTAACATAATATTTACCCGTTTCGGACAAATTCGAATATTCTCCTGTTTCCGCATCGTATACGTAATCGAAGTTATAAGTTTGTTCTAACTTGCTAAACATTTTATCTTTATATAAAACGTCTTCTCCGGGCACCTTCGTATTATACATATCCGTAAGATCGGCAAGATAAGTATTGTACTTCACGCCTTTCACCGTTAGCCCGCTCTTAAAAGAATAGGCAAGCCCGGACGTATTATCGAAGTACAAATCGACAGTAGAAGTCCCGGCATCGATCTCGCTCTCCCAGCTTCCCGTATCGGTAACGGCAGGTTTCACATCAACCGCAATACCGGTATCTTTTGAAAACTGTTTAGCAATCGCCGTCAGCCAAGTCGTCCCGTAACCGCCGCCGAAAGGACGAATCACAAGGCTGCCGTTTTCTTCCCCGCCGACAGGCTCGTCGGGGTTGCCGCATCCTACCGCGGCAAATGCCATCACGGAAACCAATGCCAGTGCTATAAAACGTAAAAATTTCTTCATAACATACTCCTTTGTTATAATAATATTTCAGAAAAACATTCCTGCTACGCACCCCGAAACGGACCTAACGTTCGCCCCGAGCGACAACCGAAAGTTCTTCTTTTTTTCACCGTTTGCAAACGCAAAAACATTTCCTTTTATCGTGGGTACCGCTACCCTTTTAACCCGCTGAAAGACAATTTCGTCATTAACTGTTTTTGAAAAATCAAAAACAAAACGATCGACGGAATGCTAGCAACGAAACATGCCGCCATATGAATCGGCTGATTCGCCATATAAACGGCACGCGCTTCAAAATCATAGATTCCGAACGAAAGCGTAGGTAATTTTTCCGAATAATAAAGCATACAAGTCTGAAAATCGTTCCAAGACGCAATAAAACTCGAAATGAATATCACAGCCAAAGACGGTATGATTTGCGGAATCATAATCTGCAAAAATACTCGCCAATGCCCTGCGCCGTCTACAAAAGCGGATTCGGCATATTCCCACGGAACTCCCGTAAAAAACGCATAAGTGTATAGGAAATTGCCCATAGATACGCCGCACGAAGCAATGATAATCGCATAAGAATTCAAAAACCCGAGTTGCGAAAACAGCTTATAGGTAGCCGGCAACGTACCGTACAACGGAATAAACTGCACGATCAGAATCAACGAATAAATAAATTTCATGATCCTGTATTTCCGATATTTCGAAACAATATATCCCATTGCCGCAGTAAAAAACAGAGCGATCAACGTAGGAACCGTTGCGAAAAAGAGCGAATTGAAAATCATGCGCAGGAACGAAACATTATTGTATTCGATCACCCGAAACGCGTCTATAAAATTACTCCACGTCGGATGATTGAAAAGAACGATAGACACGGGATCCGTCATAAAAGCGTTTCCGTTTTCTTTCAAGGCGCCGTTAATTCCGAAAAAGATCGGAAACAGCAAAGAAACAGCCCAAAAATTCAGAAAAACAGTAGCTACTCCGAATACAATTTTTTCCGTTGCGGTAGCTTTATTTATTTTCGACTTACTTGATTTTACGGAACGCATCAATACACCTCCACTTTTTCCGCAAGGCGACGAACGAGCAATACCAGCGGAATCGAAATGCAAGACATTAAAAAGCCCATCGTAGCGGGCAACTCTACGTTATTGGAGTAATTGACCTGCGCGAAAATCCAGAAACTTAAGGTCGTTGTCTGCGCCTTTCCGCCCGTAAACACAAGAATAGGACCGCTCGAACCGAGCAAGCCTGCCACGGTAAACATGATAGAAACCGAAAGCGTAGGCCAAATACAAGGAAGAACAATATTTTTAAGTTCCGAAAACCATGTCGTACCGTCTATTCTTCCCGCCTCCAAAATACTCGGAGAAATATTATTCATCGCACCGTTCCATAAGAGCGAAAGTCCCAAACCCATCCAGAGTTGATAAAAAATCATCGTTTTATTCGCATACAGACTATTTGCCAAAAGATCGGGAGCATAATCGTTATAAAACGTTGCATAGAACCAACCTAATCCGCCCGACGACGAAAGGATGTATTTGACGAATCCGACGTAAGCGGCAGACGGCAGAAGCGACGGTAACATAGACATAAACGCGACAAATTTCGAACCGCGAATCTTTTTAAACACAAAATACGTAGTAAGGATTTGCGGAACATATAGAAAAATACTAACGCAACACCAAATCGCCGTATTTTTAAGCGCAATCAAAAGTTCTCCGGCAGCAGCACCCGTTGACGAAAACTTTTGAAAAACGATTTTAAAATTTTCAAAACCCCACGAAATTTCGTTTCCGGAAGTTGTTCTGAACGCCAAAAGAAACGAATCGAAATTCAGATAAACGTAAAAAATAAGAAAGTTCAGCAACGGAACAATCCCTACGCTGATCAAAAAGCCGATTTCTTTCCAGTTGTGCTTATTTTTCTTTCTCGTATCGGTCATATTTGTCTCCTGTTATCATAATGATTGTGAACAATCGTATTCTATACGAAAGTTTTCCCGATCTGTTGTCTAAACCCATCGAAAAAATATCCGATGCTTATTTTTTATTGCGTTTCGGCAATTGATAATTCCCGACCACACCATCGTATAAGTAGCGATAAATATCCCACGCTCCCGTTTCGTGTTGAAACAACTCCTTGAGCATTCGCATCTGCCACTCTAATTGCTCCATACCTTCGCCTTCCGACAGAGCCAGAATCCCGGAACGATCCGCAATTTCCTTAAATTTTTCGAAATAATCGAAAATCGTCTGTCTATCTCTTCCGTACATAAAATAATTATACAATCTCATCCGCATCGGCGTTAATCGAACGCAATTTAACCGCACGGATAAAATTTCCGTATCCGCTCCGTTCTGTTCGACAGCGGCGATTCCTTCGTCTATCAAACTTTCCGCCTGATCCAACAATTCTTCCGGATAATAATTTCCGTTCATTAAAATATCATCCGATTTCGTTCCGCGGATCGCAAACAGCCTATCTTGTTCGGATAATATCTGAAAATGCCGTTCGAAAAGATCAATCAGTCTCTGCACATAAGGAGCCCCTGCTCCGTAATATCCGTTCAGAAACTCCGTAACAAGCTCTTGATAGTTTAACGACGGATTCCATATTTGTTTTGCCGCGACATACCCTTTCAACAACGACTGCCATTCGTTGATATCGGAATAACCGAACAATGCAAAATAATATTCGCAATTCGCTTGTGCCAACGTTCTAATCGAATCCTGCGTCATTTTAAGGGAAGGAAAATACCAAAAATATTCGGAATAATTGGTACAATACTCCCACAACATGACTTTGCTGCATATAGACAGCCACGCGCGATAATTTTCGGCAGAAACGGGATTCCGTGCCTCGTCGTTGAAAGAATACTGTTTATTGATCCCCCAGTCTAAGCCGCCCGATTGGCAAAGCCACATGATCACGTTTTTCCGCGGCACAACGGTCGGAGCCAAAGGAATCGATTTCCCGTCGACTTTTTTAACAGGCGCGTTAAACGTCTGACTATAGGAAAAACCTACGATATATACTTCTCTATCGGGCTGTACCTGCTTCAAATAAGCATCTATTTCATCAGAAACCACATTTAAAAAGCGAATCAGCACACCGCTGCTGGAATACTTTTTTCTTCCCTCAACGCATCGAGAACAAACGCATTCGTGCTCGTTTCCGCCCCAACTGTCTTGTTGCCCGATCATAAAATATTTTACCGTTTTATCTTCCGCTAACTTCTTTTTAATATAATCGCAAATTACGGTTACGCAACTTACCTCGTCATCCGTCTTTTTGCCGTCATCGGTAATACCGTTACTAAAACAAATATCGGAAACATTGCCGTTTCTGTACGCAAACATTTCGGGATGATCTTTCAGCCAAATTTCCGGTTTGACATAATTAAGCGTATTATGTCCGGTAAGACCGTCTATTCTGTCCCACGGGGCAGTTCCGCCGAACTTTTCTTCCGTCAACTCAAACGTATAAAAAATCTTACACTTGGACGCATATTCTTTATCATACCTAATTGCGCCGTTATATACCCCTCTTAACGGAAATTTCGGGTTATACACAAACTTTTCTTTCGGCAAACAAAAGTCGGCTCTCTTCGGAACGATTTCACAATCCGGAGCCAAAAAACGAACCCCGAAATATTTTTCAAAAAAATCATATACCCCAAACAAAATCCCCCTCGGCTCGCGAGCGGTTATCGATGTAAAATCATTATCGTTTTCGATTTCGTAACCGTCGTATTTTATATCGTCTCGAATCGCATCTATTTTAAGTTCTATCCGATAGCCGATCTCTTCCCCGTCTATTTCCGCCTGGTATCCCTTACATTTCGTAAGATATCTTTTTAATTGTTCCGCAGCATAAGAAACGGCAGGAAGATTCAAAAAATCTGTTTTGATCGTGAAATATTTTTCCATTAACAAAAATACTCCTTAGAAAGATTTCAATCATATTATACCTCACACTCTGCCTTAATTCTATATTCTTAGTTGTCAAACTTTATCGTTTTTATAACATTTTTTCACGCAACAGTTGCTTTTTCTATTTTTTTGCGTTATAATAAGTACAACTTTCGGAACAGAGCGATTTAAGTTGCAAAAGGCTTAAACAGCCACAAAACTTTATTTTCATATCCGCAACGGATAAACAAAACAAGGCGTCCATCGCTCGCAAGCCTTTTCGATCGCATAAAATCGTTACAAGAGGTTTACATGATATATCTGGCAAAAAATCATATTTCCCATAAAGACGGAATTTCTCTCAATTTCGGCGCGAATTGGGATATTTTACACGCACACGACTACTGGGAATTCATACTGATCGTTGCCCCCGTTACTCACACGATCAATAATCAAACCCAACAAGCCGGCATACAGGAAGTTTTTATCGTACGTCCGAATATCGACTATCACAAATTCACATCCACACATTCGTCCATTTCCAGCTTTAACATAAAAGTACGAGACGACGTGTTCCGCAATATCACGGCAACGTATCAAGACGACTTATATCGTTCTTTTTTTTCAGCCCCGACACCGATCACTCTTCAACTCGCCCCCTCTACTTATAATACTATCTATAA
>CAYRPB010000064.1:0-8841 GCA_964426105.1 uncultured Clostridia bacterium | reverse complement strand
AGCGGTACATTTTCAGCGTGTCTTTTACAATATTCAGTTTGAATTCCACGTCGCGGTACAGTTCCCCGTCTACGTTTAAAACCATGGGAAATTCCGGAAGAATTTCAATCGATTGAACGGAACGTCGCCGAATACAAGGCTGTTCGAGAATTTTTCCGCCCTTTAATTTGAGCAAGAGAGAGGGAACTTGGCTCTTTTTGATGTCACATGCGGCGATAAATTCCAAATTGCCGTCCGCAATTTGCGCGGCAGGGCAAATGGAGATGCCGCCTCCGTACATCTGCCCGTTGCAGACGTTTGCGAGTAAGGAATGGAAACGTTGCTCGCCGTCTTCGAAGCGAGCGGTGAAATTGTAAAATTTCAAGTGCGTTAACGCGCCCAAAAGACATTTTGTGTAGCCGATCTTGTTTTTGTGCTTTAAATTGCAGTAGCGTTCCAAGACTTCTACGTCGATCCCCATGCCGATGATGTTGATGCCGCGCAGACCGGGAAGTTGCATAAAATCGGTGAACTTCGCTTCTCCGTCGATAATTAAGTCGATTGCTTTGCAGACGTCCGTCGGGATTTTCGCCGCGTTGGCGAAGTCGTTTCCCGTTCCGCAAGGGATTAAGCCGAACCGAATCCGATCGAAGTTTTTCAGTCCGTTTAAAACTTCGTTCAACGTTCCGTCGCCGCCCATGGCGATGATATCGGTCGCGCCTGCGTCGATCAATTCGGACGTCAGGGTGATTGCGTGCTTTTCGTATTGGGTAAAATGCAGGCGATATGGAATCTTGCGTTCGGTCAGACGTGTTTCCGCCGCGGCAAGATTTTTTTTCATAACCTTACCCTTTTTCCCGCCTGCGAGGGGGTTAACGATAATATCCAGCATGATTTTCCTTTGCGCAAAAGAGCGGAATATGCGCGTAAGGCGTTTCCTTACGGACGGCTTTTTGCCGAAAAGCCGTTTCCGCGCGCGATTATTTGAAATTTAACAGTATAATTTTACTACAAACGATAAAAAAATTCAACTTTTATGATATAATATTTTTGGTATGAAACCGATTTTACCGACAATATTATCAAAATTAAATTGTTCGAGTCCGTTATATGCGGTGGGCGGTTGCGTTCGAAACGCACTTTTGGGCGTACCGCAAAGTGCGGACGTCGATTTGGCGGCGGATCTTTCTGCGGAAGAGGTGAAGGGAGCCGTTTTGCGCGCAGGCGGCGTCGTCAAGGGAGAATATCCGCGTACGCAGACGCTGTTGTTTTCGGACGGGGAAAATTCCGTTACGATGGAGTTTACCTCTTTTCGACGAGAACGGTATGCCGAGGGCGGCGATCACGCGCCCGTTGCGGTGGAGCGGACGCATTCGCTTTGCGAGGACGCGCGCCGTCGCGATTTTACGTGCAACGCCGTCTATTATGATATTTCTCGCGAAGAGTGGGTTGATCCGCTCGGCGGAACGGATGCGATTAAAAATCGTCGGTTGATTTGCTGTCGCGCACCCGAGGAAGTGTTTTCTTCGGACGGCTTGCGCCTTTTGCGGCTGTGCCGTTTCGCTGCCGAACTGAATTTTTCGCCGTCGCCCGATACGGTGACGGGGGCGCGACGGTATGCGCGCAATATTCGAGAGATCGCCGCGGAGCGTATTTACGCGGAACTTTTGAAAATTCTCGCCGCTCCCGAAAAATATCCCTTTTCCGCACCGACGGGTGCGGAGGACGGATTGCGTTTGAGCGAAACGATCGGAATATTCGGAGAACTGTTTCCCGAACTTGCGGCAGGCAGAGGCATGGCGCAGCGTTCGGATTTTCACGATTACGACGTTTTGGATCATTCCTTTCGCGCCGTTCGCTATGCGACGCCGCGCGTTCGGCTCGCCGCGCTCTTGCACGACGTTGGAAAGCCGATCTGTTATATGGAAACGGGGCGTTTTTACGAACACGCCGATCGGGGCGCGGTGATTGCGAAAGCAATTTTGCAGCGATTAAAAGCGCCGATCGACGAGCAAAAGCGTGTGGCGAAGTTGACTTTATTGCATATGCTGGATTTGGACGGAAAAATGCGAGAATCGAAAATCAGACGCGTAATTCGCGACAACGCTTCGTTATTCGATTCTTTGATGGAATTAAAGCAAGCGGATTTTTCCGCTTGTAAAGATTGCTTGTCCGTCGCTCCGACGGTGGCTCGATGGACGAGAATTTACGAACGAATGAAAGAGGAACGCGTTCCGTTTACGTTGCGTGAATTGCAGATAGACGGAAGAGATCTGGAAGAAATCGGTTATCGCGGCAGGGCGGTGGGAAAGGAACTTTTTCGCCTGTTGGATTTCACGCTCGAATATCCGAATAAAAATCAAAAAAAGAGTCTGCTGTTGCGAGCAAGGGAGGATTTATGCCGTTAGAATGGTTTGTTGCTTTAATTGCGTTGAACGTTGTTATTCTTATTTTATTGTTCGTGCTTTTGGTGAAAAAGGGAAAAAGCACGCCGAACGGCGTGCAAGCGGACGACCTTCGTCGCATGATCGGCGAGCAAAACGAACGCACGATTCAGATTATGGATCGCATTTCCCGTGCGCAACGGGACAAAGCGGACGATTTGGAACGGCGCGTATCCGAGCAATCTGCGCGCAGTGAACATAAGTTGGAAGTCATTCGCAACGAGATGAACGAAAATCTGCGTTACATGAACGATCGGAACGAAAAACAATTGGAAGAAATGCGCCGTACGGTGGAAGAGAAATTGCAAACGACGTTGGAAAAACGGCTTTCCACTTCCTTTCAGACGGTTTCGGAAAATTTGGATCAAGTCGCGAAGGGGATCGGCGAGGTCAGACGGCTCGCGGAGAGCGTCGGCGATATTAAGAAAGTCTTTACAAACGTCAAACTGCGCGGCACGTGGGGTGAAACGCAACTCGGTACGCTGTTGGAACAAATGCTTTCGCCCGATCAATATCGGCGCAACGTGCGGATCAATCCGCGGATCGATTCTTTCGTGGATTTCGCCGTAGTGCTTCCAGGAAAAGAGGACGGCGAAACCCTTCTGCCCGTCGACAGTAAATTTCCGATCGAGGAATATCTTCGACTGACGGACGCGGAGGACGATCCCGTCGCGCGCGATAAGGCGGCAAAGGGACTTGCTGCCGCCGTGAAAAAACAGGCGGATTCCATCGCGGATAAATATATCATGCCGCCCGAAACCACCGATTTCGCGATTTTATATCTGCCGCTTGAGGGACTGTATGCGGAAACGCTGAAAAACGCCGATCTTACCGCGTATTTGCAGAAAAAGCGCGTCATGGCGTGCGGACCGACCAACTTGGGCGCGCTTCTCAATAGTTTACAGACGGGCTTTAAGACGCTTGCCATCGAAAAGCGGTCGAGCGAACTTTGGAAGTTATTATCCGTATTCAAGGCGGAGTTTTACAAATTCGCCGCGATTTTGGAGCGCACGCAGAAAAAGTTGCAAGAAGCGCAAGACTCTATCGAGGGCGCGACGAAAAAGGCAGGAACCATTCAAAGGAAACTTCGTTCGGTTGCGGAACTCGGCGAGGACGTGCCCGAACAACTTGCGATCGAAGAAGGGGACGGATTGGATTGACATTTGTTCGCAATAGGATTATAATAAACAAACACAGGAAAGAATTTTTAAATTCGGTGAAAAAATTTCGGAGTAAGGAGAATACTTATGTTCGGTAAGATTTTGAGGGGAATGTTGCTTGTCCTTTTGGGAATCGTGCTCGGCGTCGGTTGCGTGGCAGGCGTGGGAATCGTTGCCTACAAAACTTTGACGGTCGGTCAGATCGCGGATTTGGTACGGCTGGAAGAAGACGTCGTAGGCGAGGATTTGCGCGATAAGACGATTGAAGAGGCGATTGTGTTTGCAGGTGATCTCGGCTCTAAAAACGTCGGCGAGTTGGAACAACTGTTTCCCGTGATTGAAACGAAGTTGGACGAGTTGTTGGAATATCAGATCGGAGAAAACGGACGGTTGTCCGATCTCGTGACGGTGGATCGAGAACGCTTAAAGCAGTCCTCTCTTTCGACGTTAGGCACGGATTTTAACGATATTTTTCAAATCACGGCATCCCTTTCTTCGCTTTCTAAGATTCTTAAATTTGAATTGCCGAATATGCCGTTGTTCGATCCGGACAATGCGAACGGAATCGCAAAATTGCCGTTGAACGAAGCGATTACCGAACTTTCCGAACGGTTGGATTTCGATGCGATGACGCTTGGCGATTTGCAAGACGACTTCGGCGTCAAACTCTTTGCCGCGGATGGGGAATCTCTTACGTTGGCGGATAAAATTTTGGAGCGTACTTGGGCGATTAACGGGATTTCGGGGAAACTTTCCGATAAGATCGATTCGTTAAAACTTTCGGATTTGGATATTGTGATCGAAAACGATCTTTTTAACGAAATCGTCGGCACGGGTGACGATGAGTTGACCATCGGACAGTTGCAATCGGACGTTACCGAGCGGATCGATCGATTGACGCTTTCGGAATTGTTCGACGTAACGGATACGCCGTTGGCGAGCATGGGCGATATGACGTTCGGCGAATTAAAAGAGAGCGGTGCGCTGACGGACGCAGTGAATAATATTTGTTTGGTTGATATCCTCGGAGAGCAAGAGGAAGGGACGATACTGTACGCAATCTGCTATCGCGACGGCGTTGCGGTGACGGTCGGAGAATTATCCGTGCGGATCGACGAGTTGACGATCGACGAATTGATTCAAATAGAGGACGACGGCGTTTTGTCTGTCTTTAACGGCTTAAAACTTTCCGATCTCGGGGACGAAGCGATCGTGCGCGGCGCGATCGACGGGTTGAAACTCAATAAGATTATTACCCCTGCCGAAGACGATCGGCTTATGAACGCGTTGTTGTACGATGCGGACGGAAATCCGGTAACCGTAGGCAGTATTTCCGAACGCGTCAACGAGGTGAAGTTGGAAGATCTGCTCGGTTCGGACGCGGCGGACAATCATATTCTCGCGGCGTTGTATCGGAAGAATACCACGTTGAAAAACATTCGGACGGTCATTTCCGAATTGACGATTACGGAGGTGTTCCCCGACGTCAAGGTGTTTACGGAAAAGAACGGAATGTTTGAAAATTACGATACTTATACTTTGAACGCGGAAACGGGCGCTTACACCAACACGAAGACGACCGGAACGACGAATTACTGCTTGGCGGACGGCGCGAGCGTGTGGCTGTTTATTTTGTACGATTACAACGTTGATACGCATACGTTTACGCCGGCGAGCGATATTACGCTCATGAACATCAACGCGCGCGTGAACGGCGCGACGGACGCGTTTAAAGCCGTTCCGATCGAGGCGTTGTGGGAAGCCGGTTTGATCGGAGGCGGTCAGCCGAACGAGGGAATTCGCCATAAGACGTTGGAAGAGTTGATCGCTTTGATCGGCACGATTCCGTTTTTGGCGTGAAACGCTGAAAAACGGAGCGGATTCTTTTGGAAAATCAATTAAAACGATTGACAAAATTATTTTAATCTGTTATAGTAAAAAGACCTTGATTGCGTGGAAAAACGCAATCCGAATAAGACCGGGAGGTAAATACAATGACGAAATACGAAATGCTTTACATCTTAGATCCTTCGCTCGAAGAGGAAACAAGAAATGCGCTCGTCAAAAAGTTCGAGGACTTGGTCGTCGTGAAAGGCGGTACGGTCGAGAAGACGGACGTTTGGGGAATGAAAAAATTGCAGTATCCCATTCAGTTCAAAACCGAGGGCTTTTACGTCGTTATGACGTTCGAGGCGGGACCTGCGTTCGTGCAGGAGTTGAAGCGCGTCGTCGGCATTACGGACGGCGTGTTAAGACGTCTGATCACGAAACTGTAAGCGCGGGAGAACGAAAATGAACAAAGTCATATTGATTGGTAATTTGACGAGGGATCCCGAACTTTCCGAAACGGGCAGCGGCGTTGCGTTTTGCCGTTTCTCCATAGCGGTTACGCGGAGATTCGCAAATGCGGACGGCAATCGCGAGACGGATTTTTTCAATATCACCGTCTGGCGCGGTCAAGCGGAGAATTGCGGCAAGTACCTGAAAAAGGGAAATAAAGTCGCGGTGGTCGGCAGCTTGCAGAATCGCTCCTACGAGGATAAGGAAGGGGTAAGACGCACGGTAACGGATATCGTTGCGGACGAGGTAGAGTTCTTGACGCCGAAAGGCGCTTCCGAAGAACGCTCCTCTTACGACGACGCGCCTGCCGTCAGAAGAGAACGTCCCGTTCTCGAACAACTTGACGACGACGATCAGTTGCCGTTCTAACTAAGAATGTAAGGAGAAAAAGCATGGAAGAAAAAACCGTAAAAAAGGTCATGAAGAGAACGCCGAGAAAGAAGGTGTGCGCTTTTTGCCAAAATAAAATCGACGCGATCGATTATAAAGACGTCAATACGTTGAAAAAGTACGTGACGGAAAAGGGCAAAATTTTACCCCGCAGAATGACGGGCGTATGCGCAAAGCACCAACGCGTTCTGGCGAGTGCGATTAAGCGCGCGAGAATCGTCGACCTGCTTCCGTTTAAAGGAGAGTAATTAAGATCGCGTTCGGAAGCTTACGTTTCCGAACGTTTTTTTTCGGAGTAATTATGAAAATAAATTGGAAAGAAGGATTAAAATGGGCTGCGCTCGTTCTGGGCGTAGGCGTGATCTTTACCCTGTTTCTGCCGGCGGCTACGCTTTGGGTGGGATATGGCATCATCGACGGCTTGCCGGAATGGGCGTTTAACGGATTTGAGATCGTGTTCGGCGCAAGCCGTACGGTTACGGGCTCTGACTTCGGACAAAATATAATCGTCCCGGAATGTTTTGCTTTTAATTTTCCGTTGTTTTTGGCGTATCTGTTCCCCTTGCTCGGCGGACTTTGCTGTTTTGCGGAGAGTCGAGTCAAGGCGCTCGGTTGGGTTTCGGTCGGGTTGTTCGGAGCAGGCGCGCTTTTAACTTCGTTGACTGCGGTTCTGCTGCCCGTCGGGTACGGCGAGTTGATTCATCGTGTGTTGGATCTTTCGGACAGTTCTTTGCGAATTACGGTATCTGCGGCATGGGTATTCCCGTTTGTTCTGTCGCTTTTGGGGTGCGGCTGCGCGCTTGCGATACAATTGATGAAAAAAGGAGAAAAAAAATGAAAAAGAGGAAGAAAAAGACTTTAAAAACAGTCAATCTTTTATTGGGAATGTTAACGGCGGCGTTCGGTATCGTCGCTACGTGTATGTTATTTGCGGACTCGATTTCTTTTTTGAAAAAGGATTGGACGTTTACGGGTGCGCAAGTTGCGTTCGGTTATTCGGAGGGAAGCGGTATATTGTCGTTGACTTTCTTGAATTTTAACATCGTTGCGACGTTGGCATATTTTTTGCCGCTTGCCGGCGGCGTGTTGGCGGTGCTTTTCAGAGGAAGACTCGGAACAATTCTTTCTTTCCTTTGCTTTGTCGTCGCCGCGGTGCTGCTCTTTTTAATGCCGGAAATCGGCAAACTCTGTGTCGCCGATCAGTTTAGCGGTATTTCGGATGCGATCACGTTTGAGTTGGGAATCGGCGCGATTCTCGGCGGCGCGTTCAGTGCGGCAGGTGCGGTTGCGACTGCGGTAAAGGGATTGTTGCGGTAAGGACTCGATCGGAAAAACGGTTTGCATGCGAAAGGAAAAGGGATGTGTGAAAAATTCACCGAAAATTTTTTCAAAAAATTTAAAAACCCCGTTTCAAACGCTTTACAAATGCCGTTCGGTTGTGGTATAGTATAAGAGCAATCAGGAAAACGGATTGCATGAACAAGCTCATCATTTTCCCCCTTATCATATATTATTCAGGAAGCAGTTAACAACGTTAATTGCTTTTTGAATTTTAAAACGCTTTTCGGCGCTTGAAAGGAAGGTTAAGCGGATTCGCGTTGTTTTTCTGCTTACGCTTCCTTTTCGTTTTTGTCGGAAACGGAATTAAACTTCGCCGTAAAATTTTCGTCGGATTTTTTTGTAAGGGGTTGACAAACGGGGCGTTTACGGTTACAATATATAATAAGATAAAAAGTTTGCGCAAACAGATTTCGCGCAAAACGGAGGGCTAAAATGAAAACAGTAAAAGACAAATATCTGGTTGTAGGGGCGGATTTTGCAGGATATCCGTTGAAAGAGGCGGTTGTCGCGCATTTGAAAGAAAAGGGTTGGAAAATCACCGACTTGGGCGTTACGGCGGACAGCGATCCGAACGATACCGAAAATATGTTTCACAGAGTAGGCTTGCGCGTCGGCAGCAAGATTTCCGAGGGCGAGTTCGAGCGCGCTTTGTTGTTCTGCGGAACGGGTATGGGAATCCATATCGCGGCTTCTAAGTGTCCGCACGTTCATGCCGGCGTGGTGGAAAGCGTGCCTGCGGCACGTCGTGCGATCACCGGAAACGGCGTTAACGTTTTGGCAATGGGTGCGTTCTACGTTGCTCCCGCTATGGGGTGCGATATTGCGGACGCATATCTTTCCGCCGATTTGGGAAGCGATCAAACTTGGTGGCATAATTTCTATGAGTTCCACAAGTTGGCGATCGACGAACTCGAAGCGTTCGATTATGAGGCGTACAAGAAGAACGGTTTTAAGGTCGAACACCTCGGCGATTTCGATTTAAAGTTGGAAACGAAGCCTGAATAAAAGCGTTCGTTGCAACGGCTGCAAAAGGTCGAGCCCGATTTTATCGGGCTCTTTTTTGTTGCGGAACGACGGGATAGAGAAAGGACGGAAACGCATGATTTTGCATTTCCGCCCTTTTTTGAAACGATGGTGGAGACGATCGGGATCGAACCGACTACCTCTTGAATGCCATTCAAGCGCTC
>CAYRPB010000063.1:0-8858 GCA_964426105.1 uncultured Clostridia bacterium | reverse complement strand
AGGAGCTTTGTGTCGCCGATGGTGAGAACGTCTCCTTGTTGCAGTTCCACGGTCTCTGTGACCACGGCATCGTTCCGATAGAACAGTTCACGGGATTCTCCTGCCTGACAGAGGGTCTTTTGGGAACGAGGGTCGAAGAGTACGATGGCGTGCTTGTTGCGGGATACCTTGTTGTCGCCCTCCAGGACCACATCCATGTCCTTGCTGCGTCCAATGTAGTTTCTGCCGCTACAGAGACGGAAGTCCTTGCCGACTGTGGTACCCTCGATGGAGACCAGCCAGCCGACCACCGGTTTGGTTTCCATTTCGTTGTAGAAGCCGATGGTCTTGCCGGCATCTTCGGCATGGGGCTGGATCTTTACAGGATCCTTCATGGGTACGGTAGCACCGCCGTCGGTCTGCTGTGCGCAGTAGGGGCAGGTACGATTTTTCTCTGCATCATAAAAGTGTCCGTTTGCACATCTGGTCAGGTTAGCCATAATAATATACCTCCAAGAATCGTTTGTGTATTAAGAAAGTCTCAGGATCATAGCACCATCTGCTACCTTGACAAGAGAGCCTTTGGGTGCGTAGGTGCCGCTGTTTTGCAGAAGCTTTTCGTTGTTCAGATAGGTACCGTTTGTGGAATGGTCTACAACGATGTATTTGTCGGTTTGTGCATCATAGCGGATCCGGCAATGGAGACCGGAAACGGATGTGTCGGTGGGAGCGGCTACGATATTGGCTTTTGTGGGATCCCGTCCGATGGTGATCTCTTCTCCGTTTTGCAGAGCGATGGAAGCACCGGCGCAGGCACCGGACAGGATCACAACGGAGTGTTCCTCGTTTTCAGCCGGCTTCTGCCCATTCTGGAACCAGGGCATATTCGTGACCGGTTGGAAGGTACCGGAGAGTTGTTCGTAAATGGATGCGTAGGTCAGATATTGGTAGGGGCTTACGAATACCTTGGCACCGGGCAAAAGAGAGATCAGGTTCCAGCCGAAGAAGGAGAGCCAGGTTACGAACAATTCTCCTTTGTGACCGATCATGCGTCTGCCACTTTCCCGGATACAGTCCAGAGCAGGCAGGTCCCGATCGTCTTCGGCGACAAAGTAGGCAAGTGCGTACTGGCAGAGCTTATGCAGAAAGATGTACAAGCTCCAGTACACGGCAGCGATGAGAAGGATCACTACGATAGCAGTTCCCAATGCGCTATTGGTGACAGTCAGGAGGAACAGGGCCAAGGTCGCCACAGCTACGGAGGGAAGCTGCCACAGGATGAGGAACAGTACCTGCCACAGTGTGATGGCGATGTATCGACCCAGACGATCTCCAGCGTGGAGAATGTCCAGGATACGAACGTTCTTGTCCCCCCGGTTCATACGCAATGCACAGCGGTTCATACCGGCGTGGAACAACAGAGCCAGACAAAGGGGCAGGAGTCCGAGCACGGGGATGGGGGAGAGCAGCAAGGAGATGGAAAGAGCGGTCTGGATCACGAACAGTCCGACGGCATCTGCCAGGCTGCGGGTACTAAGGATGGTCTTGGCTTTTTCTTTGGCGGTAATGGGATCAAACATGGTGTTTTTCCTTTCGGTGATGTTTTTTTTTACACCTATATTGTACCGCATTTTCCGTCAGAAAGATAGAGTTGAAAATGACATCAAACGCCTTAAAAATGACATGGAGGAAGAGAATGCCTTACCTTGCGGATCAGCCATTTCCACCGATCGTGCAGCTGGCCGAGTAGGAACCGTAGGTTGCCATCACCATGATCGTACCGTCCCAGGAAATGTGGAGATACCCGGCATCGTCCACCCAATATTTCCCATCGCTGACAGACCATTTTACCTGACGCAGGTCAAAATCGGGAATATCCGTTTCGATCCCACAAACCCACTCGAAATAGTCGTTGTCAGAACCACCATCGTACCAGATCGTGAAGGCGTAGTCTTCTTCCGGCATTTCCACGGTGATGGGACAGTAGTCCGTGTATTCGACACCATTATAAATCATGGTCACGCAGGCATAGGCTGTACCTGTGGATACCGGAATGATCTGCCCATTTTCGAAATCAAACACTTTGGGATCCGAGCTGGACCAGGTGAAGTCCTGCTCTGCCGGATCGGTGGAAACGGTCAGGAACAGCCGGTCCTGCAGATTGAGCTTGGTGAGCGTGATAGACGGCGTTTTGACGGTGATGGTGAAAGTAGTTTGCAGATCCTTGTAGGTGACGGTGACAGTTTGGCTTCCTTCCTTGTACATTTCACAGGTGGAAAGGGTATACCCATCCGTGACAGTGGAAGTGACACCATAAGCATCGGTGTAGCATAGCACCAGTCCGGCTTTCTGGAACATATCACCTATATAATATTCCGTCTTCGTAGGAGAGGATTGGAGTGTCAGGGTTGCTTCTCCCAAAACCGTGACGGTGCAGGCAGCCGATTTTCCATTGGCAGTCGTAGCTGTGACCACAGTGGTACCGGCACGGATCGCTGTTACCTTGCCGCTTATATCTACGGAGGCAACCTGGGGCTCAGAGGAAACCCACGTGATAGTTTTGTCCGTAGCGTTGGAAGGCGTAACAGAAGCTTGTATGGTCTGGGTATCGCCTGGTTTGAGTTCCAGGGCAGTGGGCAGCTCGATCCCCGTGACGGGTACCGAAACCTGTACACTACAGGTGGCTGTTTTGCCGTTGCTGGTTTTGGCGGTAATGGTGGTTGTCCCGGTCTCCTTGGCTGTGACCTTGCCGCTTGCATCCACAGTGGCGATCTTCTCGTTGGAAGAAGACCAGGATACCTGGGTATCTCCGGCGTTCTTCGGCGAGATCGTGGCAGTCAGTGTTTTTGTTTCCCCAGCATTCAGTGTCAGCTTGGTATCAGACAAAGAGATAGAGGAAACCGCCGGCAAGGAGACTGTTACGGTGCAGGTAGCTGTTTTGCCATTGCTGGTGGTTACGGTAATGGTAGCGTTTCCGGCTTTCTGTGCAGTCAGCTTGGTTCCGTCTACTTTTACCACTGAGGAGTCACTGCTGGTCACGGTCACGGAACGGTCGGTGGCATTTTGGGGAGCTACTGTAACGGTGAGCGTTTTTGTTTCTCCTACAGTGCAGGAGAGGGATGTAGGTGTGACGGTAAGTGCAGTCACAGGTACCGGTTCTACCGTTACGGAAAGTGAGGTGCTTTGTCCTGCATAGGAGATCGTGAGCTTCTGGGACCCCAATGTGCCAAGGGCAGTAGAAGTAGCAGAATAGCCTTTGGTGATGTCTTTTGTGGTACCGTCTTTGTACTGTGCCGTCAGGACCAGCCCGGTGTAGTCCGGTACCTCTCCCAACAGATATTTTGTTTTGGTCGGATATGTTTTGATCTGAATGGACTCCACGGTGTTTTTGCCCAAACTTCGGTGCAGAGTCACTTTAGAGTCCACGGCAATGTAGAAGCTGTCGTTGTCGCTGTAGCCGACATAGTGGAGCTTGGTCACATTTTCTGCCACAACGGTATCGTGATATGTATCCACCACATCATAGGAAAGACCGTTGGCTGTCAGGACTTGTTTGGCTTTGTTTAGCTTGCCCAACAGCGCATCCTTGCGGATCTGGATATATTCAACTTTAGAATTGACTAAAATGCCGCAAGTGGTGGTGCGGTCCTGGTAGGTAGCTGTGATGCTGGTGTAGCCTGCGTCCAGTGCAGTGACCATTCCATCCGCAGACACGGAAGCCACTGTGGGGCAGGACGAACGCCAAACCACATCGTTGCAGATCGTTTCCGGTATAGCAGAGGTCAGTGAGACAGTGTCCCCGATCACAAGCATATGGTCGTCCAGTTTGGTAAAGACCTCCTCATCGGTGACGGTGATCGTGGCGGTGCTTATGTTCCCATCTACAGCAGCAATGACCGTGGTAGAACCAAAGCTTTTGGCTGTCACGACTCCATTCTGATCGACTACTGCGATATACGGGTTGGAGGTAGCCCAGAGGACATCGGCTTCTCCTGTATAGGAGCATTGCAGAGTGGTGGTTTCTCCTACAGGCAGTGTTGTGGTATCCGGCGTGACCGTGAACGACAGAGTGGTACCGACATCGATACTTTCGGTCTCGGCACTGACGACCAGCTCGATCTTGGAGCCAAAGGGGGTCTTGAAACCGGGAGCGGTCTTTTGCTCTGCCACCAGACCCACCGATACCTCCGGTTCTATGGCATATCGGATCGTCCAACCCAGCCCCTTTTCCATCAGTGCCGTTTTGGCTTCTTCCAGCGTCATATATCGTACATCGGGTACCCGTGCCATTTCCTGTCCCAAACTGGTGATCACATAGACAGCACCGCCGCTTTGCAGCTCACTGCCTACCTCCGGTGACTGGAAAAGGATCGAACCATAGGGGGAGGAGGAGTAGATCGATGCTGATTTGACAAGATACACATTGTCTTCCAGAAGCTCTTCTTTGAGGTCGTCAAAATTCTTGGCAAGATAGTCTTCTACCGTTACCATGGTCGTGGATGCCAGTGGATCCTTTCGTCCCAAGGAGATGGTCAGCGTGATCTGTCCATCGAAATCCACAGCAGTATCTTCAGAAAGACTCTGAGACAACACAGTACCCACCATGTTGGTATCGCTATATGCCTCGTCCAGTTGGATCTGGAACAGATCCCCAAAGCCATACTTTTCAAAGTCATGGAGTGCGTTTTCCACAAGTTCGTCTGTGACGGAAGGTATGTATTCTTTTTTCTTCCCTTTGCTGAGTGTCACCCCGACAGTACTTTCCGGGTCTACAGCGGTACCGCCAATGGGCTTTTGCTTGACCACCAGATTTTCTGCGATATATCCTTGCTCGATCATTTCTGCATCGTACAATAGCCCACCTGTGACCAGCATATGCAGTTGATGCTTTGTGAACAGCACTTCTGCATCGGTGTCGGTTTTGCCTATGGTATCCGGCACTTCGATCTGCTGGGTGTCCGGCTGTACTTCCTCGACCTGGGAACGCAGAAAGCCCCAGACCAACGCACCACTGCCCAGTGCTATGGCAAGCAGAGCGGCAAGTATGACAATGATTTTTTTCTTGGAACGTTTGGGAGCAAGAAGCCCCCCTTTTTCCTGTCCGGTGAGGATCGCCAGAAATGCATCCACATCCTGTGGTCGATGGGCAGCGCGGATATTCAACGCAGCCAAAATGGCGTTTTCGGTGTTCTCAGATACGGTGACGCCACATTGCGAGGGCTTTTTCAAGTTGTCCTTTGCCATGCGTTCCAGAGATTCCTCCGGTGTGATGCCAGTCAAGGCCTTGTACATGGTGGCTCCCACGGCGTACAGGTCGGTCCAGGGACCTTGCTTTCCGTGGGATTGATACTGTTCGATGGGAGTGAAGCCTTGCTTTACGATCACGGAAAGGCTCTGCGATTCTTCCATAACAGCATAGCGAGCTGCGCCAAAGTCGATGAGTTTACAATGCCCGTCCGGTTGACAGAGGATATTGTCCGGTGAAATGTCCCGGTGGGCAAAGCCGGCGTTGTGGACAAACTTAAGAGACAACAACATGGGCACGATCAGATCCAGAAGCTGTTTTTCCGACAGGGGACCAAATCGTTCGATGCTTTGCTTCAGGGTAATGCCTTCCACAAATTCCATCACCATGTATGCCGTACCGTTGCTTTCAAAAATATCGTAAACAGAAACAATGCCTTCTTCACCGGTGAACTGCATGAGCAGCTGTGCTTCTTCCAGAAAACGTTTCTTACCGTGGTTGAAGATCTGCTGTTTTTCGCCGCTGAAGGCAGAGATATTGGTTTGCCCCGGAATGCGGGTAGAGAGACTGCTGGGGAAATATTCCTTGATGGCGACTTTGCGCCCCAGCGAGCTGTCCCAGCCCACATAGGTGACGCCAAAACCACCGGCCCCTATGACTGAGCCGACCATGTAGTTTGCGCCAAGCATGGTGCCGGAAATGAGATATTGTTTATTCTCCGGTTCTGTGGACATCTCATAGCCACAATGGGGGCACACGGAGGACGCAGCGAACTCTTTCATGCATCGATAACATCGCATTGTGTATCACACTCCCTTTTCGTATTGGAATTGAAAGCAGGTTTATCTGAATCATAGTATACCACCAAAAGCGTAATTTGGGTAGACGCTGTTGTTACAATAGAGCGATCAAAAATGACATATCAAGACGCGTTGTGATCCGGCAGAAAGGCTAACGCACTGTACACTTCTTTATAATGCTGATATTGCGCATCGTTGGCCGGGAGCAGACCTGCATGATGGATAAAAAGGATCTCCTGCGCTCTTTCTCCCATCAGGTATACAAGAAACCGCATGGCTGCCTGTGCTTGTTTTTCCGGTAGGTTGGCGGCTACGGAAAACTGCACAGGTGTCAGCTCTGTTTCCGTTGGATACACAGCATACATACCAGGCAGAGCAAGCTGGATATCCTTGTACAGCGATACGCTTCCCCGATACACACAAAGTGCAGGAGAGCTGTCAAGCAGTTCGGCATAGCTGTTCGCTGTATATTCCGGCGCGTAGACAGCAGACGGCTGGATCCCCATTTGGAAGGCTTTTTCAACATTCCAGTACAGCAGTGTGGTGTCGTATGCCAGTGTCACAGCGTAGGTTCCTGCACTGTTCTCCACCTTTTGGATCTCGTGTAAAGCAAGACACTGTGACGTGTCCCCGGTAAACAGAAACACATCTGCGTTTCCGGTATCGCAGGAGGCAAAGGAAATCTCGATCTGTGGATATAGCGAACGAAAATCTGCCAGCACGGCCTCCAGACCTTCGTCCGAGGAGAAGGTTTCCGGGATCTCCATCACAAGGCTACAGGCCTCCAGTGGGCGTGTGTACAGAGTCTCAGATCTTTGATATACGATCCCACAAATGATCACAAAAACAAGTAAACAGGCGGCAAAGAGTCCATAGGTAAGACGCTGTATCCGTTTGCGTTTTGCCTGCAACACACGGGGATGGGGCAGAATGGTTTGGCGGCGCAGTATTTCTATAACCTCTGACGCATGGGCGATCCGCAACGATGGATCGTATGCCAGACAACGCAGGATCAAAGCATCGATATGTGCCGGAACTGCCGGATTGAGGAGCGACGGCGGTACACAACCTTGCTCTTGTGGATCTGTCTTGTCGGCACGATCGGGGGCTGCTTCCGGATAAACACCGGTCAGCATACGGTAAAAGGTAGCCCCAAGTGCATAAAGATCTGTCCATGGACCTTGCTTTCCATGCTTTCGATATTGCTCCGGTGGTGTACAGCCGGATTTTACGACAACAGATAAGGCTCCATCCTCTGTGATCTCACGGGCTGCGCCAAAATCGATGAGCTTGACCCTCCCATCGTGACACAAAAAGATATTGTCCGGGGACACATCCCGGTGCAGGAGCTTTTGCGAATGGGCATATTCCAGCGCTTCAGCCACAGCGGATATGATCTGTTTGGCATCGTCTATATCTGTAAATCTTTCGTTTGGCAGAGTTTTTAGATAGGCAAGCAGAGACATACCCTCCAAAAGCTCCATGACGATGTAGGCAGTGTTGTTTTCTATAAAGCTTCCCAGGACATGGACCGTGTTGTGCCGTCCCCCTAAAGCAGCCATACGTTGTGCTTCTTTTTGAAAAGGCACCAATCCAAGCTGAAAGCGTTCTGACACCTCTCCCTTGCGTGCCAGAACATTTTTCGTGTGTGGTATCCGTTCGGCTATGGTAGCAGGAAAGTATTCTTTGATGGCGACCGCTGCTTTCAATTCTCGGTCATAGGCTTTGTACAGGATCGAAAAACCACCTTGCCCAATGACAGAAAGGATCTCGTATCGATCCTGTAGAAGGACACCGGTCTCCAACGCATATGGCTCCATAGGCTTTCTCCTTTTGCTTTGATGTGAATTTATACAAAAATATTATGTTCTACAACAGACGAATTGGATAAAACTTATTATAATTATTATATCATGATTTCGTTATTATGTCAAGGCACAACTTTAAAAAACACGGAAAAATTCTGGGGAAAAATGCCTGAAGTGAATGCCACTTTTTTATAAAAATAATCCACATTGACATTTACTTAAAAATACTGAATGAAAGACAAAACGTTACAGAATGCGCATTGTAGAAATAGGGTAAGAGCTATGGGAAAATCGATTTGTGGGATCCGGTGCCGGTAGATACAAAAATAACAAAAAGCGTTAGCGGTACATGGTATATATACCTTCGCTAACGCTTTTGCTATATGCATTGTGATGGGTATGCCGTATCTTCTCATTTCCCCACTGGAATTTTTGTCACTTCATCCATCAAAATTTCTTTCTCCGAAAAGGGTACCTTCTCTCCCTGGATCAGCTGGTAATTCTCATGTCCCTTTCCGGCAAACAGTACAATGTCTCCCTTTTCGGCGATCTGCACGGCCTTGCGTACCGCTTCTTCTCTGTCCGGGATCACATAGTGCGTGCGACTTTTGTCAAACCAGACCAGCATATCCTGTAGAATCTCCTCCGGG
Organism: uncultured Clostridia bacterium; assembly: GCA_964426105.1. Taxonomy (GTDB): domain Bacteria; phylum Bacillota; class Clostridia; order Christensenellales; family Borkfalkiaceae; genus UMGS621. The sequence continues at coordinate 376 of CAYRPB010000063.1, read as the reverse complement.
CTTTCCCGGTCAGGGTTGTCGCTGGTGAGAATGGAAATATCGGCCAGTCGGGATGCCACCTCAGAAAGTTCCCGACGACGGTTTTGCGCTCGTCCCCCGATGGAGCCAAATACGCAGATTAACCGCCGTGGTTCGTACCGCCGCAGCTCTGTCAGCGCACTTTCCAAACTCATGCCATTGTGGGCATAGTCGATGATGTAGGTCACGCCATCCGACACTTGTGGCAGCTCCACCGGTGGTAATTCTACCACCTCAAACCGTCCGGGGATGGACAAATGCGCCAGTGTGACCGCTGCCTGAGCCAGTGTGATACCGTAGAGGGAAGCCGTGGCGATGGCACAAAGACCGTTGTACATATTGAACGCACCGGGGATCC
>CAYRPB010000062.1:0-8908 GCA_964426105.1 uncultured Clostridia bacterium | reverse complement strand
CGATGGGGTTGCCGGAAGAGTTGGCTCACGGCTCTATTCGCTTTACGTTCGGAAAACACAATACGATAGAAGAGGTGGATTACACGGTAGATACGTTGAAATCCATTGTCATGCGGTTGAGGGAAATGTCGCCGCTGTTTCACGGAATCGGAGGAGAAGAATCACATGTATAACGAAAAGGTAATGGAGGCATTCGCGCACCCCAAGAACGTGGGCGAGGTGGAGAACTACGACGGAATCGGCAAGGTCGGCAACGCGTCTTGCGGCGATATCATGCAGATTACGTTGAAAATCGAAAACGACGTGATCACGGACGCGAAGTTTAAGACGTTCGGCTGCGCTGCGGCGATCGCGACCAGTTCGACCGCGACGGATATGATCATCGGCATGACGGTGGAAGAGGCGTTGAAAGTCACGAACAAAAAGGTAGTCGAAACGTTAGAGGGCTTGCCTCCTCAAAAGTTGCACTGTTCCGTGCTTGCGGAAGAGGCGATTAAGGCGGCAATCGAGGATTACCGCGCGAAAAAAGAGGGGAAAAAGACGGGAGAAGAAGTTCCCTACGTATAAAAGACTCTTTTTTACCCATACTGTTTCTGCACCAAGGAGGACGGTATGGACGATAAGTTTTTATTCGGCTTAGCACTCGGTATTCTCGGCGGCGCGGTGATTGCGACGAATTCCATCAAGGCGCGTCAAGCGGTCAAACAGGGACAAGAGCAAGTCATTGCGAAGGTGAACGAAATGCAGGGCGATAAAAAAGCAAAAAAGCAAGACTAATCGAAAAACGGGCGGAGTTCGTCAAATTCTGCCCGTTTTCTATTGCTTATTTTTTTCGGGTATGGTAAAATAAAAAATATGGAACAGTTGATTGCGCTGGATATCGGGGAAAAACGAATCGGCGTAGCCGTGACCGATCCGTTCGGCACGTACGCTTTGCCGCACGGCACGATTTTTCGCAAGACGATTAAAATCGACCTCGCGGAAATCGCCAAGATCGCCGCAGAGCGCGGCGCGGCAAAAATCGTATGCGGACTTCCCGTCAATTTCGACGGAAGCGAATCCCGACAGACACGCGACGCACGTTTTTTTATCGATCGGTTAAAAGAAGCCGTTTCGATTCCCGTTGTGACGGCGGACGAGCGTTGCACGACAATAGAGGCGCACCGCGTGTTGATCGAGGGAAATATGCGGCGGGAAAAAAGAAAGCAATATGTTGACAGTATTGCGGCGACGTATATACTGGAAGGATATCTTAAAAAAACAAAAAAGGAGAACGAACATGTCTGAAAAGGATTATGAAGGGAAATGCACTTGCGGGTGCGAGCACGACGCTTGCGATCACGATGATTGCGATTGCTGCGGAGAACCGGATATCGTCGAATTGTTAGACGATTCGGGTAAAAAAATGTCTTTCTACCATTTGGGAACGATCGAGTATAAGGAAAAATATTATGCGGCGTTCCAGGCGGCGGAAGAGGTCGAGGGCTTGGATGAGGACGAACTCGTGATTTTTGAGATTGCGAATGCCGATAACGAGGACGAGTCCGCGCTTTTGCCGATTGAGGACGAGGCTCTTTTAGACGAGGTTTACGAGGAGTTTTGTCGCGTGATGGAAGAGGACGAACTTGCGGACGAGGCAATGGAACTCGAACCAGACGAAGAATAAGTAAAAAATCGGAAAGACAGCGTTTTTCGCTGTTTTTCTTTTTAAAGCGAACGGGAAATAACGTTTTTTATTTCTGTTTTCGTTTGGGACAAACGATTGCCGCCGTTCGTTATAACGGTGACGCAATGCGTAAAAACAAAAGAGGTTAGAATATTATGAAGAAAATCATCGTTTTTATGTTGACGATAGGACTTGCGATCTGCGCGGCAGGACTTGTCGCTTGTACCCCGTTTGACGCAGAAGTAACTGTTTCGCAAGTAGGAACGGAACAGGTCGTTTGCGTGCAATGGGAAAGCGAAACGCGCGTGGAGAAGATGGCGGTAACCGTCGAGCACGACGGAAAAACGGTTTCCCGTGCTGCGTACGAGGGAAAGGCGATTAACGGCAATTCGGTCGAAGTGGACGCAATGTACGGCAATCTGACCGTCAAGGTGGATCTGTTTACCGACAACGGCTCTTGTCATCGGGAGAGCGCGGTTGTGCTGACCGCGCCCGAATATAATTTCGCGCCTCTTTCGGGGACGATGCCCGTGCTGTTGTTTACGTTGTCCGTTGACGAAATTACGGCGAACGGCAGTATTCCGACTTTCGTTTGGTTGGCGCGCGCCGGCGCGTGGGATTGGGCCAATTTGCCGGACGGCGTTTATCCTATGCCGAACGCTTCTTATGAAGAGTATACGCAACACGATAATTACGCGGCGATGGTGGAAAAGACCGCCGCTTACATCAAGGAACTTGCGGAAGCGAATCCCGAATCAAAATTCAATTTATACTTAAATGATTTCAATGCGTATCTGTATCCGCAAATGATTTTGGCGCAAGGCGTGGAAAACTATTCGCTGAAATTGCTTTCGGACGGCACTGCGAGTTATCAAGATTTCAACAAAACGTTTAACGTCGAAGATCCGTCCGCGGTTTATGCGGAAATGAAAGAAAAACTCGGTACGTTCGTCGAAGAAGTGACGGGCAATGCTTCCTATCCGAACGGCGATTTTTCCATCGATACGGGAGAATTGCGTTCATATTGCTATTTGTTGGCGCGCGAATACGAGAACGTGGAGTGGTGGCTGACGCGTCTGAACGGGACGCTTGCGAGCACGGACGCGTTTTTGACGGAAGCAAAGACGTATTTGACCGAAAAGAATATCGGTAAATTGCTTGCCGCATTGACCGACGAAGGAAAGGAAACGTTAAAATCGCTTTACCATTTCGGCGACGAAATGTTCGGCGAGGCGCAAGAGAAAAAGATCATGGTATTCCTCGGAACGCATCTTACGAGTCAAGTGAATTTTGCGGAATACGCGCGCTTTACCATGCAGTATTACGGCGACGAATTCGTTTACTATTACAAGGGACACCCGGCTACGCCGACCGATTTGTATCCTGAGAAAAAGGCGGAGTTCGAATCGCTCGGAATCATCGATTTGGATAGTTCGATCGCGGCGGAGTTGATTTTGTTTTTCTATCCCGATCTCTATCTTTGCGGCTATCCTTCCTCTACGTATCTCAGCGTGACGGACGAAGAGAAAGCGTGCGGATTGTTCGGAGTGACTAAGGAAAGCGCCTCGGAATACGAGTATTTTGAAATGATGGATTTCTATCTTTCGCCGATTCAGTCGCACGGGGAACGGTTTGATTCGATTCCGAAGACGGAAGGGCACGATTATTTCGTGGCGGAGTTCGTGGACGAGCGAATCGCGCTTTACGACGCGACCGCGAACGAAATAAAATACTACGAGCCGAAAGACGGCGGTTTTGTCGAATGCGATTCTGCCGTCGATGAAAACGCGGAAGCGTAAAGAACGGTTTTTACGGAAATTTTGGAAAGAATATCAAACTTGCGCGCGACGCTTCGCTTTTTGCGAAAGCGTCGCGCTTTTTTCTGTGCCGATTGCGGAAGAGAGCGTCGTTTCGGTTGTAAAATTTGCGTGTTTTTTAAGGTGATTCGTTCTTTTTGCGCGGTGCTTGCTCCTTTTTTTCGTCTTGCGTCGTTTTTTTTCTAAAAACAGTTGACATATGCCGATAAAATATATATAATACAAGTCGATTTGTTTAGTTATTTTTAACTAAAAGTTTAGATATATTAAACTTTTATTCATTGAACGTTAAGAGCGGAATGCGGTTTAACAAATTTTAACTAAAAGTTTAGTATTTGTAAACAACGGGGAATCGGTTATGAAGATCGGAGAAAAAATAAAAGCGTTGCGCTTGCAGTGCGAGTTGACGCAAGAGGCGCTTGCAGACCGTTGCGAACTTACGAAGGGGTATATTTCTCAGTTGGAAAACGAGTTGACCAGCCCTTCGATCAACACGCTGATCGATATTCTTTCCGCCCTCGGCACGTCCCTTCCCGAATTTTTCAAGGACGAGGACGCAGAGGAAAAGGTCGTCTTTACGCAGGAAGAATTTATCGAAAAGAAGAACGAGGATTATACCCTCAATTGGCTCGTTCCCAACGCGCAAAAAAACAGCATGGAGCCGCAGCATATTCGGCTGAATCCCGGCTGTCAGACGGAAGAGGACTTTCCGCACGACGGCGAGGAGTTCGGTTATCTGTTAGACGGGGAAGTTACGATCGTGCTCGGCAAAAAGCGGTATAAATGCAAAAAAGGGCAGAGTTTTTACTACAAAACGGATAAAATTCACTATATCGTCAATCAACGCAGCAAGCCTGCGGTGTTTATATGGGTGTCCAGCCCGCCGAATTTTTAACGGAGAAAAATCATGAAAGAACAAACGACGGAAAACATCATCGAGATTCGGGATCTTGTCAGACAATTTGACGACGACGGCACGATTGCGGTCGATCATATCAGTCTGAATATTAAAAAAGGCGAATTCGTGACCTTTTTAGGGCCGTCCGGTTGCGGAAAAACCACGACGCTTCGTATGATCGCCGGTTTTGAAAAGCCGACGGAGGGCGAAATTTTGCTGAACGGAAAAGAAATCGGCAATCTGCCTCCGCACAGACGTCCCATCAATACGGTGTTTCAACGCTATGCGTTGTTTCCTCATTTGAACGTTTACGACAACGTTGCGTTCGGCTTGAAATTAAAACGCGTAAAAGTTACGTACGAGGACGATAAGGGCAAACGCTTCGATCGCGTGGAGAAACTCGGCAGAAAGGAGATCTCTGAACGGGTGGAACGCGCGTTGAAGATCGTCGATTTAGAGGGATTTGAGCGGCGCAGCGTCGCCACGCTTTCGGGCGGACAGCAGCAACGCGTCGCGATTGCGCGCGCAATCGTCAACGAACCGCAAATCTTATTGTTGGACGAACCGCTCGGCGCACTCGATCTCAAAATGAGAAAGGAAATGCAGATCGAATTAAAGGAGATGCACAAAAAATTGGGGATCACCTTTATTTACGTTACGCATGATCAAGAGGAAGCGCTTACCATGAGCGACACCATCGTCGTTATGAAAGACGGCACGATTCAACAGATCGGAACGCCGACGGATATTTATAACGAACCGGCAAACGCGTTCGTCGCCGACTTTATCGGGGAGAGCAATATCTTTTCGGGAACGATTACGGGGAATCGCAAGGTTCGGTTTATCAATAAAGTATTCGACTGCGTGGACGATTTCGAGAAGAATGAAAAGGTGGACGTGGTGGTTCGCCCGGAGGACGTCGTTTTAAGCGAACGCGGAACGGGTATGGTAGACGGCGTGATTACTTCGTCTGTGTTTAAGGGCGTCCATTACGAAATGACGTTTACGGTCGGAAAAACCGAAGTCGTCATTCAAGACACGGTGGAAAGAAAGGTGGGCGAAGCCGCTAGTATTTCCATTGCGCCCGATTCCATTCATATCATGAAAAAGGAATTTTCGGTGAACCGCTACGAGGGCTATATCACGAAGCGCAACACCGTTTGTTTCGGCGACGGGGAATTTGTATGCGATGTTACGCAACTTTACCCCGGCTCGCATTTGGACGAGGAAGAGTATCTCGTCACCGCCGACGGCGATCGTTTGGATCTTACCGACACGGACGTTTTGGTCGAAGTCGGTTTAAAAGATATCGATATCAGCGACGATCAGGAAATCGGCGGCGCGATCGGGAACATCGTTTCCATTATTTATAAAGGCGATCACTATCAAGTGATCGTGCGCACGGACGAAAACGAAGAAGATTACGTTTTGGATACCGAATATACTTGGAACGAGAACGACCGCGTTTCCGTTTCCATTCCGTCCGCGGCGATTAAGATGAAATTGAAAACGGAGGAAAAGAGATGAAAGAGGCGAAAATAATCGCGCGCGCCCCCGTTTCGGAAAACGGTGATGGGAAAAAACGGCTGGTTTCCTTTTCTCGTAAGCAGCTTTGTATTCCGTACGGCGTGTTTTTGGCGTTGTTCGTCGTGTTTCCGCTGCTGTTGATCGTTTACAATGCGTTTACGGACAGCGACGGCGGCTTTACCTTTCAAAACTTCGTTCGGTTCTTTTCGGATTCCACGACGATCACCAATCTCTTGATGAGTCTTTTGATCGCGTTCGTGACGACCGTCGTTTGTCTTTTGATCGCGTATCCCGTGGCGTATATCTTATCGCGTATGCGCGCGGTTCATTCTTATATTTTGGTCATGCTGTTCGTTTTGCCGATGTGGATCAACTTCGTGTTGCGCGCCATGGCGCTGCGCGAACTGTTGGATTTGTTCGGAACGCTGGAAAGTTATAATTTCTTGAATACGATCATCGGAATGGTGTATGATTTTCTTCCGTTTATGATTCTTCCTCTGTATACGACGCTGACGAAAATGGATCGCAGTTTAGAAGAAGCCGCCGCGGATTTGGGCGCAAGCCGTTCTCGCGTCTTTTTGAAAGTGACGCTGCCCCTTTCCGTGCCCGGTATGATCAGCGGCGCGATGATGGTTTTTCTTCCGACGATGAGTTGTTACGTTATCACGGACACGTTCGGAATGGGAAAAATCCCCTTGATCGGAAAATTGATCGAGGAGCAGTTCAGTACGCTGAGCAATTGGAATTTCGGTTCGGCGATCGCGATCGTCATGTTGATCGTCATGTTTATTACCATGCTTTTAACGGGCGGCTTTAAGAGCGAAAACGTCAGAGGAGGCGCGTTATGACGAAAAAGATTTTCTCTTATTCTTTTCTCGCGTTAGTGATTGCATTCGTTTACGCGCCCATCGTTTTGTTGGTGATTTACAGTTTTACGGATTCTGCGATCATCGGAAAATGGAACGGATTTTCGCTTAAATTGTACGCGCAGTTGTTTACGAACGAGCGCGTCAGAACGATGATTGTCAACACCGTCGTGCTGGCTGTTTTGGCGGCAGGGCTTTCCACGGTTTTGGGAACGCTCGGCGCGATCGGCATTTTTTACAGTCGCGGTAAGTTCGGCAAGATCGTGAAAGGGGCTTCCAATATCAACGTCATCAATGCGGAGGTGGTAATCGGCGTTTCGCTTGCGTTGCTGTTCTCCTTTTTAGCGTTTAACCGAACGTATTTCTCTTTACTGTTGGGACACATGGCGTTGTTGACGCCGTTTGTGGTGCTTTCGGTCATGCCAAAATTAAAGCAAATGGATCAAAGCCTTTACGAGGCGGCGTTAGATCTCGGTGCAACGCCGACGAAAGCGCTTTTTCAAGTGGTGATTCCCGAAATTTTATCGGGAATCGTGAGCGGTTTTATGCTTGCGTTGACGCTTTCGTTGGACGATTACGTGATTACGTCTTTTACAAAGCCCACTACGTTCGATACGATCAGTACGTATGCTTACAACGCGGTGAAAAATCAAGCGAAATCCGATCTTCCCGTATTGCGCGCGCTTTCGGCGATTATCTTTTTGATCGTCGTGGCGGTCGTAATCGTGATGAACGTACGCGCGAATAAAAAGAGGGTAAAATAAAATGAAAAAACGATCCGTGGTATTGACGGCGTTGATCGCCGTGTTGTTCGTCGCGAATTCCGTCTTTGCGCCGACCGTCGTTTCGGCGGCTGCGCCCGCCGTTTTGCGCGTGTGCAATTGCGAAGATTACATCGACGAAACCGTCTGTTCGGATTTCGAAGCGTATATGGCGGAAAAGGGCAGACCGGTCAAGGTGGAATATTCTACGTTCGGCACGCCCGAAAATTTGTATAACGATTTGAAAATCGCGAACGGATATCTTTACGACGTAATTTGTCCGTCCGATTATATGATCGAAAAAATGGCGAAAGAGGGGATTCTTGCAAAAATCGAACTCGCCGACGACGGGAATTATCAAACGTACGCTTCCCCTTATATCAAGGAGATTTTTGAAAATAAAATCACTTGGGACGACGGTGCGGAATCGTTATCCGATTACGCGGTCGGCTATATGTGGGGGACGCTCGGTTTCGTTTACGATCCCGAATATTCGGATTCGATTGTCGAGGACATGAACGATTGGGCTTCGATTTGGAAAACGGATTACAAAAACAAAGTCACGATTAAAGACAGCGTGAGAGACAGTTATTTCCTCGGCGTCGCTTATTCGTGTCGGGACGAACTTTCGCAGGTTGCCGCCGATTACGCCACCGGTACGCTTACTACGGAGGCGTATAACGCAAAACTGTCCGAAATCTTTAACCGCACGGATGAAAAAACCGTTTTGGAAACGGGCGAGGGACTTTCCGCGTTGAAAGAGAATCTCTTCGGCTTTGAAGTGGATAGCGGAAAGAACGATATGGTTACGGGCAAAATCGCCGTCAACTTTGCTTGGAGCGGCGACGCGGTTTACGTCATGAACGAATCCGAACCGGACAAAGAATTGTGCTACGCCGTGCCGAATACCGGCAGCAACGTTTGGTTCGACGGTTGGTGCGTTCCGAAAAACGCTGCGCAAAAAGAACTTGCGATTGAATTTATCGAGTATCTTTCCACTCCCGAAATCGCCGTTCGCAATATGGAATATATCGGCTATACCAGCGTAATCGCGGGGGATCGGGAATTTTCCATCGATTACTACGAAGAGGACGCAGGCGGCAATCTCATCGAAGATTCTAAGGAAACCGTTCATTATACGGGCGTGCTCGATTGGGTGATTCAAACGTACGGTTTGGAAACAGAACCTACCGACGGATACGAGGAAGCGAATCTGGGGTATTTCTTCGGAGAGGAGGCAAACGCTGTCTTATATACGGACGTTTCGGGCAGACAGTTTTCCACGCAATATCCGACGGAAGATATCATAAACCGTTGTGTGGTCATGCATTATTTCGATCGGGACGCGAACACGCGTGTTAATAAGATGTGGG
>CAYRPB010000061.1:0-8922 GCA_964426105.1 uncultured Clostridia bacterium | reverse complement strand
CGGCGCGCCGTTTCTTTTTTATTCTTTTCTCAGTTTCCGAAAGCCGAACAAGCCTTTGAGGTCATAATACAAATAACGCGTTTTAGCCGCCGAACTGACTGTTGTAAAGCGCGGCGTAAGCGCCGTTTTTCTGCAACAATTCTTCATGCGTACCTTGCTCTAAAATTTTGCCCTTATCCATAACCAAAATCACATCCGCCGTCCGAATGGTAGAAAGTCGATGCGCGACTACGAAAGAGGTTCTCCCTTTCATCATCGTTTCAAACGCCGCCTGTATTTTCGCCTCGGTTAGCGTGTCGATCGAGGAAGTCGCTTCGTCTAAAATCAACATCGGCGGTCGCACCAGCATGGCGCGCGCGATACACAACAATTGCTTCTGCCCCTCGGATAAACTGCCGTAATCGTCCCCGACCACCGTATCGTATCCGTTCGGAAGCCGCTTTATGAACGAATGTGCATATGCGGCTTTTGCCGCCGCGACGATCTCTTCTTCGGTCGCGTCCGGTTTGCCGTACGCGATATTTTCACGCACGGTAGCGCGTTTCAGCCACGTTTCTTGCAAAACCATTCCGTAATTTTCGCGCAAAGAATTTCGTTTAATCTCTTTAATCGGAGTACCGTCTACGCTGATTTCGCCCTCCGTCACGTCGTAAAAGCGCATCAAAAGGTTGATAAACGTCGTTTTTCCGCACCCCGTCTTGCCGACGATCGCCACACGATTGCCTGCCGGAACGTTGAGGTTAAAATGCTTGATCAACTCGGTGTCCGACGAATAAGAAAACGCCGCGTCCTTAATTTCGACCGTTCCGTTCGCGTTTAATTCGATCGCGTTCGAAAGATCTGCCGATTCGGACGGTTGATCGACGATTTCAAATACGCGCTTCGCCGCGGCAAACGCGCTCTGCAATTCGGTCACAACGCCCGAAATTTCATTGAACGGCTTAGTATATTTCCCTGCATACAAAAGAAACATCGTCAACATACCGACCGAAAAAGCACCGTTCGTATCGATGGCGATAAACGCACCGACCACGGCGATCACGAGATAGACGAGATTATTCACGAACCGCGTTGCGGGATTGGTCACGGCGGAAAAGAACACCGCTTTTGTCCCCACCTTTTTCAGTTCGCGGTTGATAACGTCAAAACGCGCTTCTAACTTTTTCTCTTGCGAAAACGCTTTCACCGTTTTCTGTCCGCCCACCATTTCTTCGACGAGAGCGGTCATCGCGCCGCGCGCTTCGGACTGCGCCCGAAAATGCCGAAAGGTGTTTTTCGCCACAAAATACGCGACGAACAGGGACAGAGGGGTTAAAAGAAAGACGATTAAAGCGATCTCCCAACGCAATACAAACATGATAACGAGCGTCGCGACGATCGTCACGATTCCCGTAAACAACTGCGTAAAGCCCATTAAAAGCCCGTCCGACAGATCGGATACGTCCGTAACCACGCGGCTGATCAAATCGCCGCGCGAACTGCCGTCGATAAACTTGACGGGAACGCGATTGAGTTTCGTTACCGCATCCGACCGAATCTGTCGCACGATCGAATACGTAAGACGGTTCGTCAATGCCGTACGCACGTATTCGGCGATGAAAATTCCGGCAACCGTTCCGCCGAGCATGAGCGCGATCTTGCCGATCTCCTCAAAATTCACGGCGGATACGCCCACGATTTGATCGATTCCGTTTCCGATCAACACGGTCGTATAAAGCGTAAGCAACACGCTCGCCGCGGAAAAGAGCAGAATGATTACCAATAAAAACCACTTCGGTTTCACGTAACGCAATACGCTTTTCAAAGTTTGATTTTTCATGCTTCCTCCTCCGCGTGCTGCGACGCGCAAATTTCCCGATAGCGTTCGGATTGCGCCAACAACTCGCGATGCGTTCCGACCGCCGACAACGCGCCGTCGTCCAACAAGTAAATGCGGTCGGCGTTGCGAATGGCGGAAACGCGCTGAGAAACGATGATCGCCGTCGTCTTTCCCGAAAGCGACCGAATATTTTTCCGCAAACGCGCGTCCGTCGCATAATCGAGTGCGGAAGCGGAATCGTCCAATATGAGAATTTCAGGCTCTCTCACCAACGCGCGCGCAACGGTCAAACGTTGCCGCTGTCCGCCGGAGAGATTGCGACCGCCCTGCTCGACGAGGTGATCTAAACCGTCTGGCAATGCGGAGAGAAATTCGGAAGCCTCTCCCAGTTCCGCGGCGCGCCAAAGTTCTTCGTCCGTCGCGTCCTCTTTCCCCCATTTTAAATTATCGCGTATCGTTCCAGAAAAGAGCGCGGCTTTTTGCGGAACAATCCCGAACAACGCGCGCAACTCGTCGAATTTCCATTCTTTTACGTTTACGCCCTTAATTTTAACTTCGCCTGCAGTCGCGTCGTAAAACCGCGGCAATAAATTGATCAACGTAGATTTCCCTGCGCCCGTTCCGCCGATAATGCCGATCGTTTCGCCCCGTTTGATTTCAAGCGAAATGCGTTCGAGGGCGTCGTCCGCCCCCTCAGAATAGGAAAAAGAAACGTCGTTTAACGCGATCAACGGCGCGGATTCGTTCGGGATCGCGCCCGTCCCCTCCGCCATCGTCGGCTCGGTTGCGAGAAGAAAGCGAATCCGCTTTGCGGAGGCTTCTCCCTGCGCCATCATGATGACCAAATCGGCAAACGCCACGACCGCCAACAAATCTTGCGTCATATAATTGACGAGCGCGGAAATTTCGCCCTGTTTTAAAACGCCCGTATCGACCAAGCCGCCGCCGAACCAAAGAATACAGATGATCGCGAGGTTGATAATCGCATACGTCGCAGGGTTTAGCAATGCGGAAATTTTTCCGACCGCGATCTGCAATTTTTCCAACCGCGTAACCGATTCGTCAAACGATTGAATTTCTTCCTCTTGACGAGAAAAAGCCCGTACCACGCGCGCGCCGGATAAACTTTCGCGCGTGCGGTGGGACACTTCGTCCAAATTCTTCTGAATTTTACCGTTTCCGCGAATACATGCGCGCATGACGAAATAAATCGCAACGCCCATCACGGGGACGGTAATCAAAAAAATCAAGCCCGCGCGCCAATCGATGATAAAGGACGCGATCACCGTGCCGAGTACGATAAAAGGCGCGCGTAAAATCAACCGCAAAAAACGGTTAACGCCCGTCTGCGCGTTGTTGACGTCTTGCGTAATGCGCGTAATCAACGCGGGGATTCCGATTCCGTCCAATTCGCGAAAGGAAAAAGAATTGATCTTTTTGTAACACGCCGCACGCACTTCCGTCCCGAACCCGAATGCCGCGACTGCAGAAAAATACTGCGCGATCAGCGAGCAAACAAGTCCCAACACGCCCATCGCGACCATAACGCCGCCCATCGTCAATATGTAATTTTTGTCGTTGTTCTTAATCCCTACGTCAATGACGTACGCGACCAAAATCGGAATCGTCAATTCAAACATCGCCTCTAACAACTTAAAGAGCGGCGCGATGACAGTCTGCTTTTTATAATGTCTTAAATACTTGATATAAAACAAAACCGAATCCTCTTGAAAAACGACGGATACTCTCCGCCGTTTTCTTTTGAACTTATTTATTCTTTTCGGGAAAGTTTTTCGTCAATTCCCTTTGCGGCGAGTTTTCCCGCGCCCATCGCCAAAATAACGGTGGCAGCCCCCGTAACGGCGTCGCCGCCGGCGTAAATGCCCACGCGCGAGGTTTCGCCCTTATCGTCTATGATGATACCGCCCCATTTCTGCGTTTCCAAGCCCTCCGTGGTAGACTTAATCAAGGGGTTGGGAGAAGTTCCGATCGCGATAATCACCGCATCCGCCGGCAACACGAAATTGCTGCCCTTTTTCTCGACGGGGCGACGTCTGCCCGAAGCGTCCGGCTCGCCCAGTTCCATCTCCACACATTCCATGCCGCCTACGAATTGCGCCTCGTTCGGGAGAATCTTCACGGGATTATTGAGCAATTTGAATATAATCCCCTCTTCCTTGGCGTGCTCCACCTCTTCTTTTCTGGCAGGAAGTTCCTCTTCCGAACGGCGGTAGACGATATAAACCTCTTCCGCGCCCAACCGCTTCGCGCAACGCGCGGCGTCCATCGCGACGTTTCCGCCGCCGACGACGGCAACCCGTTTCGCACGCATGACGGGAGTAGTCGAATCTTCGCGATACGCTTTCATCAAATTCACACGGGTTAAAAATTCGTTCGCCGAATAAACGCCGTTCAAATTTTCCCCTTCGATTCCCATAAACTTGGGAAGCCCTGCTCCCGTACCGATAAACACGCATTCGTATCCGCTGTCGCGCATCAACTCGTCAATGGAAATCGTTCTGCCGACCACCACGTTCGTTTCGATCTCGACGCCCAACTTTTTCAGTTCGTCCACTTCCTTTTGAACGATGGACTTCGGAAGCCGAAACTCAGGGATTCCGTACACCAAAACGCCGCCTGCCAAATGCAACGCCTCGAACACCGTAACCGAATAGCCCTTTTTCGCGAGGTCGCCGGCACACGTTAAACCGGCAGGACCCGATCCGATGACGGCGACTTTATGTCCGTTCTTCTCTACCGTAGGAACGGCGGCGTCTTGCTTCGCGTTATGATAATCCGCAACAAAGCGTTCCAACCGTCCGATTCCGACCGGTTCGCCCTTAATGCCGCGCACGCACTTCATTTCGCACTGCGTTTCTTGCGGACAAACTCTGCCGCAAACCGCCGGGAGCGAACTGGAACGGCTAATCACCTCGTACGCCGCGTCGAAATCCCCCTTTGCAACCTCTGCGACAAAAGCCGGAATATCGATCTGTACGGGGCAACCGCTCACGCACGGTTTATGCTTGCAATTTAAGCAACGCTGCGCCTCGTCGATCGCGGTTTCCGCGGTATATCCGAGCGCAACTTCTTTAAAATTCTTGTTTCTGACGTCCGGCGCTTGCGACGGCATCTCGTTTTTCTTCAAAGACATATTCGGCATATCACTCCACCTCCTTGCGGAAGAGATTACACACGCGCTCGCGCTCTTTCGCTTCAAACGCCTTATACATGGAAGCGCGCTTCATCGTTTCGTCGAAATCCACCAGATGCCCGTCGAAATCCGGTCCGTCCACGCAAGCAAACCGAACCTCTCCGCCGACGGTCAAGCGGCAACAACCGCACATTCCCGTTCCGTCGATCATGATCGGATTCATGCTGACCATCGTCTTGATTCCGTATTCTTTCGTAAGTTTACAGACGAACTTCATCATCACGAGCGGTCCGATCGCAATTACTTCATCATATACCTCTCCGCTCTCGATGAGTTCTTTGAGCGCGTCCGTCACTAAGCCCTTTCTGCCGTAACTTCCGTCGTCCGTCATCATAACCAAACGGTCGGAAACGGCGTCGAATTCCTTTTCCAAGATCACGAGATCCCGATTACGGAATCCGACGACCGAATGAACGGTAGCACCCAGCGAATGAAACTTTTTCGCCACGGGATACGCGATCGCGCACCCGACGCCGCCGCCGATGATCGCAACCTTTTTCGCCGTCGTGACGGTCGGTTTTCCCAACGGTCCGACGAAATCTTGCAAATAATCGCCCTCGTTCTTGTGGTTTAAGAGTTCCGTCGTACCGCCGACCACCTGAAAAATGATGGTCACAGTGCCCTTTTCACGGTCGAAATCCGCCACCGTAAGCGGAATCCGCTCACCATCGTCGTCCACGCGCAGAATCACAAACTGCCCCGGTTCTGCCTTTTTCGCAACCAGGGGAGCGTCGATCTCCATCAACGTGACGGTAGGATTCAATATCTCTTTTTTGACAATCCGAAACATATCACACCTCACCTTTTTATTTATAACGGCAATCTCTCACCAATCGTCCTTGGGCGTCAGTTTGATATCGTCGTAAAATTCAAAATATTTTTCTTTTGCCGAGCGGCGCGCGGAATTCTCCTCCGCGATTTCTTCGGGTAAAATTCCGTCGTCGTCCATCTCGTCGCTTTTTCTCATCCAATCGTACTCGCTCAATTCAATTCCCTTTTTAAAATGTTTTTATACCCCTCGCCGTAGTGAACGCACTTCGATACGCGCGAGAGCGTCGCGGAAGAAATGCTCGTTTCCGCAATAATCTGCTCGTACGTCTTTCCTTCCAGCAAAAGTTTTGCCGCGCGTATGCGCTGGCTCATGGACTCCACCTCGTTATACGTAACGAGATCTTCAAAAAAAGCACCGCATTCCTCTAACGTATTAAGACTCAGTATCGCCTCGAACAACATACGGTTTCTTTCGATATATTCTTTGTCTGACATCAATTTTCCTCCCTGCGTTTCAAAAACGCCTTGGTTTTCTCGCTCTTCGGATTGCCGAATACCTCTTCCGGCGTTCCCTGCTCTTCGATCACGCCGTCCGCCATGAACAAAACGTAATCCGCCACGTCCCGTGCGAACGCCATTTCGTGCGTTACGACGATCATCGTCCGCCCCTTTAAATTGCGAATCACCTTTAACACCTCGCCCGTCAGTTCAGGATCAAGAGCGGAAGTCGGCTCGTCAAAGCAAAGTACTTCCGGTTCGAGCGCAAGCGCGCGCGCGATCGCGACGCGTTGTTGCTGTCCGCCCGAAAGTTGGTACGGATAACTTTCCTTTTTATCCGAAAGTCCCACACGCGCAAGAAGCGCGGACGCCTTTTCCCGATTCTCGCCGCACAGCGAACGGTAAAATTGCAAAGAGTCTGCTTTCGCAATTTTTTTCCTGCGGAAAAATTCCTCTTCTTTTAACGCAGCCTCGCGCTCTCTACGATACGCGCGCGCGCGTTCTTTCGCCAACAGATCGGCTGCCAGCGTGACGTTCTTTTCCGCGTTATAATTGGGAAACAAATTGAAATTTTGAAAAACCAATCCGAATTTCAGACGCTTTTCCCGAAGTTCTTGATCGGTATAACACGCCCTCGCATCGGAAAGAAGCGCACCGTCGAGATAAATTTTTCCCTCATCCGGCGTTTCCAAAAAGTTAAGGCAACGCAAGAGCGTCGTCTTTCCGCTTCCCGACGCTCCTATTATAACCAAAATTTGCCCCTTTTGTAAAGTAAAGTCGATCCCTTTTAAGACTTCTTGATTAAATTTTTTTCGAAAGCCCTCGATTCTCAAAAAATCCATATCACACCTTGACGTAATCGAGTTTTTTTTCTAAAAAGCGGAACAGCAACGTCAAGCCGCCCACGAAAACGAGATAAAACACCGCCGTGTAAAAGAGCGGCCAAAGCAGCCCTTTTACGAGGAAATCTTCCGCGGACTTGACGATTTCCGTCACCACGATCACACGCGCCAGCGACGTATCTTTGACGAGCGAAATGACCTCGTTGGACATGGGCGGCGTAATGCGTTTAATCACTTGTACCAAAACGATGCGAAAAAAGATTTGCCCCTTCGTCATGCCGAGCACCAGACCCGCCTCGTACTGACCTTGCGGAACGCTTTCGATTCCGCCGCGGTAAATTTCAGAAAAATAACATGCGTAATTGACGATAAACGCGACTAGCACGGCGATCATGCGCGGCATAACCGGCACTTGAAACAACAGCGCCGGTCCGTAATAAATAAACAACACCTGTAACATGAGCGGCGTTCCGCGAATCACCCAAACGAAGACGCGCACCAAAATCTTTAACGGCTTGAATCGGGACGTCGATCCGAACGTAACCGACAGCCCGATCGGAAGAGCGAACGCCAACGTAACGATAAAAATAAGACACGTATTGCCGAACCCCGACAAAAGGCTCGACGTAACTTGAAAAAAATCCATACTCTTTTATTATGCCATGTATTTTTGAATCAACGAATCGAACGTACCGTCCGACTTGTATTTTGCAATCAACGCGTTTAAGTCGGCAAGTAATTTCGAATCTTCCTTGCGCACGCCGATTCCGTATTCCTCGCCCTCGAACCCGACGTCGATATAGGTAAGATCGCCGTAATCCGACCTCTCGCCCGTCATGGTCTTTGCCAACGTGACGTCAAGCACCGCGATATCGGACGCGCCTGTCTTAACCTCGATCAGACAATCCGCTTGCTTGGACATTTTGTTGACGGTAACGCCTAATTCCGCAACGGACGTCTCCCCTGCCGAACCGTTTTCCACCGCGATAGAAGTCGCTTGCTTCAAACTTGCAACGTCCGTATACTTGGAAACGTCCGCTTTTCGCACGAGCACCACTTGCTTGTTTTCCATATACGCGTCCGAAATCGCCATATATTCTCTCAATTCTTCCTTGACGGTCATGCCGTTCCAAATAACGTCGACCTCTTTCCCGATCAAAGAATTTTGCTTGTACTTCCAATCGATTTCGACAAATTGAGGAGTCAAACCCAATTCCGCGCACGCCTTTTCCGCAAATTCGGTATCGAAACCGACGAGTTTGCCGCTTTCGTCAAAATAATTCATCGGCGCATAATAGGTAATGCCGATTTTCAACGTCGTTCCGTCATTCGAGCCGCACGCGGAAGCGCCGACCAACATCGTAACGCAAAGAACCAAGCCCGACACGATTGCAAAAAATTTTTTCATTTCTCTTTCTCCTTTTACTTTAACAATTTAGTTTAATAAAGTATTAATGGCGCTATTATACTTTATTACTTTAATTTTGTAAAGTGTTTTGAAGGGGGTTTTTAAAATAATTGACTTTAATTGCAAATAAATTTGATATTTTTCGGACGATATGATATACTGAATATGCTCAACAAAATCAAATATTTAGAATTGCGGTATTTTTACGTTCAGGGATAGAAATACCTTTTTTCGCCATAACTATTTTATATTCGGCAAAAATGCTGATTCCGCCTATGGTTATGGTAATATCGTAATTCTATTTAGGTTTTGTTGAGCGACAATCGGAGTTTGCGTTTTTCGGTGCGTTGACTTCGGTTGACGCACTTTT
>CAYRPB010000060.1:0-9114 GCA_964426105.1 uncultured Clostridia bacterium | reverse complement strand
CGACAAAAGCGCGTTTATTAAGGGTTCGGACGGACGCTCAAAGAGTCTTTTTGCTCCCGTCAAACACGCATTCACCCCCAAACTTGCGGCGTAAGGCAGAATAAAACGATAAGTAGAACCGCTTTCCCTTACGGGTAAAACAACCGATTCCGGCACAGAGCGAATCGGGCGGACAAAAACGTCTTTTCCGTCTACCCGAACGTTTGCGCCGAGCGCGTTAAGACAATCAATCGTCGCCGCAATATCCGCCGAAAGGCTGACGTTATGCACGACGGAATCCTCTTTTGCCCGTGCCGCAGCCAATAAAATACGGTGTGCAAAGGATTTGGAAGAAATCGCAGAAAGTGTTCCGCCGAGAGCGCACGGCGTAATTTCGGCGCGCATCATAAGAGTTTCTCCCATTCCGCAACGTTTTTCCGCACGATCACGGGTTCGCCGATCTTTTTCAACAAAACAAAATCAACCGCGTCGCCCTCCGCCTTTTTATCGCGCGCGATAAAGGTAAACAAATCTTTTTTCAGATACGGAACAGATACGTCGAAAGAAGAAAGAAGCCTTGCGATTTCCGCCTGTTCCGACATTAAAAGACCTGCGCGCGCACTGATTTCCGCCGCCGCAGCAAGCCCCTTTGCCACACATAAGCCGTGCGGCAACGTAAAATCGGATAACGCTTCCACGGCATGTCCGACGGTGTGTCCGAGATTCAAGAGTTTTCTCTCCCCGCTCTCCCGTTCGTCCGCTTCCACAATATCCCGTTTATAAGCAATACACATCGCGTAAAAAGACTCGTCGTACCCGTATCTGCAAAAATGCTCGTAAATCGGACGACTGAGGAGCGCATACTTAACCGCTTCCCCTTTGCCGCTTAACCATTCCCGTTCGGGCAACGTTTCCAACAAATCGAGATCCGCCCAAACCAGCCGCGGCTGCCAAAACGCGCCGACTAAATTTTTCCCTGCGGCGATATCGATCGCAGTCTTTCCGCCGACCGAAGAATCCAACGCCGCAAGCAACGTAGTCGGCACTTGTACGTAATCGATACCGCGCAAATAAGTCGCGGCGACAAACCCGACAAGATCCCCCACAACGCCGCCGCCCAACGCAATCAATAAATCCTTGCGCGAATATCGCTCCGAAGCGAGATACTCGCAAAGCGCTTGATAAACGGCAAAACATTTGCTTTTTTCACCCGATTCTAAAATCATATGACCGACCGAAAAGCCTGCTTCCGAAAGAGATTTTTTCGCAACGCTCAAATAAAGCGGCGCAACGTTGTCGTCCGTCACAATCATAACGCGATTGCTCCGCGCGACGACACGCACGGCACTCCCCAAGGACGGTAAAATTCCCTTTCCCAATTTAATATCGTAGCGCCCGGACGCGCTCACCGAAACCGTTCTCACAAAAATTCTCCTTAATTCTCTTTATCCAAACGCTCTTTGATTTCAGTTCCCTCTCGTAAAAGCCTTTTCAACGCATTCTCATCGCGAACGGCGAGCGCATTCCGATATTCGGACAAACGCGCCGTTAACCCGTCCAACTCCTCAACCAAATAGTCGGCGTTATCCGTCATCAACTCCGTCCACATATCGGGATTCAACTTAGCGACGCGCGTCATATCACAAAAACTTCCGGCAGAATACCCGACGTGTCCGCTTGCGTTCGGACTTTTTACGTACGCACTCGATACGACGTGCGCCAACTGAGAGGTTAGAGCAATCTTTTGGTCATGCGTTTTACAGGACATAACCGACACGCGCAAAAACCCCACCGACAAAAAGAAATCTTTCAACTCGGCAAGTCCATTTATCGAAATCGCAACGGGAACAATCAATAAACTCGCGCGATCGAATAACGTCGTCACGGCGTGACTAATCCCCCAAAACTCCCGTCCTGCCATCGGGTGACCGCCGACAAAGCGCAAAGAGGGATATTCCTTATACATCTTTTCCATCGCGGCATAAATCGGACGTTTGATTCCGCAAAAATCCATAACGATCGCGCCGTCCTTTAAATAAGGCAAATATCGACGAGCCGCTTCCTCGAATCCGCGCGGATAAACGGAAAAGATAATCAAGTCCAAAGCGCTTGCGTTCTCCGTCGTCAAACGCTCGTGCATCGCGTTCAATAAAAGCGCCTTTTTTAAGACTTCTTCCGACCGATCGTCCCCGTAAACGACATGATCGGTATTTTTCAACAGCATGCGTCCGAACGATCCCCCCATCATGCCCATGCCGACGATTCCGATTTTCATCAATCCATTTCCTTTCCGACCAACGGCAACATTACTTTTACCTTAGGCACGATCGCCGCAAACTGTTCGGGGCGCAAGGATTGAGCGCCGTCAGAAAGCGCGTGCGGCGGATCGTTATGCACCTCGATCATCAATCCGTCCGCTCCCGCGCCGATCGACGCAAGCGACATCGGTTCCACCAAGCGAGAAAGCCCGGAAGCATGGCTCGGATCGCAAATAATCGGAAGATGCGTACGCTCCTTGACGATGGGAACGGCAGATAAATCCAGCGTATTGCGCGTATACGGCTCGTACGTACGGATTCCGCGCTCGCATAAGATAATATCGTGTAAACCCTCTGCCATCAAATATTCCGCACTCATCAACCATTCTTCTATGGTATTGGCAAGCCCGCGCTTTAACAACACCGGTTTTCCCATTCTCCCGACCTCTTTCAACAATTCAAAGTTCTGCATATTGCGCGCACCGATTTGAACGATATCCACGTCGCCAAACAAATCGATATGTCGCACACTCATAATCTCCGTAACGATCGGCATGCCCGTTTCTTGTTTCGCTCTTAACAAAAGTTCCAGCCCCCTGGCCCGTAACCCTTGAAAAGCATACGGAGAGGTACGCGGTTTAAACGCGCCGCCGCGCAGAAAATTCGCACCTGCGGCTTTACACGCTTTCGCAACGCCGACGATCTGTTCTTCCGATTCCACAGAGCAAGGTCCCGCAATAATCTGAAAATGCGAGCCGCCGAATTTATGGCCGCCCACGTCAACGATCGTATCTTCCGGATGGAATTTACGATTCACGTTTTTATACGGTTCTTGAATCCGCTTAACCGTTTCGACGATATCCAACGAATGAAGAAGATCGATATCGATCTTAGAAGTATCGCCGATCAAACCTAAAACAGTGGACTTTTCCCCTTCGCTGAGATAAATTTCCAGTCCAAGTCCTTTGATCCATTGAATCAAATTATCCAATTGCTTTTGATCGCTGTCCTTTTTTACGACTACTATCATAATTTTTCACTCCTATGAAAAAACGACCGCTGTTATCGGCGGTCGCTCTTATTTCAAAATTAAAAATTCACCCCGATATGCGCATATCAAAATTGAGCGTTATAAAAATAACCCTCTGCAAAATAAAAGTAATATGCGTAATTAACGGTGTAAATCTGCTTCATAACGATTTCCTTTTTCATTATTATATCGAAAAAAAACGCAAGTGTCAACCATATTTCGCGAAAAATTTGCAAAATTATACATCGAGACGTACGAGGTCTTCGTAAGTTTCCCGACGAACGGCAAGTTGATCTTTCCCCGACGAAAGCATCACGACGGGCGGACGCGGAATACGGTTATAGTTGGATGCCATGGAATAATTATAAGCCCCCGTCACTAAAACGGCGAGATAATCGCCGCGTTCGGGTTTGGGAAGCATAACGTTCTCTTGAATCAAATCGCCGCTCTCGCAACAACGGCCTGCGATCGTGCAGAAAAAGTCCGCTTTTCGATCCGCTTTATTCGCGACAACCGCCGTATAGGGCGATTGATAGAGCGCATAACGAGGGTTGTCCGTCATACCGCCGTCCACGGATACGTAATTCTTGAATCCGGAAATCTCCTTTACGCTGCCCACGCGATACACGGTAAGCCCTGCGTCCGCGAACAGACTTCTCCCCGGCTCTAACAGAATCGTCGGCTTTTTGACGTAATATTCCGCACACCGACGATCGATATGTTCCGCAACCAAACGAATATTCGCTTCGTAATCGATTAAGGGATCTTGCTCGGTATAACGAACGCCGAAGCCGCCGCCTAAATTCAATATTTCACAGACGTAACCGAACCGCTCTTTGACGTGCGCGATAAAACGAATCATGATATCCGCCGCATCGCAGAACGGGCGATCGTCGAAGATCTGCGAACCGACGTGACAATGGAATCCGTCCACTCGGACGTGCGACAACGAAAGCGCAAATTTGACAATCTCGTCCGCTTGCCCCGTTTCGATGGGAGTACCGAACTTGGAATCCACTTGTCCGGTAGAAATCGCCTTATGCGTATGCGGATCGATTCCCGGCGTGATGCGAAGCAAAACAGGCTGTATCCCCCCCGTTTCCGCCGCCAGACGGTCGATTGCCGAAAGTTCTTCCCGACTGTCCGCCACAAAATGCCCGACGCCGCCGCGCATGGCAAAGGCAATATCCGCGTCCGTCTTGTTATTTCCGTGGAAATACGCTTTTTCAAGCGAAAATCCCACCTGTACTGCAGTAAAAAGTTCCCCCGGAGAAACTAGGTCGATCCCGATCTTTTCTTCCTCCGCAAGTTTATAAATCCCCTTAAAGCATAACGCTTTACTTGCCATCAACGGATAAGAATCCGCTCCGAAATAGCGCGCCATCGCCGTGCGGTAAAGGCGGCAACGACTGCGAATCCGATCTTCATCCAAAAGATAGAGCGGCGTGCCGTATTTTTTCGCTAATTCGACGACGGAAACGCCTGCAAAGGTCAGTTCTCCGCGTTCGTTGACCGAAAGATTGTCGTGCAACATACCGTCCCCTCCTTACAACAAGCGATCGAGTCGAGCAACGGCTTCTTCCGTCGCCTTGCGATCGCCGAACGAAGTCAAACGGAAATACCCCTCTCCGGCTACCCCGAAGCCCTCGCCCGGCGTTCCGACGACCTGCGCGTTTTGCAAAAGATAATCGAAAAACTCCCACGACTTCATACCGTTCGGGCATTTCAACCAAATATAGGGAGAAGAAACGCCGCCCGAATACCAAATTCCCTTTTTAGAGAGCAGTTCGGCGATGATCCGTGCATTTTCCATATAATACGCAACGAGAGCGCGACACTCTTCCTGTCCCTTGGGAGAAAGCGCCGCTTCCGCCGCGCGTTGAACGACGTAAGGAACGCCGTTGAATTTCGTCGCCTGCCGACGCGCCCACAACCGATTGAGAGAAACGTCCCCGACGCAAAGCGTTTCGGGCACGACCGTCCAAGCGCAACGCGTCCCCGTAAAACCTGCCGTTTTGGAAAGAGAGCAGATCTCGATCGCACAAGTTTCCGCACCCTTAATCTCGTAAATCGTATGCGGATAATCGCCGTGGATATACGCCTCGTACGCCGAATCGAAGATAATGAGAGATCCCGTCCGAACGGCGTAATTTACCCATTCGGTCAGTTGTTCCCGATTATATACCGCCCCCGTCGGGTTGTTCGGCGAGCAGAGATAGACGACGCATGCGCCTTCGCGCGCGGGAGGCATCGGCAAAAATCCGTTCGCCTCGTTCGCCTCTAAAAGTTCTATCGTTCTCCCTGCCATTACATTACTGTCCAAATAAACGGGATAAACGGGATCGGGAATCAAAACGGGGTTATCCCCCAAGATATCCACGATATTGCCGACGTCGCTCTTTGCGCCGTCGCTCACGAAAATATCGTCTAAAGAAAGACTTACGCCGAACGGTTTGTAATGCGCTTGAACAGCCTCACGCAAAAAATCATAACCGTATTCGGGCGCATAGCCGCGAAAAGTCGATTGCTCTCCCATTTCCCCGACCGCCTTTTCCATTGCGGAAACTACCGATGGCGTCAGCGGAAGCGTGACGTCGCCGATTCCCAACCGGATAATCTTCCGATCGGGATTCTTTACCGCATATTCTCGTACCCGTTTTCCGATTTCCGAAAAAAGATAACTCTGTTTAACGTGTAAAAAGTTTTCATTGATTTTAATCTTCATCATTCCATTCTCCGTCGTATACTTTCGTCGCCGTTCCGGACATCGAAACACGTAAATCGTCCGTCACGCATATTTTTAATTCACCGCCGATCAATTTGATCGTAATCCATTCCCCGAAACGAGCGTAGCCGTTCAAAATCGCAGCCACAGCCGTGGCGCAAGCCCCCGTGCCGCACGCATAAGTTTCGCCGCTTCCGCGTTCCCATACGCGCATAGAAAGCGTGCGACCGTCCAACACTTTCACAAACTCGGTGTTGACGCGTTCGGGAAATAAAAAATGCCGCTCGAACCTCGGTCCGATTTGCTCCAAATTCAAGTTGTCGATTTCGGGAAGAAACAACACCGCGTGCGGATTCCCCATAGAAAGCGCGGTTACGCGGTACTTTTCTCCCTCGACCTCAATTTCGCCCCCTACCAAGGGACGATCCGCAAGGACAGGAATATCGTTCGGTTGAACGGAAGCGTTCCCCATATCCACCGTAACGGAAGAAACCTTTCCGTTTTCTACCGTCAGTTCCAGTGTTTTGATCCCGGACAGCGTTTCAATCGAAAGCCGACGACTGTTCACGATTCGGTTGTCGTAAAGATATTTCCCCACGCAACGAATGGCATTGCCGCACATTTTCCCCTCGCTGCCGTCCGCGTTGAACATACGCATCTTCGCATCCGCTCGTTCGGACGAGCAAATCAAAACGACGCCGTCCGCACCCACCGAAAAGTGACGAGGCGAAAGTTTTACCGCCAAGGCGGACGGATCGTGCGGTTCACCGTTAAGACAATTCAAATAAATATAATCGTTCCCGATGCCGTGCATCTTTGTAAATTTCACTTTCATAACCGCAAAAGATCCTTCATATCATACTTCCCGACAGGACGGGAAATTAAAAATTCAGCCGCACGGAGCGCGCCGTCCGCAAACAAAGCGCGATCGTGCGCCTCGTGTTTTAATGAGATCGTTTCACTGTCCGTCCCGATCAAAACCTCGTGCCGTCCGACGATATTCCCCATGCGAACGGCAGAAATGCCGATTTCGGCAGACTCACGTTTTTTTCGTCCGTTTCTTCCCGTCTGAACATATGCGCCCGTACGCACCTCTTTTACGGCGTCTGCAAGCATCAAAGCAGTTCCGCTGGGCGAGTCTTCCTTTCGATTGTGATGAACCTCTACGATTTCCACGTCCGCCCCCGGGAAAGCGGCGACGGTACGCTTGACGAGATCGGTCAAAAGCGCGATTCCGAACGACATATTGCCCGAATAAAAAATCGGAATTTTCTCCGCGGCGGAAAAAATAAGAGAAAGTTCCTCTTCGGTATGCCCCGTCGTCGCGACGACAACGGGAATTTTCTCCCGTAACGCGTATTCCATCAAATCGGCCGTACCCTCACGGTTAGAAAAATCAATGATAACGTCAGCCCGTTCGGCAACTTCTTCCAAACGAGAAACGCCGTCGACGGGCGGTTGAAACCGATCGACCGCGCCGCAAAGCACGTCTCCGCGCTCCCGTATTTTTCGTATCAGCACTTGCCCCATTCTGCCGCCTGCGCCGTTTACCAAAATCTTCATAAATACTCCTTAAATCACCCCTAAATCGCGCATTGTTTCGTAAAGTTTTTCCGCATGCGCCTCTTCCATTCGGCAGAGCGGCGCGCGCAACGCGTTTTCGGTAAAGCCGAGTTTTGCCATCGCCGCCTTTGCGGGAATGGGATTGACTTCCGAAAAGAGCGCGTTAATTAACGGAAGATACCGTTTTTGCAGTTCCATACTCCCTATGACGTCCCCCTCGAAAAAACGACGACAAAGAAGACTCGTTTCGCGCGGCATAACATTAGACAACACTGAAATTACCCCCTTACCGCCTGCAGCCAAAATCGGAACGATTTGGTCGTCGTTTCCCGAATAAAGATCAAGCGCGTCCCCGACCAAAGCCATCGTTTGAATGATTTTGGAAATATTGCCGTTCGCTTCCTTAATCGCGACGATATTGCCGTGCTTGGAGAGCGCGAGATAAGTTTCCGGCTCGATATTCATGCCCGTGCGAGAGGGAACGTTGTATAAAATCAAGGGTTTTTCGCTCGCGTCCGCAACGGTCGAGAACATTTTAATCAACCCGTTCTGCGTCGTCTTGTTATAATAGGGCGTCACCACAAGGCACGCATCCGCACCGACCGTGCAAGCGTGCTTTGTCAATTCAATCGCATACCCCGTATCGTTGCTTCCCGTTCCGGCGATAATCGGAACTCTTCCGTTCGCACGTTCGACGACGAAAGCGATCGCGTCGCGATGCTCGTCATCCGTAAACGTTGACGCTTCCCCCGTCGTTCCGCAAACGACCAAGGCGTCGATGCCCGAATCAATCTGCCAATCGACCAACCTGCCGAACTGCTTGTAATCAATTTTTCCCGAAGACGTAAACGGCGTAATCAACGCCGTGGCTGCGCCCCTAAATATCGTCTTTTTCATAACGCTCCTTTTCGTTTTTATTTTACAAAATTATTTTAATATACCCAAAACGAATTTGTCAATCGTTTCATTATAATAAAAATTGATAGAAAAGTTTACAACGAATAATAACCGCGAAAAAACAGTGATTTTAACGCTTGTACGGACTTAAAAAGCAGGCAAACAGAACGACAAGCGAAATTCAAAAAAATCGCGCTTCTCTTTTCAAAAAACATGTTATGAAAAAAAACGAAAAAAGTAAATATCCACCACTAATGTGGGGTGCTCTTGGGGAATTTTGAGTAAGTTGGTATAAAACCGCCCCACTCAGATTCCCTTTTTGCTTTATATAGCGTATTGCGATAGGTCTATTGCACCTACGAGATTATATACGATTTTTATGTCTTGGAACTTTTGTCCTTCGTAAACTTCCGTTTCACCTATGTAAATTCTATCCACGAAACTGTGAAGAATATCGGGCGTAAGTTCTTCAATCTCCGTATATTGCTTTACAATACGAATAAATTTTGCTAATTTCTCGTTGTCGCTGTCCACGACGGCGAGAATTTCTTTTAGTTCTTGTACCTTACGGTTTAACTCGTTTTGCTCTTCTTCGTAAGACTTAGAAAGGTAGTCAAATCGCTCGTGGTTATTCTTCCGCTTACGTTATCTTCGTATAGCTT
>CAYRPB010000059.1:0-9203 GCA_964426105.1 uncultured Clostridia bacterium | reverse complement strand
TGAAAAAACTCATGGAAAATCCGCAATACGCCGCGCCGAAACTGATCGTCAATCCGTCCGTCAAGAATTTTTACGATTTTACGGTGAACGATTTCGCGCTCGAGGGCTACGAGTTTACCAAGATGGAAGGAAAGTTGGAGGTGGCGATCTGATGAAAGCGATCGTCGCGGTGGATAAGCGTTGGGGGATCGGCAAAAATAACGATTTGTTGTTTCATCTTCCGACGGATATGAAATATTTCAGAGAAAAAACGCTTGGGAAAGTCGTCGTTATGGGAAGCAACACGCTTCTTTCTTTTCCCGGCGGAAAGCCGCTTAAAAATCGTACGAATATCGTGCTGTGGCCGGGTGGAGAAAAACGGGAAGATTGTATCGTGGCGGACAGCCTTGCGGAATTAAAGAAGATTTTAAGTGCGTACGAGTCGGACGACGTGTTCGTGATCGGCGGCGGCATGTTTTACCGCACGATGTTGCCCTATTGTTCGGAAGTTCTTGTCACCAAGGTAGAGGCGGACGGCGACGCGACGGTTTTTTACGAAAATTTGGATTTGCGCCCCGAATGGTCGTGCGTTTCGGCATCCGATCTCGTTGAGGACGGGGGGTATCGGTTGCGTTTTACCGTCTATCGCAATGCGTCCCCGGAGGAGTTTTTATGAAAATACGTTTGAGTTCGCAAAAACCGTATGAAAGCACGTGGATGGTTGTGTTGCGTTCCGTGCTTGCGTTTTTGCTTGCGATCGTCGCAGGCATGCTTGCCTTGTTTCAACCCGAACAGGCTTGGACGTTTGTGTTGATCGCGATCCTTTCTCTTTTGATTTGCGGTTATTCGCTCGTTACGGCGACCGTCAATAAGGGGCTGTTCGATTGCGTGATTTTGACCGAAACGGAAGTCGTTTGCAAGCGTGCGTTTCGGAAAACGAGGCGGTTTTCGTACGATTCGCTGGATATCCGTATCGGCGCGGTAGACGGGCAGGCTTCTTATTTGTTTTTCAGTAAGGGAGAAAAGCCGACGAAAGCGGAGTTGTCGGACGTGAAATATCCCGATATCAAAGATTCCGAACGTTTTTTTGCCGCTTACAGCGAATTGGGCGAGGCTTTTTTTGAAAAGTACGGGATTCCAGTCATAAAAGAATAATAAA
Organism: uncultured Clostridia bacterium; assembly: GCA_964426105.1. Taxonomy (GTDB): domain Bacteria; phylum Bacillota; class Clostridia; order Christensenellales; family Borkfalkiaceae; genus UMGS621. The sequence goes on along the minus strand of CAYRPB010000059.1, from coordinate 8,065 downwards.
CGAATAAACAAGAATCAATAAAAAACACACGGTTTTTATCGTTTTTGACGAAAGCCGTGCGTTTTTTGTTTTCCATTAAGCGAACAGCGTTGTTGTTCGACGACGCTTATCGCGCCGATTTTTTTAAATAAAAGAGTTAATCTTCCTTTTTGTCTTCGGTCGCCGCGGCGAGTTTTCCGCCGACCGCGCCCGAAAGGAGCGCGCCGAGGTCGATTCCGGTGGATTCTTTCATTCCTTCCATGATTTGGTTCGCGCTGTTCATTACGTCCTTGACCACCTTTGTGGCGTTGCCGTCGCCGTACATCACGATCTTATCCGTTTGCGCAAGCGGAGCAGAGGCGTTTTTGACAACTTCCGGCAGGGCGTTCAGGTACATTTCGAGAACGGACGCTTCGCCCATCTTTTTTTGTGCTTCCGCTTTCTTTTCGATGGCTTCCGCTTCGGCAAGTCCTTTCGCGCGGATTCCTTCCGCTTCTTGTTCCATCGCATAGCGCAACGCTTCCGCTTCCGCCTTTTTCGCTTCCGCGATTTGCAATGCCTCGTATTTTTTCGCTTCCGCTTCTTGTTCTCTTGCGTACTTGGCGGCTTCCGCTTCCTTTTGCCGCTTGATCAGTTCCGCTTCCGCTTCCTTTTCCACCTTGTAATTCATCGCGTCCGCTTGTTTGCGAATTTCCGCGTCGAGTTGCTTTTCTTTGAGCGCGATTTCTTTTTCCGCAAGTTCGGATTCCTTTTCCTTGCGCGCGATGTCCGCGTCGGCACGCGTAATTTCAATGGTCTTTCTTTGATTTTCGTGCTGAATGGAATACGCCGCGTCCGCTTCCGCTTTCTTGGTGTCTGCTCTAATTTGCATTTCCGCACGTTGAACGGAGAGTTCCGCGTTTTGTTCGGCGATCTTCTTTTCGGTTTCTACCTTGACGGCGTTCGCCTCTTCTTGCGCGTGGGAAGTGGCGATCGAAATATCTCTTTGCGCGTTCGCTTTAGCGATTTGTGCGTTCTTGCGAATTTGCTCCACGTTGTCGATCCCCATGTTTTCGATCGTGCCTGCGTTGTCCTTGAAGTTCTGAATATTGAAGTTGACGACTTCGATTCCGAGTTTCTCCATATCGGGAACGACGTTTTCGGTAATTTTTTTCGCGACGCCTTGACGGTCTTGAACCATTTCTTTCAGACCGACCGAACCGACGATTTCGCGCATGTTACCTTCCAAAACCTGCGTAACGAGGCTGATCAGTTCGTCTTGACGTTTGCCGAGAAGGGCTTCCGCCGCACGCCCGATCAGATCGGGGTTGGAAGAGATCTTGATATTCGCAACGCCGTCTACGTTTACGTTGATAAATTCGGTGGTGGGGACGGCTTCGGACGTCTTGACGTCTACTTGCATGACGCGAAGAGAGAGTTTATCCACTCGTTCAAAAAAGAGAAAATGCCAGCCTGCTTTCCCGATTAAAATACGCTTTTTCCCGAGTCCCGAAATGATGTAAGCGGTATCGGGCGGTGCTTTCAGATATCCGCCGAACGCAAAGATCAAAACGAGCGCGACGACGGCGATGATTGCAAAAATAACTCCGATTGGCATAGAAACAGTTACCTCCGTTGTGAATTGTTTGATTTTATTGTAATATATTGCGGCGCATTTGTCAATATGCGCGAAAGAAAAACTATACGAAATCGCAAAAAAGATATTCCCGCGTTTCTTTCTTGCGCGTGTAACGAGAGAAAATCGGTTTTTAACGAAAAACAGCCGACGTCAGACGGCTGTTTTTTTCAAAAGAGGGACGTAAAAACGCCCGTTTTTATCGTGTAAAAAACATTCTTTTACATAATCGGAATGGTTGCGAGATAAATAACGTCTTTTCTGAATTCAGCGTCGCCCTCCGCTAAAACGAACGCCTTTTTGTGAACGATGCCGCCTGCCTTGTTGACGATTTCCTCCAAGCCTTCGAGACTTGCTCCCGTCGAAAGAACGTCGTCTACGATGCCTACCTTTTTATCTTTTAAGAGATCGACGTCATGCTTGGAAAGATACAGTTTTTGAATCGTGCCGGTGGTGATGGACGCTTTCATCGTAATGTCGATTCCGTCTTGCATGTAGAGTTTTTTGGATTTACGCGCGACTGCGTAATAGGGCATGTTTAATTCGCGCGCGACCACGTGCGTCAACTGTAATCCCTTGCTTTCGGCGGTAATCAATACGTCGCAATCGGCGAGATGGGGCGCGAGAGCCTTTCCGCAATGTTCGGTCAGATTCGTGTTTCCGTGTAAATTGAAAAATGCGATTTTTACGCCGCTGGGCAGAGGAAGAATGGGAAGTTCCGCTTCGTATCCCTCGATGTTTACTTTCAAAATATTGTTTTCCATAAAAAACCCTCTCTGATGATTTTACTCTATTTTAGCACAAACGTCGGTGTTTGTAAACTCATAAAGGCAAACTTGTCCGCATAAATTTAAGTGCGAGGAAAAATTATGTATCATTCTTTGGAGAAAGCCGCCGTATTAAAGGCGCTTCATACGAGCGAACGCGAGGGATTGACTGCCGCCGCGCGCGCGCAAAATTTAAAACGGTACGGAAGAAACACGTTGGAAAAGAAGAAGAAAAAAGGCTTGCTTTCCCGTATCTTCGCGAGTTTGACAGAACCCATGCTCTTGATTTTGGTTTTCAGTTTAGTCGTTACGTTCGGCGTGAATTTCGGGAAGTTTTTAAAAAGCGGCGAGGGTGATTTTATCGAATGCGTCGGAATTTTGTTTTCCATCGTGCTGTCCGTGACGATTTCTTTGATCATGGAGGGGAGCAGCGAGCGCGCGTTTCGCTTGCTTGCTCGTATGTACGGGAACGTGCGGATCAAAGCGTTGCGCGACGGAAAAATCGAATACGTCGCGCAAGAGGAACTTTGCGTGGGGGATATCGTTTTTATCGAGGGCGGCGATAAAATCGTCGCGGACGGGCGGTTGCTTTCTTCGTCGTCCTTTCGCGCGGACGAATCCGCCTTGACAGGGGAAAGCGTTCCGTCCGAAAAGGACGCGAACTTGGTGTTAAACGCTTCTACGCCGTTGGCGGAGCGTAAGAACATGGTGTACGCCGGTACGTTCGCCGAGCAAGGCAGTGCGGTGATGGCGGTTACGGCGGTTGGAAACGGAACGGAAATGGGGAATATTGCGGGGGAACTTTCCAAAAAAGCGGAAGGGGATTCTCCGTTGCAGCAAAAACTCGCGCGGCTGGGAAAGATCATCACCGCCGTTGGTGCGGTTGCCGCGGTAATCGTCTTTATCCTTTCCGTCGTGCGCCTTGCGTTGGCGCAAAGTCTTTCGTTCGAGAGTGTGGAGGACGTTTTTATCCGTTCGATCGTCCTCGTCGTCGCGGCTGTGCCGGAGGGACTTCCGACCATCGTGGCGGTTTCCCTCGCGCTCAATATGATCAAACTCGCGCGTGAAAACGCGTTGATTCGTAAACTCATCGCAACCGAAACGGCAGGGTGCGTTTCGGTGATCTGTTCGGATAAAACGGGAACGTTGACCGAAAACCGAATGACGGTGGAAAGCGTTTGTATCGGGGAATATTGTCAACTTCCCGAAAAAGTCACGCGCGAGATGATTAAGCAAAATTTCGCGTTAAACGGTACGGCTGAGATTGTGCGCGGCGGAAAAAAGACGGAGTATCGCGGCAACGCGACCGAATGTGCCTTGCTTGCCGCGTTGGAAAAGGCGGATAAAGGCTATTACGAACGCGCGAAAAAGCGTTATCCGATCATGCACGCGTTGCCTTTTTCGTCCGAGCGCAAATATATGGAAACGACGATTATGACCGAAAAGGGCGAACGACTTCTTTTAAAAGGCGCGCCCGACGTGATTTTGGCGAGAACCTCTTTGACCGCCGATCAACGTCGTGCCGTATTGACGAAAATCGGAGCGCAACAAAAGCGCGCGCGGCGCGTCATCGCGTTTGCTCACTCCGACCGTCCGAACGGAGAAAAGGCGGTGTTCGACGGATTCGTGACGATTTCCGATCCCGTCAGAAAGGACGTAAAGGAAGCCGTCCGTCTCTGCAAGCGCGCCGGGATCGAGGTAAAAATGCTGACAGGCGACCATTTTTTGACCGCCGCCGCCATTGCGCGCGAATTGAATTTGATCGATTCGGAGTCAGAAGTGGTTTCCGCTCCCGATTTGGACGGGCTTTCCGTCGAGGAACTGAAACGACTGTTAAAGCGCGTGCGCGTCGTCGCGCGCAGTACGCCTGCGACGAAACTTGCGATCGTAAAGGCGTTAAAGGAAAGCGGCGAGGTCGTCGCCGTTACGGGGGACGGAATCAACGACGCCCCTGCGATCCGCCATGCGGACGTCGGCATCGCGATGGGCGTTACGGGGGCGGAAATCACAAAAGAGGCGAGCGACGTGGTTTTGTTGGACGATTCTTTTTCCACCGTCGTCAAGGCGATTTGTTTCGGGCGGAACGTCTACCGCAATTTGCAACGCTTTATCATGTTTCAACTTTCCGTCAACGTGTCTGCGGTCGCGGTGATTATCGTTTCCCTTTTATCGGGCTATTCCGCGCCCTTTAATACGTTACAGTTATTGTGGATCAATCTCATCATGGACGGACCGCCTGCGTTGACGTTGGGCTTGGAGGCGATGGACGTTTCTTTGATGAACGGCAAGCCCGTTCCGCGTTCGGAAAGTATCGTCACGGCGAAAATGCTGTTCCGTATTTTAATTCACGGCGGTTATATTGCGGCGGTCTTTTTGTTGCAACTCGCGTTTAATTTTCTCAACGTTCCGAACGAGGAAACGTCTACCGCGCTCTTTACGCTGTTCGTTTTGTTTCAACTGTTCAACGCGTTTAACAGTCGCGAGTTGGGAAAACGCAGTATCTTTTTCGGTTTTTCGCGAAATCGGTGGATGCCGATCGCATTCGGACTGACCTTTTTACTGCACGTTCTCATCGTGCAGTTCGGCGGCGGCTTGTTCGGCGGCGCACCTCTTTCGCTCGCTTCTTGGGGAAAGGTAATCGCGCTCGCTTCGTCCGTTGTCGTGTTGTCCGAGGTCTATAAAGCGATTTACAGAATTACTCGTAAAAATACTTTCGGAAAGGTAAATAAAACCGCGCGGATCGGCATAAACTAAAACCGTATGATAAGATTGAATATATCGGACGCGGCATGCGAACGGGAAACGCTTTCCTATCTCGTGGAGGCGCTGAGCGATTTGTTTGCGCAGACGGGGTGTAATCGGTTTGAACGGACGGACGGCGACCGCGCGGAGTTGACGGTGGAAGTACCTGCTTTTTACGCGGACGTCGTGAAAGGGGAGATTGACGATAAAATATCCGACGTCGTGAGCGTCAGCTATAAATACGATTTTTTTGCAAAAAAAATCAAGCCGTCCGGACTTTCCGAATTGGAAAACGAGATATTGATCGCCTCGTTGATCGCGGCGGATTTGGAAGAAGACAAGCGTTACGTTTCGCGCAAGATTCGCGCCGAACGAGAGATCGCGATCGACGGATTGTATCATTTTCGATTAAAGCCGTTAAAGCAAAAATGGGAAGAGATTTGTTCGTATATGCCCGATTACTTTGTCAATTCGCAGTTGAGAGAATTCGTCGTTTATCTGTTAGAGGATAAAAAACAGCGCGTGTTGGTCGAGGGAAATAACGTGTACGATTCGCATTATCGCCACTTAATGCGGACGGATCTCTTGGGCGGCAAGGAAGAGGGGAAAATTATCAAGGAAATTATTTTGAGCGGTTGCGGCGAGGTGGAACTTGCCGGAAAAATTCCGGAATTGGACGAATTTTACCTGAAAGAGTATTTCGGCGATAAAATTATTTTGAGTAAAGGATATTTTTCTTCTTGAAAAGAGTTGACAAAAGCGTTTTTCCGCGATAAAATAACAATACAAACGAATGGCGAAACATTCGGGACAAGTAGCGGACAGGAACGTTTCCAGAGAGCGGAGGCAGCTGAAATCTTCGTAACGGGATTGTCGTCGGCGAAACCACCCTTATGCGCCGCGGCGTCCCGTCGGGTAGGGAAAAAGAGAGGTCGTTTTTACGGCAATTAAGGTGGAACCACGGAAAATTTTTCGTCCTTAGAGCAATCTAAGGACTTTTTTTATTGTAATTTATCAGGAGGCAGAGGTTATGGAAATTAAATTAAAGGACGGCAACGTGCTTGCCGTATCCGAAAACGCAACTGCGGCGGACGCCGCGAGAACCGTCAGCGAAGGGCTTTTCCGCAACGCGATTTGCGCGAAAATTAACGGAACGCTCGTCGATTTATCGGCGGTCTTAAACGAGGGGGATACACTGGAAATCGTGACCTTAAAGGATCGGGAAGGTTTGGAAGTTTATCGTCATACGTGCGCTCACGTTTTGGCGCAGGCGGTCAAGACGATTTATCCGACTTGCAAACTCGCGATCGGTCCGGTCGTGGAAAACGGTTTTTATTACGATATCGAATTTAAGACGCCCATCACGCGCGACGATCTCGCGAAGATCGAAACGGAAATGGCGAATATCATTAAGGGAGATCTTCCCATCGAGCGGTTTACGCTTCCTAAAAAAGAGGCGATCAAACTGATGCGAAATTTCGACGAGCCTTACAAAGTGGAAATGATTACCGAATTGGATAATCAAGAAACGCTTTCCTTTTATAAGCAGGGCGCGTTCGTCGATTTCTGTCGCGGACCGCATCTTCCGTCCACCGGTAAGATCAAGGCGTTTCGCCTTACGTCCGTGACGGGCGCTTATTGGCGCGGAAACGAGAAAAACAAGATGCTTACCCGTATTTACGGTACGGCGTTTGAAAAGAAATCGCAATTGGAAGAGTATCTCGCCATGGTAGAGGAGTCCAAAAAACGAGATCACAATAAACTCGGCAGAGAACTCGGTATTTTCACGACGGAGGAGGTTATCGGACAAGGCTTACCCTTGCTTGCTCCCAAGGGCGCGAAGATCATGCAGACGTTGATTCGTTTTGTAGAGGATGAGGAAGAGCGTCGCGGCTTTATGCTTACCCGTACGCCGTGCATGGCGAAAAGCGATCTCTATAAAATTTCGGGGCATTGGGATCACTACCGCGATAAAATGTTCATCATCGGAGACGAGGACGATCCTGACGTACTCGCGCTTCGCCCGATGACGTGCCCGTTCCAATATTTTATTTATAAGAGCGGCTTAAAGAGTTATCGCGATCTGCCTTGCCGTTATGCGGAAACCGCTCCGCTGTTCCGTAAGGAAGCGTCCGGAGAAATGCACGGGTTGATTCGCGTACGTCAGTTTACGCTGTCCGACGGGCACATTGTCTGCCGTCCCGATCAAATCGAGGACGAATTTAAACGTTGTCTTGACCTTTCGACGTATTTGTTGAAATGCTTGGGTATGGAGAACGACGTTACGTACCGCTTCTCCAAACGCGGCAAGAATAAGGAAAAATATATCGACAACGACGCGGCGTGGGAATCCACCCAAAAGCGCATGAAAGAGATCTTGGACGATATCGGAATCAATTACGTCGAAGCGGACGACGAGGCGGCGTTCTACGGTCCGAAATTGGACGTACAGGCGAAGAACGTTTACGGAAAAGAAGATACCATCATCACGTTGCAGTTGGATTTCGCGGCAGGCGAACGGTTCGGCATGAGTTATATCGACGAGAACGGCGAAAAGAAAGTTCCGTTCGTCATTCACCGCAGTTCGATCGGTTGCTACGAGCGTACGCTCGCTATGTTGATTGAAAAATACGCAGGGGCGTTCCCGCTCTGGATCGCGCCCGTTCAGGTCAAAATTCTTCCCGTAACCGACCGTGCGAACGATTACGCGGCGAAACTTCTCGAAGCGTTGACCGCCGTTGGCTTGCGAGGCGAAGTCGATTACAGAAACGAGAAGATCGGCTATAAGATCCGCGAGGCGCAGTTGCAAAAAGTCCCGTATATGTTCGTCATAGGGGATAAGGAAGCGGAGAGCGGAACGGTTTCGCTCAGAAGCAGAAAAGAGGGCGATCTCGGTGCTTTCTCCGCGGAAGAAGCCGTTGCAAAATTAAAGAAAGAGGATACGGACAAAATCGTATAAAAA
>CAYRPB010000058.1:1941-9213 GCA_964426105.1 uncultured Clostridia bacterium | reverse complement strand
TAAAGTATACTTTCGGTGAAGTGTACCTTTTCGCGCTTACATAAACCTTTCGCTAAATTTTTTTAAAAAGAAAATTTTCTTGCGTTTATGATCTGTGTTGTAGTATAATAAATAATATATTCGTAAGTTTTTTGTAAGAAAATCTTATCGATATAGAAAAATAATGGGCATGCCCATTTGCTTTGTCTAAGCAGACAAAGCAAAGAGCGCCTTAGAAAGAAGGAGCGTTATATGAAAAGAAGAAACGGAAAAGGATTTACGATCGTAGAACTCGTTATCGTAATTGCCGTCATCGCGGTGCTTGCCGCAGTGCTGATTCCGACGTTTTCCAGTTTGATCAACAAAGCGAACGAATCGTCCGATATTTCTGCGGTGAGAAATATGAACACCGCGTTGACGACGCAGGAAACGCTTGACGGGAAAGCGCCCGAAAGCGCGTCGGAAGCAATGCGTATTTTGAAGGAAGCGGGACTGAACGCGCAGGACTATTCTGCTTTGGCAAACGGAACGGCGATTTATTACAACAGTGCGGTTAATCGTATGATTTACGTTCGGCTTAACGACGCCGGCGGAATTGATAGCGTTATTTTCCCGTCCGAATATAAGTTGCCGGATTTGCAAGGTTCGTTTCATCTTTTGTCCGGAAGATTGATGACGGATAAAACTTGGTTGGTTTCGCCCGAAAATAAAGGAACGAAAGCCGATTTGGAAAGTTTAAAGACAACTACCGACGCGATTGCGCAGGATACGGCATATTACGACGGAAATAAGTTGGTCGGCGCTGCGGTGGCAAGTTATAACGGTTTGTTATCGGTCGCGGAATATATTGAAACGCAAGAAGACGGCGCGGAGAATTTTACGGTAGTTCTCGGTCAAGATATCAGTTTGAAAGACAGCGCCGGTAATGTTCAAGAGTGGAAGCCGATTTCTTATTTTGCAGGCGATTTTTACGGAAGAAATCACAAAATCGACGACGTTCGGATTAAAGACGCGTCTGCGGATTCTCTTTCGTATGCCGCTGCGTCGGCGAACTCCAATTACTCGTTTTACGGATTTGTTTCCGTATTTGCGGGATCTTATTTCGGTGACGTAACGCTTACCGTCGATATCGACGAACCGGGGAACGGCGCGTATGTGTCAACCGGTTTTAACAGAAACAATCATACGACGGCTGGGGCGATCGGGGGCGTTGTTCTTCCCGAATCGTCTTGCAAAATTGCCAACGTGACGGTAAACGGAACGATTGTCGGCGTTAACCGCGTTGCAGGCATTGTCGGCTTTATCGGCGGATATGCTTCAAACGGTTATCGAATGAATGCGAACGTGACGATCGAAAATTGCGTCAATAATGCTGCCGTTACGTCTGCGAACGCTTCCGGAGCAACGTATGCAACGGCAGGCGGAATCGTATCCGTTATCAATCAATGGGAACACGGTTCTTCTATTACCGTTAAGAATTGTACCAATAACGGCACGATTCGCGGCTTTTGGGTCGGCGGTATTATTGCCGACGCTTGGCAGAGCAATGACGACGGAGCAGGCAACGTAACGCAAAATGCGGTTATAACGCTTGATGGTTGTACGAATGTCGGTACGCTTATCGGAGAAGCGAGAAGTAACAATAACGATCAGGTTTGCGTTGTCGGCGGAATCTTCGGCGCTTATAACGGTTATAGAGGAAGCAGTAGATATACGCGAGCGGTGGATCGCTATAAGTTAGAAATTCGCAATTGTGAAAACAGCGGTGAACTTAAATACGAAACGGTTGCCGTCAGTACGTGTAAAAATATTTATTTGGCACAAATCGTAAGCGTCGATTTTATTAAATATCAACAGAAAAACGTTACCAAAAAGCTTAACGTCGATTCCGTAATCGCATTGCAGTTAAGCGATAATACGGCGTCCGGTAATATCGCGGCTACGACCGGCGGTAGCGGAACGGTTTCGGATCCTCAAATTTTTGTAGGGACTTATGAGAATATAGCGTTTGCGAATATCGATTATAAGGGAACGATCGCTTGGAATTGATTCGAGCGTTCGATTGCAAATACTTTCGAAAAGGTTAAAAACAGTGTGTTGGTTTCATTGAAAAGTCGGTGAAAACGGGAAGCAATACAACAAAAAGAAAATACAAACAAAAAAAGAATGTTCTTCGGAGCATTCTTTTTTATTATAGAATCGAATTGCAACAGTTCGGAAGAAAGAGTGAAAATAATAGGGGAACGCTTTCTAAGAGAAGAGGCGTTCCCCGTTTCGTTAAATAAGAGGGGGAAATAGATCGAGCAATTCTTTCGGCTGTTGAATAAATTCGCTTGCACCGACGGCAATTAGTTCTTCCTTGGCACGATAGCCCCAAAGACAGGAAATTCCCCTTACGCCGGCGTTGATCGCAAACGCGGCGTCCGTTTCGCCGTCGCCGACGAACGCGACCTCGCTTTGCGTTAAACCGAGCGTTTGAAGCGTTTGTTCCATGGGCGTTTTGTCCGGTTTGACGGGAATGCCGTCTTTTTGTCCGAATACGAGCGAAAGCCCTAAAGTCGAAAGGTAGATTTTCTCCACCTCGTTCGCGGTTTGTTGGGGTTTGTTGGTGATAACGGCGAGCGTATAGCCGCGCGCTTTCAGTACGGGCAGAACGTCTGCGATTCCGTCGAAAATACGCGTTTTGGGTGAGCCGCAGCCGGTATAAATTTCATTGTAGCGATTTAAACACGCTCGCTCTTGTTCGGCGGAAACGCGCCCCTTTAAGCATCGTTCTACCAACTTTTTCGCGCCGTTTCCGACGTAACGCGTAACCTCGCGTTCGGTTAAGGGCGGCAGTTTGTTTTCCGCGAGCATTTGATTTAAACTGTCCGTGATATCGGGAACGGTATCTAAGATCGTTCCGTCCAAGTCGAAAATAATTCCCTTATAATTCATCTTACATTTGCTCCGGAACGCCGATGCCCAACAGGGTGAGGGCGTTTTTTAACGTGATCAAAACGCAATCCGTCAGGGCTAAGCGGAAATTTTTCTCGTTTTCCGCGCTTCCCAAAATCTTGCAGTTAAAGTAGAATTGATTGTAAGCCTTTGCGAGATCGATCGCGAAACGCGTTACGAACGACGGCTCGTATTTTTCCGCTGCGGAACGCACCACGTCGGGGAAATTGCTCAAAATGGATACGAGTTCGTATTCTTCGGGAGCGAGGGACGAGATGGTAAACGCCCCGTACGTACCGCCCTTTTTCAGTACGGAATTGCACCGCGCCGCGGTGTATTGCACGTAAGGGCAGGTTTCGCCGTCGAAGTTCAATACTTTGTCGTACGAAAATACGATATCTTTAATTTTATTGTTCACCAACGCGCCGAAAATAACCGCGCCCGTGCCGACCGTTTTTGCGATTTCGTCCTTTCCCTCTAAGTCGGGATTCTTCTCTTCGATGATGACTTTCGCCTTTTCGATTGCCTTTTGCAGAACGTCTTCTAACAGAACGACTTTGCCGCTCCGCGTGCTCATTGCGCCGTCTTCCATGGAAACCATGCCGTAGGCGACGTGTACCATATCTTTTGCCCAAGGCTTACCCATTAATTCCAAAACCTTGAAGATTTGTTGGAAGTGCAGATTTTGCTGATACGCCACGACATACAGACATTTATCGAAATCGTACGTTTTTTTGCGGTAGAGCGCCGCGGCGAGATCGCGCGTGGCATATAGGGACGAACCGTCCGATTTTAAGATCAAGCAGGGCGGCATATCGTAAGCGGAGAGGTCTACAATCATACTGCCTTCGCTCTCTTGCAGAAGATTTTTTCCCTTTAATTCTTCGATGACGACATCCATTTTGTCGTTGTAAAAACTTTCGCCGGCATAAGAATCGAACGAAACGTTGAGCATGCGGTAGATTTTATCCACCTCTGCGAGGGTTATTTCCTTAAAACGCGAGAAAATTTCGTTCGCTTCCCGATCGCCTGCCTCTATTTTTTTGAACCAAGCGCGCGCTTCGTCGTCTAAGGCGGGATCGGCTTTTGCTTCTTCGTGATATTTTACGTAGATCCGAACGAGTTCTTTCAGTTTGCCCTTTTCCACTTGTTCCGCACTGCTCCAACGCTTATAAGCGACGATGAGTTTTCCGAACTGCGTGCCGTAATCGCCTAAATGGTTGATGCCGACCACGCGGTAACCCAAGTAGCGATAAATTTTTACCAACGCGCTACCCAGCACGGTGGTGGAAAGGTGTCCGATATGGAAAGGCTTTGCCACGTTGATGGAAGAATAATCGATGCAGACGGTTTTTCCCGCGCCCTCGTCGGACGAACCGAACGATTCTCGCTCGGTTAAAATTTCGTCCAAGAGTTTTGCCGTAAATCCGTTACGGTTGATCTTGAAATTCAGATAGCCGTTGACGGCGGAAACCTCCGTCACGACGTCGTCCGTGGGGAAACGTTCTTTCAGTTCTTCCGCGATCGCGGAAGGCGCTTTGCGCATGGCTTTTGAAAAACGGAAGCACGGCAACGTATAGTCGCCTAAATCGTTCGTGGGGGGGACGGCGATGAAGTTTTCGATCTCTTCTTTTTCGATTCCGTCGATTGTGATTTTTTCCGCAATGTACGCTTTATAATTCATTTTTATCTCCGCTAATTTTATTTCATAACTAATATACCATATTTTTTTGCGTTTCGCAAATCAAAAAACTTGAATTTCGCGCGGATTTGGACTATAATTGAAAAGAAAAACAGACGATGGAGAAAAAGAAATGAAATTAGGCGTAGTGGGACTGCCGAACGTCGGTAAGTCTACGTTGTTCAATGCGATTACTCACGCAGGGGCGGAATGTGCGAATTACCCCTTTTGCACGATCGAGCCGAACGTCGGCGTGGTCGCCGTTCCTGATCCGCGGCTTGACGTGCTTGCAAAACTTTATAATACCAAAAAGGTGACGCCGGCGGTTATCGAGTTCGTGGATATCGCAGGGCTTGTAAAGGGCGCGAGCAAGGGCGAGGGGTTAGGTAATCAATTTTTGGCAAACATTCGAGAAACGGACGCGATCGTACACGTCGTGCGTTGTTTCGAGGACGAGAATATTACGCACATAGACGGCAGTGTCGATCCCATTCGCGATATCGAAACTATCAACTTAGAACTTGTATTCGCCGATTTGGACAGCGTTTCCAAGCGGCTCGACAAGGCGAGAAACATGTTCAAGACGGGGGAGAAAAAGTATCAAATCGAGGCGGAATTGTTAGAGCGCATCGTTCGGTGCCTTTCGGACGGAAAACCGGTGCGCACGCTCTCTTTCGACGAAGAGGAACGCGCGTACGTGGACGGGCTCTTTTTGCTGACTTCGAAGCCGGTTATTTACGCCGCCAACATTGCGGAAGCGGATATGGGCAAGGAAGAAGAAACGCTCCCTTATGCGAAGAGGGTGGTGGATTACGCAAAGGCGGAGGGCGCGGAGTCGCTCGTCATTTGCGCCAAGACGGAAGAAGAACTTTCCATGCTCGAACCGGACGAGCGCGAAATGTTCCTTTCCGAACTGGGATTGCAGGAAAGCGGATTAAATCGCTTGGTTAAGGCTTCTTACCGTTTGTTGGGATTGTTGAGTTATCTCACTGCAGGCGAAAAGGAAGTACGCGCTTGGACCATTCGCGAGGGTACGAAAGCGCCGCAAGCGGCAGGAAAAATTCATACGGATTTTGAAAAAGGGTTTATTCGTGCGGAAATTGTGGATTACGATACGTTGATCGCGCTTGGCAGTTTTAACGCCGCCAAGGAAAAGGGCAAGGTTCGTTCGGAAGGAAAGGAGTACGTGATCAAGGACGGGGATGTCGTTTTGTTCCGCTTTAACGTGTAAGATTATGAAGATTGATTTTGATAAGATTCGGGAAATTTCGATGCCGCATTTTAACGGTGGAGAGGGCGAAACCGTGTTAAAGACCTTTTCCGACTGTCGCGTGACAGTTTTAACGGGGCGGCTTGAATCGGGCGATTCGGTCGGTTTACATTCGCATTTGACCGATTGCGAAGTGATTTACGTGGTGAGCGGATCCGGAAAAGCGATTGAAAACGGCGAAATGGAACGCCTTGCGCCCGGTTCGGTGCATTATTGTCCCAAAGGAAGCAGTCATTCTTTGATTAACGACGGAAAAGAGCCGCTCGTCTTTTTTGCGGTTGTGCCGTCCGTATAAAAACGCGATTTTTGAAACGCAATGCGTTTATAAAAGATCATAACGGAAAGCGCGTCGACGGGTTTGTCGGCGCGCTTTTATGGGCTTTATCGGGGAAAAATAACGTGATTGAATAATCGTTTCGAGCGATGTCGCTATTTTTTATTTTAAGAGGTTATTTTATCAATAGGGATAACAGCGCCTTTTGAATGTAAATGATGTTTTCCGCTTGCTCGTTTAGTACCGCTTGCGGCGTTTCTAAAAATTCTTCGGACACTTCCACCGTGCGGTCGATAGGCAACGTGTGAACGTAAATGGCGTCCGGATTGGCAAACATCATGAGATGCTCGTCCGCGCGGAAAGGATAAAAGAGTTTTTTTTCCTCTTCTTCCGCGGGGACTTCTCCGTAAAATTTCGTCGTCACGATATCCGCGTTTTTCAAAGCGGTGCGCATATCGTATTCCACTTCGAGGTCATCGTATTGAGAGGCGTGCGCAACCGTTTCTTCGGTCGGTTCTAAGCCTTCCGGACACAAAAAGCAGGTGTTGATGCCGACTTTCGCGTAAGCGTTGACGGCGGCGGGATTGAGATTTTTTCCGTTTCCGACGATCGTCAACTTTAACTTATCCAATTTTCCCTTTTTCTCCCAAATGGTGAACAGGGACGCCAACACTTCGCTGGGATTATCCGAACTTTCCATGCAGTTGATTACGGGAATGGGCGAATAACGAGAGAGGTCGTTGCGAACCTCTTGCGAATCCGCTTTGATGACGATGCAATGCACGCCGTATTGCGCCAAAAGCGCGGACGCGTCGCGGTAGGTCAAACCCTTCATAAAGTCTTGATCTCGCGGAGAAAGGTAAAGCGTATGTCCGCCGAGTTGATTGACGGATAATTCAAAGGGGATTCTGAGGCGAGAATTGGTGCTATCCAAAATAATCGCCGCGATTTTGTTTTTTAAGGGGTAAATACGTTCTTTCATGCGGTCGCGCTGCTTGATTTGCCTCGCGAGGTGCAGAATTTCAAACACGTCCTCCGGCGTGAGATTATCGAGAGATAAAATTTTATCCGTCGAAAGCCGTTGCTTCGGCGTATAGCGGTTAATATCCATAATTTTCTCCTATTCCGTTC
>CAYRPB010000058.1:0-1841 GCA_964426105.1 uncultured Clostridia bacterium | reverse complement strand
AGCCGTTGCTTCGGCGTATAGCGGTTAATATCCATAATTTTCTCCTATTCCGTTCAGAACGAAAACGCTTTTATAGCGTTGCAATCGTTTGGGCTTATCAAAACGCTGCGCTCGCAAATTCCTGCAAGCAAGTTTGCTCACTTGTATTATAACGTTGCACGGCTTGCAAAAACAAGTTTTTGCATTGCCGCCGCAATTTGTTATTCGCCGAACGCGAATAACAGTCGTACGTTGAAACACGGCACTCGAAAACCATTGCAAGCAAGTTCGCTCGCTTGTATTATATCAAAAGGGCGAAAAAAAAGCAAGGTTTGAATCCGAAAAGCCTCGCGAAAGGCGAAATTGTGCATATTCGACAAAAATACGCTTGATATTTGTTGAATCTGCCAGTTGTAAATTTTTTAAAAATAATGTAAAATATTAGAGTAAGAAACTTACGGAGGAATTTTTACCGAAATGGCAAGTTTGAATTTAAAGAACATTTACAAAGTATATCCGTCCGGCGTTACGGCGGTAACGGATTTCAACTTGGATATCGAAGATAAAGAGTTTATCGTCTTCGTTGGTCCGTCCGGTTGCGGAAAGTCTACCACACTCCGCATGATCGCCGGTTTGGAAGAAATTACGGACGGCGAACTCTATATCGACGGCAGATTAGTGAACAACGTCGCGCCGAAAGACAGAGATATCGCAATGGTTTTCCAGAACTACGCGTTGTATCCCCACATGACGGTTTACGACAATATGGCATTCGGCTTAAAGTTGAGAAAAATGCCCAAAGCGGAGATCGACGTCAGAGTTAAGGAAGCTGCCCGTATTTTGGGTATCGAAATGTATCTTTCCAGAAAGCCGAAGGCGTTGTCCGGCGGTCAGAAACAGCGTGTTGCTCTCGGCCGTGCAATCGTTCGTGAACCGAAAGTATTCCTTTTGGACGAACCTCTTTCCAACTTGGACGCAAAACTCCGTGCTCAGATGAGAACGGAAATCACCAAACTTCACAACCGTTTGGCGACGACGTTCATTTACGTAACGCACGACCAGACCGAGGCTATGACGATGGGGACGAGAATCGTCGTTATGAAAGACGGTTTCATGCAGCAGGTTGACGCGCCGCAGAACTTGTACGATTATCCCGTTAACCAGTTCGTTGCAGGCTTCATCGGAACGCCGCAGATGAACTTCTTCACTGCGAAACTCACTGGAACGAAAGACGAGGTTTACGTCGAATTCGGTTTGGAAAAACTCCTTTTACCCAAAGAAAAGGTGGATCTCATTTACGATTTGGACGCTTATCTCAATACGGATAAGGAAGTTGTATTCGGCGTGCGTCCGGAAGATCTTCACGACGAAGAGCGTTTGGTAAAACAATATCCGAACGCGGTTATCACCGTTGACGTAGACGTCGTTGAAATGCTCGGTTCCGAAACGCTTCTTTACTGTAAACTGTTGTCCGAAGAGGAAGAGCAAGAAACGACCACCATTCAGAGCATCGTGGACGATACGTCCAACCTGATTGCGCGAGTTGATTCTCGTTCCAAGACCGAAAAGGGACAGCGAATCAAGTTGCTTGTCGATATCGAACACATTCACTTGTTCGATAAGGAAACGGAGATGAGCATCGTTGCGAGAGACGCGGCTGCGAAGCAAGCTTATTTAGAGCAGGCGGCTGCTGCCGAAAAGGAAGAAGCGCCCGTAGCGGAAGCACCCGTGCAGGAATAATTAAAAATCCGTTAAAAGGAACGGGTTGAAAACCGTTTGAATCGAATAGCGGAATAGAAAAAGTTGTATGCTGATAAGACAGTAATTTGAGAAAATTACGAAATCGGCAACTGCAAGCAGGA
>CAYRPB010000057.1:0-9560 GCA_964426105.1 uncultured Clostridia bacterium | reverse complement strand
CAGTTTCCCTTAATGATTCGAAAAATAAAAAATCGCTTTTATGATTCTTATACGGCTACCCGTCGCGCTTCGCGATCGGGAATTGCGACGACAATGCAATTTTTTGCAAACCGTATTCTATCTTCGATGATATTATATCTTTCAACCTTACGATTTGTCAATAAAAAACGCCGATTTCTTTAAAAGACAAACGGCGCGAGAAAGAAAATCCTTTCTCGCGCCGTTTTAAGTGCCGTAACGCTTCCTTATTCAAGTTCGAACGCGCCCGTATAAAGTTGATAATATTTCCCTTTCTTTTCGATCAAGTCCTTATGGCTTCCGCGTTCGATCACCACACCGTGCTCCAACACCATAATGACGTCCGAATTCTGTACGGTGGAAAGTCTGTGCGCGATGACGAAAACCGTTCTGCCGTGCATTAGGTTATCCATTCCGCTCTGCACGATCGCCTCCGTGCGCGTATCGATGGATGAGGTCGCCTCGTCCAAAATCATGACGGGCGCATTGCAGACCGCCGCGCGCGCGATGGAGAGAAGTTGCCGCTGCCCTTGCGAAAGATTCGCACCGTCGCCCGTGAGCATCGTCCGATACCCTTCGGGAAGCCGCGTGATAAAATCATGCGCATTAGCGAGTTTTGCCGCCTCGATACACTCCTCGTCCGTCGCGTCCAATTTGCCGTAACGGATATTATCCATCACCGTCCCCGTAAACAAATTTGTGTCCTGCAAAACGATTCCCAACGAACGGCGCAAATCGGATTTTTTAATCTTGTTGATATTGATTCCGTCATAGCGAATTTTACCGTCCGCGATATCGTAAAAACGATTGATCAAATTCGTAATCGTGGTTTTTCCCGCGCCCGTCGCGCCGACGAACGCCACCTTTTGACCGGGCGTCGCGTACAGCGTAACGCCGTGCAATACGATCTTTTCGGGAACGTAACCGAAGTCCACGTCGAACATACGAATATCCCCTTTCAGTTCGGTGTAAGTGACGCTGCCATCCGCCGAATGAGGATGTTTCCAAGCCCATTTTCCCGTACGAGTTTCGGATTCCGTAATCGTGCCGTCCTCCGCGATATTCGCGTTGACGAGCGTAACGTATCCCTCGTCCTGCTCCGGTTCTTCGTCCGCCAAAGTAAAAATACGGTTCGCACCGGCAAGCCCCATCGCGATAAACGCAGCTTGCTGAGAAGCGTTGTTAAAGTTGTTGGTAAAGACGCGGCTCATCGGCAAGAAAGAAACGATCACCCCCGTCGTAAACTCTCCGATTCCCAAAATCGTCAGATTCGGCGCACCCACCGTAAGCAGAACGCCGCCGACAAACGCAAGCAAAACGTATAAAATATTGCCGATGTTTCCGATAATCGGACCGAGCGTATTTGCCGCGATATTCGCTTCCGTCGAAACGCGACACAACTCTTCATTGATCTCGTCAAAGCCGCGCTCGCTCTCCCGTTCGTGACAGAACACCTTAATAACCTTCTGCCCGTGCATCATTTCTTCGATATAGCCCTCGTTCTTACCGACCGCGGTCTGTTGTTTGATAAAATAACGAGAACTTCTTCCGCCGACCTTTTTCGCGACGAACGCCATCAAGATAACCACCGCAAACACGACGACCGTCAACCAAATGCTGTAAGAGATCATGACGAAGAACAACGCAACGATCATGATTCCGGCAGAAAACACGGCGGGAATACTCTGCGCCACCAACTGATAAAGGGTATCGATATCGTTGGTGTAATGGCTCATGATATCGCCGTGCGTGTGCGTATCGAAATAACGAATGGGCAATTTTTGCATGCCGGAGAACATCTTCTTTCTCATCTTCAACATGAGATTCTGCGAAATGGTAACCAACAACTGCGACTGCAAGAAGTTCGCCAACAAACCGACGACGTACATACACCCCATCGTAATCGCAACCGAAGTCAATTTCGCCATTCCATCAGACATCTCCACCGTGTTTAACAAAACCGGACGAATGCAGTCATCGATAATGATACGCAAAAAGATGGAAGCCGTCAAAACGGAAACCGCGTTTAAGATAACGCAGATTGCCAAGACGAAAAACTCCAACTTGAAATTGGAAAACATAAACTTTAACAAGCGGAACAACGTGTTTTTATCGATTTTCTTCTTTCCGCCGGGGAATCCTCTTCCCTGATTTTTCACAACGTCTTTACTCATTCTCTTCACCAGCCTTGTTTTGAGAATAATAAACCTCGCGGTAAATCTCGTTCTCTGCAAGAAGTTGATCGTGCGTACCGACCGCCTCGATCTTGCCGTTATTCATGACGATGATTTTATCCGCATCCTGTACGGAAGCGACGCGCTGCGCGATAATGAACTTCGTCGTTTCGGGAATTTCCTCGCGGAACGCCTTCCGAATCAAAGCGTCCGTCTTGGTATCCACCGCGCTCGTCGAATCGTCCAGCACGAGAATTTTCGGTTTTTTCAAAAGCGCACGCGCAATGCACAAACGCTGTTTCTGTCCGCCCGAAACGTTCGTTCCGCCCTGCTCGATATACGTATCGTATTTTTCGGGGAAAGTCTGAATAAAATCATCTGCCTGCGCAAGTTTGCAAACGCGCACCAAATCTTCATCCGACGCGTTTGCGTCGCCCCAACGCAAATTCTCCTTGATCGTCCCCGAAAACAAGATGTTTTTCTGCAATACGAACGCAACCTCGTTGCGAAGCGTATCCAAATCGTATTCCCGAACGTCTCTTCCGCCGACCTTGACAGAACCTTCCGTCACGTCGTACAAGCGCGGAATCAATTGCACGAGAGAAGATTTACTGCTTCCCGTTCCGCCCAAAATTCCGACGGTTTCGCCTGCGTTGATTTTCAGATCGACGTTCTCGAGCGCGTTCTTTTCCGCCTTTTCGGAATACTTGAACGAAACGTGATCGAACCAAACGCTGCCGTCCGAAACCTCGTAAACGGGATTTTCCGGATTTTGCAAAGTCGGTTCTTCCTTTAATACCTCGACGATACGCTTTGCGGACGCGATCGACATAATGATCATAACGAGCACGGAAGAAAGCATTATCAAACTCATCAAGACCTGCGCGTTATAGGTAATCAAACTGGACAGTCCGCCCGTCGTAAGTTCGCCCCCCACGGAAGCGTTCAACGTCGCATCCCAAACGCCCGTTTCCATGATCAATTTCGCGCCGAAAACGGAAATAAACAACACCGCAACGTGCATGCACAACGACATAACGGGACTATTAAGCGCGATCACGCGATCCGCACTCTTAAAGCCCTTTTGCATATCTTCCGCCGCATGGTTGAATTTTTTGATTTCGTAATCCTCACGCACGTAAGACTTGACAACGCGCATCGCTTTTACGTTTTCCTGAATAGATTCGTTCAGCGCGTCGTACTTTTTGAACACGCGCAAAAAACGCGGATGCGCGATCCCGATAATCACGCCGAGCGCAACCACGAGCACGGGGATCACGATCAAATAAATCATGGATACTTTCGGACTGATCGTAATGCACATAACCAACGAGAAGATAAACATCAACGGGCAACGAATCGCGATTCGAATGATCATCTGATAGGCGTTCTGCACGTTCGTCACGTCCGTCGTCATACGCGTAACTAACGAAGACGTGGAAAATTTATCGATATTCGCAAACGAAAACTTCTGCACCTGATAATAGAGGTCGTGCTTTAAGTTTTTCGCAAAGCCGGTGGACGCGATTGCGGCGTATTTGCCCGCCAAAAATCCGCCGGACAGCGAGATCAACGCCATTACGATCAAAATCGCGCCGTAAATTCCGATTTTTCCCAAAAGTTCGGTCGAACCTGCTTTTGCGGAATCGATCGTATCGATCAACATCGCCATAATATAAGGAATCAAACATTCCATAATTACTTCGAGAATGATAAAAACGGGAGTCAGAATAGACTCTTTTTTATATTCTCTTACGCTTTTTAACAAAGTTTTTACCATAAAATAATCTTACTCCAAATTCTCCTTTAATTTCTCTAATAAACGAATCAGCGTGTCTTTCTCCTCTTCCGTAATCCCCTTGATCAACGATTGTTCGACTCCGTCGATCGCCGAAAAGACTTCTTCCTGTAAACTTCTGCCCCTTTCGGTCAAACTCAACTTTTTCAAGCGCGCGTCGTGTTCGACGGACGTCCGCCGAACGTATCCGTTTTGTTCCATCGTGTTAAGCAGTTCGGTCGCGGTCGAACGACGAATTTGAAACGTTCGCTCCACGTCACGTTGAAAAACGGCCTCTCCCGACTTCTCCTTGTCGTACAAAAAACGCAAAACCCAACCTTGAATTCCGGTTAGGTTCTCGTTTTGTCGAAAAGTCGGCGTGTCGTCAATCGCCTTTCGGATCATACGCGAAAGCGTTTTAATCTGAAATCCGATTCGCATCTCTTCCCCCTTAAAAAATTGTTCGGATTTCTAACAATCCGATTGTTAAAATATTATAATCGATTCAAAAACAAATGTCAATTATTTGTTTGAGAAAAAATACCCGTTTTTTTAATTTTTCGATAAAAAATCGCTCGCGTCGTCACGCAAGCGATCGAGTGAGTTTATCTTTCGTAAACAGAGCGCTTCAACACGCCGATTTCTGGCAAATTGCGGTAGGTTTCCGCATAATCCAACCCGTAACCGACGACGAATTCGTTTCCGATATCGAACGCCTTGTAATCCACTTCGACGTCCGCCTCTCTCCGCTCGAATTTATCGAGCAGCGTGCAAATCTTCACGGACGCAGGATGACGCTGATCGAGCACTCGCTTCAAGTAAGAAAGCGTATGACCGGTATCGACGATATCCTCCACGATAATGACGTGACGATTTTCGATCGAACGGTCGAGATCTTTTACCAAGCGAACGATTCCGCTCGTCGTACCCGAACCGTAACTGGAAATCGCCATGAAATCAATTTCCAATTTAATTTTCATATTGCGAATAATGTCGCTGAAAAACAAAACGCTTCCCTTTAAAATACAGAGCAACAAAGGGTTTTTATCCGCATAATCCCGATCCAACTGCGCGGCAAGTTCCTTTACCTTCTGATCGATCTCTTCTTTGGAAATCAATATTTTTTCGATATCCCGATACATTCTCATTCTCCTTCGTGAAAAATATATGATAATTTTACCACATTTCGAGTGTCTTTGTCTACTTTTATCAAATCAGAAATTTCCGTATTTGCAATAAAATATACGGTTTTCTCAACCGCAAGCACGGGGAAAGCCGATCTATACCGTTTGGGAATTTTCCGATCGATCAAAAATTCTTTCAATTTCCGCGTGCCGCCCCCGAACGGACGAAAGATATCCCCCTCTTTCCTTATGCGAAAGACGGCGTTTTCGGGAATCTTATCCGCATCGACGTAAAACGAGCCGTCCCCGAACGTAATTTCCGAACGCGAGACGCGCTCCGCGCGAAGCGTCCCCGTCCCGAACGAAAAATTTCCGAACGAGAACGGAATCTCCGATAATACTTCTTCTTGCGGACGAAAAATCCCGATCCGCTCGTATTCTCGCACGGCGCGAATCCCCTGTCCCAAATCGCAAGACGCACCGTTCGCAGCGTTTTTCAACTTAAAAACGCTCTCCGTCTGCACTGCACCGTAATCCGCCGTCATCCCCAGTTTTTTCAGCGCGAGCAGCACGGCGCGATCGAACAACGGGCGGTCAAGCGTTTCCGCAATCAAATACGCCCCTCTTTCACGGGAAAGCGCGGTTTCCGCCAAAGAATCCAAGTAGGCGTTCTCTTCCCTACAACGCGCCGCAAACCGCACGAGATTCCGTTCTCCGAACGGATACAATTCTCTCAATACGGGCATCACGCGCCGCCGCAACGCGTTGCGCGTAAAATCTTCCGAAAAATTCGTTTCGTCCGTGACGAACGGAATCGCGTTTTCTTCCAAATACGCCGTCAATTCTTCTTTCGGAACGTGCAAAAACGGGCGAACGAACGCCCCGTTGACGGGAGTCATTCCGCCTGCGCCGTTCAACCCTGCCCCCCTTAATAAATTCATTAAGACGGTTTCCGCCTGGTCGTCCGCATGATGCGCCAGCGCGATCAAGTCGCACTCGCCGCTTTTCAACGCCTGCGCAAAACATTGATATCGTAACTTCCGCGCGGCTTCTTCCAATCCGATTTTCTCTTTTTCGGACATTTCTCGCGCACGAACGGCATAAAATAAAAATGGTATTTGATTTTTTTCACAATAATCCCGAACAAAAGCGCTGTCTCTCTCGGAGGTTTCGCCGCGAATCCCATGCTCGACGTTTAATGCCTTGACGCAATATCCGCCATCTTCGGCATGAACGCGCAAATAATGCAAAAGAGCCATGGAATCTCCGCCGCCCGACACAGCGACCGCTACGGTTCGGTTGCTCGGAATGATCGTATAAAGCGATTGATTCATAAACGTATTGTAGCAGATACCGAAAAGAAAAGCAAGTTTTCAGTTAAAATTTTAAAATTTCTGAAAATTCACTTGACAAACAGCGCAGAATATATTATGATAATCAAGCATCTGAAAAACAGATCCGCATCGCGGGGTGGAGCAGTTCGGTAGCTCGTTGGGCTCATAACCCAAAGGTCAGGAGGTTCAAATCCCCTCCCCGCAACCATTTACAAAGCCATGGACTTCTCCATGGCTTTTGTTTTTACTGCGGCGAGGGGCGAATGACCGTGTGACGCTTCGCTATTCCGTCGCGCTTCCGCGCTCCTTACAAATCCCCTCCCCGCAACCATTTACAAAGCCATGGATTTCTCCATGGCTTTTGTTTTTACTGCGTCGATGGGCGAATGACCGTGTGACGCTTCGCTATTCCGTCGCGCTTCCGCGCTCCTTACAAATCCTCTCCCCGCAACCATTTACAAAGCCATGGTTTTCTCCATGGCTTTTGTTTTTACTACGGCGTTGATTTTAAAATTATATCATCATTCCTTGACTTTTGCTATCATTGATAGTATTATTAAAGATAGTAAAAGCGGAGATATTCTTATGTCGTCAATCGATTTAGCAATATTGGGTATCGTAATAGAGAAACCTCAAAGCGCATATGACATTCAAAAAGACGTAGCCTATCACCATTTCCCAAGGTGGACTAAGATAAGCACCCCTTCTATTTATCGCAAAGTTATTCAACTGAATAAAAAAGGATATCTTAAAAACGATATTGTAAAAGGAGATAAATCTGCAGATAAAACGATTTATTCCATTACCGATAAGGGGCGTTCTTATTTTGAACAGTTAATGAATACCTATGCTAACGAGCAGGTATCCTTACTCTTTGACTTCAACGTAGTCGTTACCAATCTTAACAAAACGGAAAAGGAAAAAGCACTCAATTTAGTGAAGCACTTGCGGAATAGTATTACTGCTTCGGCAAAGTCCAATGAGAAGTATGCTGTTGAGTATAGGGACATTCCACTTGTCGGAAAGACTATTTTTGAACAGCAACGGCTTCTTTTCCGCGCTCTCTTAGAGTGGATTGATACTTTTGAAGAACAGTTCAAGGGAAACGGATAATATGCCTACAAAAAGCACCTTGACCGTTTTGTTTGAAAATCCTTTTTGGATAGGATTATACGAGCGTATAGACGACGATCAATACGAAGTCTGTAAAATTACTTTCGGTACAGAGCCAAAAGATTATGAAGTATACGATTTTCTGCTTAAAAATCGGCACAAGTTGAAATTTAGTCCGCCTGTTAAAGCAGAAACGAGCAGAGAACAAAAAATCAACCCGAAACGGATGCAACGAAAAATTAACAACAGTTTAGAAAACAAAGGTGTCGGAACGAAAGCGCAACAAGCGCTAAAACTCCAACACGAACAAACTAAAATCGAGAGAAACGTTAAAAATCGCGAACAAAAAGAAGTCGAAAAGGAACGACAATTCGCTCTGCGGCAAGAAAAGAAAAAGGCAAAGCACAGAGGAAAATAAATTTTGTCTTAAAACAAATTGATTCTAAAAACATAAAAGCATTCGAATAGTATCTTCGATCGTTTTGCAAACGAAAGGAAAACAAATGAAAAAAAGTTAAAAAACGAAACGACGGAAAGGACGACGCCGCGGAAAAATTTTCCGCGGCGTCGTCCTTGTTTTTTCGACAAACTTATTTACAAACAAACGTAATTATACATAGTAGGGATTATGCTTAAACAACAAAATCCAAAAATCGACAAGCCAACCTATCCCGCAAAGTCCGCCGGTAAACAGATATAGAATAGCCGTCGCGATTTTTCCTTCATAAAATCTGTGTGCGCCGAGATACCCCAAAAACCAGCACAAAAAGAACGCAACCCATTTGTTTTTCTTGCGACCTTTGTGCGAAGCATTTTGATTGACGTTAGTGTTGCTGTTTTCGATGTTTACGATAACGGGTTGTCCGTTTGAGGAAGTAGCGCCGTTCGTCGCGTTACCTGCCGCCGCTTGTACCTTTGTTCCGCAATCGGGGCAAACAGTTTGAGTGTCTTCGAGTTTTTTTCCGCATTTACTACAGAAAGCCATTTGTTAATATCTCCTTTTTTCTTTTATTTTTTTCGTTTTATTCCCAAAAACGAAATTTATCGCTGATTACGTTACGGTATTTTATAAAATACAGAAACGACAAATTGATCACCGTTAAAAAGTTCACACCGAACGCACACGATGATAAAATTCTCTGCACCGTTCCAAGCGCGCTTATTCCGACAAGCATGAGCAAAAATTGCAAAATGCTTTGTCCCCAAATGAAAACAGACGAAATCATAACGTTTTTCAGTTGAATATTTTTTCCTAGCAAAAGGAAAAGCATTACGATACACGAACTCAAAATATTGATCGGAACAAAATAATTAACCCAATCGAAATCGTTTTTTCCGCAAAAACGATACACGGCAAATAAAATTCCTGCAATTAAATTTAAGACGAGAACAGCATTGCGATATCTCGTTAAAAACTTTTTCAACGAACCGGCAGCGACGGCAAACGCAAAAAAGTAGCCGCCGAACAGCGCAAAAACAGGAATTCCGCACCAACACTCGCCGCCCAAAATGCCGTTTATCAACATCAAAACAACAGCCGCGTTACAAATGGCGATAAAACAAATATCCCATACGGATAAACGAATTTTCGATAACGTACTCTTTTGCTCTTCGATTATTTTTTTCACTTTATTTTGATTTCCGCTTGCATAAAAAAATTGATTTTCCGATTCGTAGATTCCCTCGTCTAAACGCATACCGCATGCCGGACAAACGTTTAATCCGCCTACGGGCAGACCGCAATTAGGACATTTCTTTATGGACATATTCTCCGTATTCCTCCATACTGTTTTTCTTTTGTTTCCTCTTCCATTCGATGACGTCGTAAATGTTTTGCCCCTCGTTCGCGATCAACGGATAAAACAATTCGTTCGCTCGCTGAACCCACGTTTCAAACGTAACGTTGTTCAATCGTAACGGCAACTCGTCTTTTTTCCGTTTCTCCGCAAAAAGAAGAAGTTCTTCTATCCCGTTTTTTCCGCCGTTGAATAAGTCCGCGCAAATTTGCTTTCCGTATTCA
>CAYRPB010000056.1:6714-9676 GCA_964426105.1 uncultured Clostridia bacterium | reverse complement strand
TACCGTACACGATTAAAACGCCGATGAAAAAAAACTTTGCCGAGCACGATCGGTAGCCCATATCGTTCGGACGAGCCTTTGCCGTAATCCCCACGCCGATTATCACCGCGAAAAAGGTAAGTTGGGAGCACAGATAAAGTCCGAGCGTATACCACCCCTGCGATTCGTAATCGGACGAAAGTCCTTGCGCGACGGCGAGAAACAGAAAGGATACAAAGACGGGCGCGATTGCGGCGACGGAAAAAGCGATTCCCGCTTCCCGTTCCCCGATTTTCGGGTTCATAGTTCGATTCATAATTTTATTTTACAATATTTTCGAAAAATAGTAAATTATTATTTCTTCTTTTTTAAAAATATGGTACAATAATCTAAAAAACACCCGTCAACAAGAAAGGAACGATATTATGAGAACGGTTTTTACAAGCGAAATCGAAAATACGGTTTATCGCCTTGCGTTAAAAGCAGGAATCCGCCTTACTCCGTCCGCAAAGGGCGCGCTCGATCGAGCGGCGCAAGCGGAATCGAACGAGTTGGCGCAATACGCGCTGAATCTGATGACAAAAAACGCGGAGATCGCGGAATGCGAACGACTGCCCGTCTGTCAAGATACGGGCTTATGCGTGGTCATGCTGGAAATCGGACAAGACGTCCGCTTAGACGGCGTCCCCGTTGCCGAAGCCGTAAACGAAGGCGTAAGACGCGCCTATCGGGACGGCTATTTCCGCAAAAGTTGCTGCGATCCGCTGACGCGCGTCAACACGCAAGACAATACGCCGGCAGTGCTTTACACCGAAATCGTTCCCGGGGAAACCGTAAAAGTCACCGTACTTCCAAAGGGGTTCGGCAGCGAAAACATGAGTAAGTTAACCATGCTGACGCCTGCCGCGGGGAAAGAGGGAATCTTAAACGCCATCGTCGCCGCCGTCAAGGACGCAGGCAGCCGACCGTGTCCTCCCGTCATCGTTGGCGTCGGAATCGGCGGAACGTTCGATAAATGCGCCTATCTCGCCAAAAAAGCGCTTCTTCGCCCCGTCGGACAACCGTCCGAACGCGCGGATGTCAGAGCGTTAGAAGAACGCGCGCTCGCGGAAATCAACGCGTTGCAAATCGGCGCGCAGGGTTTCGGCGGCACAACGACCGCGCTCGGCGTGGCGATCGAAGTATTGCCGACGCACATCGCAGGGCTTCCCGTCGCGGTCAATATGCAGTGCCATTGCGCGCGCTGCGAAGAGGAGATACTTTGACATGGAAAAGAAATTACGGCTTCCCGATGAAATCGCATCGATTGCAACCTTGTCCGCAGGCGACCGCGTGTTGCTTTCGGGCGTCATTTATACCGCTCGCGACGCCGCGCACAAACGCTTAACCGAATTGTCGGAGCGCGGCGAACCGCTCCCCTTCCCCCTTGAAGGGCAAACTATTTATTATGCAGGACCTTGTCCCACGCCGCCGGGAAGAAGCAGCGGCAGTTGCGGACCGACCACCAGTTATCGCGTGGACGTCTTTACACCAACGCTTTTAGACCGCGGCTTAAAAGGCATGATCGGAAAGGGCGAGCGCAGCGAAGCGGTCGTGCAAAGTATGTTAAAGAACGGCGCGGTCTATTTTGCCGCAATCGGCGGTTTGGGCGCGACGTACGGAAAGGCAATCAAAAAGAACGAATGTATCGCGTTTCCCGATCTTTTATCGGAGGGAATCCATCGGCTTGAAATCGAAGATTTCCCCGTCATCGTCGCCATAGACGCAAAAGGAAACAGCGTTTATCGCAAATAAAATAAAATAAAACGAGGAGTTTATGAAAAAGGGAAAACAATATTCCGCACGGCGGATCAAACGCTATTCCGTTCTCCGTTCGGGCTTTTTCTATTCGCTTTTGGCATTCGGCTTTACCTTTATCGCGGCGGCTGCAAGCGCGGCATTGAATTTTGCGGAGTTACTCTCCCTTTACAAAGAAGGAACGCCCGAGTCCCAAACTCAGTCCGAAAAAGAAGGAACGCCCGATATCTATCAGTTTTCCGATCTGTTCTTTTCGGTGGCGACGGCGATCATTACGGGCTACGGCGCGATCCGCTCGGGGAAAAACCTCTTCCGCGCCTACTTCGACCGACAATTGATCCATCAAAACACGTGGAAAGACGAAATCGTACAATCCGTACAAAAAAAGCACACGCGCGTTTTCGATCAAAACGGATACGAATGGAGAACCTACGGCAACGAAATTTATCTCTGCTCGGACGAAGTGGACGAATGTCTGCAAAAACATGCGGATCAACTTTACTTAAAAGTATTGCCCGACAAGCCGCGCATGAACGAATCGCAACGGCAAGCGCTCTATCAAATCGTAAGCGAAAAAATCGCGCAGGGTAAAAATATTTTCAACAGTAATCTCGTCCGTCTGCGCACGGATATGCTGACGGAAAAACAGTGGAAATTTACCTTCGGAAAAATAAAAAAACCGAAAAAAACGACGAAGTGGAAAACCCCGTCAAAAGTAAAACTCAAGAAAAACAAAACTCCGAAAAAAACGGGCAAAAACGTCGTATGGGTGCAGAAAACGGACTATTTTTCCAATATCACCTCAAACGACCTTATTTACGATCAAATTTTCGAATCGGATTTTGCAGCCGTTTACGACGGAAAGAGCATGACGGTGGATCAATACGGCATGCTTTATAATCTGACGGACAGTCCTGCAGCCAACATCGTCGGCGCAAGCACGCTTGCGATCACGTCGGACGGACAACTCGTCGTCAACATCCAGCACAACCGCAACGACGTCAACAACAACAGTTGCGTTCCGAGCGGTTCCGGGTCTGCCGACTTTGAAGATTTATTCGCAAGAGATCGCAACGCGAACAAAAAAGCATTGCAAACGGCGTGCAAACGCTTGCGCGAGCAAAAGAAAAAATGTGACGAAAAAAGAAAGGACGCGCTCAAGGCAAAAGAGAAATTTTCCGAAGAG
>CAYRPB010000056.1:5389-6614 GCA_964426105.1 uncultured Clostridia bacterium | reverse complement strand
ATTCGCAAAACCGTCGTATGCGGCTATATTCGACTGTTAAACCGCGGAGGCAAGCCGGATTTCTTCGGCTTCACCTTTCTAAACTGCAACCGAAAAAAAACAGAGAAGACGTTTAAAAACGAAAGAAACGCGATCCTCAGAAAAGAATTGCAAACAAACCGCGAAATTACGGATTTCAACGAAGTCAGAGAACAGAAGTTCGTTCCGCTGAGCGACGTACTTTCCGACGTGCCGCTCGAAACGTTGTTCAAACAACATTTCGGCAACAAAAACGTTTCCGTTCAACTTTATTATCTCTTCTCGCTTCTGCGAAAGAACCGAGCGCTCATAGAACGCGAAACGAAAAACAAAACAATCTAATATACAATGTATAATAGAAAAAAATATAATAGAAAAAAAAGGATTTATCATGCACAACCGAAAGAACAAAATTACAATTCTCTTCTTACTCCTCTGCACCGCGCTTTGCGCAGGACTTATCGCCTGTACCCATACGCACGAATTCCTAACGAACGTAACGCCTCCGACCTGTACCGAACAGGGATATACGACCTATACCTGCGCATGCGGATACAGTTACGAAAGCGATTACGTCGCACCGGACGACACAAATCACAAATACGTTTGGGAAAAAGAAATCGCCCCCACCTGCACCGAAAGCGGAATAAAAGCGCATTATCATTGCTCCGAATGCGGCATGAATTTCGACGAAAACAAAAACGCAAGTTCCGACCTCTCGCTCCCTGCCGGTCATACTTACGAATGGATTGACGAAATCCCCGCAAAATGTACCGAAAACGGAACGATCGGACATTTTCATTGCTCCGGTTGCGGAAAAAACTTCGACGAATACAAAAACGAACTCGATAACATTGTTATGCCCGAAACGGGGCATGATTACAGCTGGATTACCGAAACGCCTGCAAAATGCACCGAAGACGGGACGATCGGACATTTTCATTGCTCCGGTTGCGAAAAAGACTTCAACGAATACGGAGAAGAACTCGATAACGTAGTCATTTCCGCCAAGGGGCATGATTACGGTGCTTGGATTACCGAAATTTCATCAAAATGCACCGAACCGGGAACGTTAGGGCATTATCATTGTTCGGATTGCGAAAAGAACTTTGACGAAAACAAAAACGAACTCGATAATATCGTCATTTCCGCCAAGGGGCATGATTACGGCACGTGGATTACCGAAATTTCATCAAAATGCACCGAA
>CAYRPB010000056.1:0-5289 GCA_964426105.1 uncultured Clostridia bacterium | reverse complement strand
TGCACCGGACTTACAAGCGTGACGATCGGCAGCGGTATCACTTCTCTTAACTATACGTTTGAGGGTTGCACGCGGCTTGAAAGCATTATCATTCCGGATAACGTAACCAAAATCGGAATGTATACGTTCTACGGTTGTACCAATCTTACAAGCGTGACGATCGGCAGCGGCGTAACTTCGATTGCAAACTATTCCTTCTATGATTGTATCGCATTAGCCGCCGTTCACTATAACGCAACGGATTGTTCTGTCGACGGGGATATGACGCATCTGTTTTACACAGACGAACAAAGCAATAATAAAATAAAAGTAACGATCGGCGCAAACGTAAAAAAGATACCTGCATACCTATTCTATTCACAACTAGCTGGCGGGTACAAACCTAACATTACGGAAATAATATTTGAAGACGGTTCGGTTTGCGAAAGCATCGGGAAGTATGCGTTTGCTTACGCCAATATCACGAATATCACGATTCCCGACAGCGTAACTTCGATCGGCGAACAAACATTCAAAAACTGTTTTAACCTTAAAAGCATGACGTTGCCGTTTGTGGGTGGATCTAAAACAGCCGATTCCGCAAGTAATACAACAAAGTTCGGATATATATTCGGCGAAGGATCTTCATTCGATCACTACGATTCGGCATATTCCGTTAACGGTCATTTTATCCCCGTCAGTTTGAAATCGATCACAATAACGGGAGGAAAGATTCTTTCCGAGGCGTTCAAAGATTATCAATTTACAAGCGTTACGCTTCCAAACGACTTAACCGAAATCGGCGATAAGGCGTTCCAGGGATGCAACGCCTTAACCGACATAACGATACCGACCAAAGTAACAAGCATAGGAAATTATGCATTCCGAAATTGCACCGCTTTAACAAGCGTAACGATGTCGAATAACGTTACTTCTATCGGGAACTATGCGTTATTTAATTGCACCGCCTTGAAAACGATCAATTACGTCGGCACGCAAGAACAATGGGACGTTATTAAAAAAGGCACGCAATGGGATTACTATCCGATATTCTCCTATGCGCAGACGAAAATCGCCTACACCCTTAACTGCAACTACTCCGAAGATTAATTCTCGGAAATCGATCAAAATAAAGTTTCACGTATAAAACGTCCCCGAAAGCGTTCAACTTTCGGGGACGTTTCCTTTCTCGAGTTCTTTTTGACAAACTCATTATTTGATTCAATATTACGTAATTTTCCCAAGAACGTCTAATTAAAATTATCTATTTTGAGAAAAATCCTACGTTACCATAAAACTTTTTATAAAAAAACTCGACCTTATATCAATCGAGCCTTTTCACTCATTCTGTTTTTCATTGACGTCGCGCCCTTAAAAAAACGCAAAACTTTATAACGGAACGTTTGCGGAAGCGTTTAACGATAAATCCGCAAAACGCCGCATACGGTACTGCAAAACCCCCTCCGCCGCGATCATCGCCGCGTTATCCGTGCAAAGTCTTTTTTCGGGAAGAACCGCGCGAATTTGCTCCGCCGCGCACCGTTCGGAAAGCCGCTCGCGCAAATAACCGTTTGCAGCCACGCCTCCGCCCGAAACGATTGTTTCGAGATTCCGCTCCTTTGCCGCCGCAATCGCTTTTTCGACCAACACGTCCACGGCGGCGCATTGAAAAGAACAAGCGACGTCCGCTCTGCTCCAAGGTTCGTTCTTCTGCTCTTGCGTATGCACGTAATTGATGACAGCCGTTTTTAAACCGCTGTAAGAAAAATCATACCCCTTTGCTCCTTTGAGCATTTTGGGAAGAGGAATAACGTTCTTTCCCTCTCGCGCAAGCCGTTCGACGTTCGGACCGCCGGGGTAAGAAAGCCCCAACACGCGCGCGACCTTATCGAACGCCTCACCCACGGCATCGTCCAACGTTCCGCCCAAAAGTTCCATATCCTCGTAACTCTTTATGTGAAGAATCGCGGTATGTCCGCCGCTCGTTAACAGCGATAAAAAGGGGGGCTCTAACGTTCGATCGCACAGATACGCCGCCGCCATGTGTCCTCGAATATGGCTGACGGGAATCAACGGCTTTTGCAAGGCGAACGCTAAACTTTTCGCGTAAGAAACGCCAACCAAAAGCGCACCCAAAAGTCCTGCGCCATACGTTACGGCAATTGCGTCCACCTCTTCGAGGGAAACGCCTGCCGCACGCAAAGCGCGCTCGCACGCAACCGAAATCGCCTCGGTATGCGCACGGGAAGCAATCTCCGGAACTACTCCGCCGAACTTCGCATGTTCCGCCGCGGAAGAGATAATTTCATCGAACAAAATCTCTCTGCCGCCGCGCACGACCGATACCGCGGTTTCGTCACACGAGGTTTCAATTCCTAAAATCAAGGCGTTCTCCTTAACGGGAGTTGCCAAGACGCGTTCGTAATAATTCATTGTGATTTCTTCAAATAATCGATAATAAACGGATGAATTTCCCCGTCCATCACCGCGTTGACGTTGGTATTTTCAAATCCCGTACGGTGGTCTTTTACGAGCGTATACGGGCAAAACACGTAACTTCTGATCTGACTGCCCCACTCGATTTTCTTGATCTCGCCTTTCAACGATTGTTCGTGCTCCAAGCGTTCGGATTCTCTCTTTTCGATGAGTTTACTCATTAACATTCTCATCGCCATTTCCTTGTTCTGCACCTGACTGCGCTCGTTTTGGCAAGCGACGACGATTCCCGTCGGAAGATGCGTGATCCGCACGGCGGAATCCGTCTTATTGATATGCTGACCGCCCGCGCCGCCCGAACGGTACGTATCGATCCGCAGATCTTCCGAGTTGATTTTGATTTCCTCGTTGTCTTCGATTTCCGGCATGACTTCCAAGGAAGCAAAGGAAGTATGGCGGCGTTTATTCGCGTCGAACGGCGAAATGCGCACCAAGCGGTGCACGCCCTTTTCGGCTTTCAAATAACCGTATGCGTTTTCGCCCTCTATTTTCAGCGTAACGCTCTTAATGCCTGCCTCGTCGCCGTCCAAACGATCCAACTCGTATACGCGATACCCTTGCCGTTCCCCGTAACGCATGTACATACGATACAGCATGGAAACCCAATCGCACGCTTCCGTTCCGCCTGCGCCCGCATGCAAGGTTAAAATGGCATTCAGATTGTCGTATTTTCCCTTTAACAGCGCGGCAAGGTGCATTTCTTCCACCGTTTCTTCCGCGCGTTTCAAATCCTCTTCGATCTCCGAAAGCAACGCTTCGTCGTTTTCCTCTTCCGCAAGAAGAAGAATCTCTTCGGTGTCGTCGATCGCCTTTTCCGCACGATCGAACACGGTCGTCTTTGCCGTGATGGCGGCAATCTCCCTCGCCAACTGTTGCGAACGCTTCAAATCGGACCAAACCTCCTCTTGCTCGGAAAGCGAAGTCTTTTCGACGAGTTGCGTTCTCAATTCGTCCAAGCGCAAAGAGTCGCCTGCCTCCGCAAGCATTTTGCGAAGTTCTTTTAATCGGATTCTGCATTCATCCGGCGTCATCATTTCTTTCACCTCTCGAAAAACAGGACTGAAATCAGTCCCGTTTTACCGTATTTTTAATTTTTGCCGCAGCAATTTTTATACTTCTTTCCGCTTCCGCAAGGACACGGATCGTTTCTCCCGATCGTTTTCCCTGCCTTAGCAGGACGCTTTACCTGCTCGGTTTCGTTGGTAACGTAGTCGCGCTTTTCTTCTTTTCTCATGACGGGAACTTTTTCGATCTCCGCCTTTAAAAGCACGCTTACCGTGTCTTCCCGAATTGCCGCGGTCATATCCTCGTACATTTCGAGACCTTCTTTCTTATACTCTACGACCGGATCGACCTGTCCGTAAGAGCGTAAACTGATTCCCTTGCGCAGTTGATCCATCGAATCGATGTGATCGATCCACTTCGTATCTACGTTTTTAACCAACACGATCTTTTCCAACTCGCGGTAATTGATTCCTTGCTCTTGATACCGTTCGATCTTATCCTCGTAAACGCGAATGGTTTCGTCGATCAACTTTTGAACGAGATATTCGTAATCCCAATTTTCAACCTTTTCCGGCGTCACGAAATGACTGTCCGGCGGCAAGAGTTTCTGATCGATCGCCTTGTTAAGCGCTTCGATATCCCACGTTCCGGGCTTATTTTCGTTATCGATAACGGACGAAAGCACGGTACGCACGTATTCGGGCACGAGATTTAAAATATCTTCGTGAACGTCCGGCGACTTGATGACGCGCAAACGCTCCGCATACATAACCTCGCGCTGCTTGTTCATAACGTCGTCGTATTCCAAGACGTGTTTACGAATACCGAAGTTTCTGCCCTCGATATTGCGTTGCGCGTTCTCGATCTGACGGGAAAGCATCTTCGCGGAAAGCGGCGTATCTTCTTCCACCTTGAACATCTCGTAAATGCGTTGCATTTTATCCCCGCCGAACCGCTTAGCGAGATCGTCTTCCAACGAAATAAAGAAAATCGAAGAACCGGGATCGCCCTGACGTCCGCTTCGTCCGCGCAACTGGTTGTCGATTCGACGCGATTCGTGCCGTTCCGTTCCCAGAATGTGCAAGCCGCCTGCGGCGAGAACTTTCTCGCGTTCGGCGTCCGTAACGCTCTTGAAGTCTTTATAAACCTCGCGATAATGCACGCGGATCTCCTGAATGTTTTCGGGGACTTCCGAAATATACGAGGTTGCAAGATCGAGATCTTCTTCCTCAACGCCCTCTTCGCGCAATTTTCTCTTTGCCAAAAATTCGGGATTGCCGCCTAACAGAATATCCGTTCCGCGCCCTGCCATATTGGTTGCGATCGTAACCGCGCCGTACCGCCCCGCCTGCGCGACGATTTCCGCCTCGCGCGCGTGATTTTTCGCGTTCAAAACGTTATGCTTGATTTTCTCTCTGATCAACAGACGGGAAATTTCCTCCGATTTTTCAACGGTGATCGTACCGACCAAGACAGGCTGCCCCTTTGCATGGCGTTCTTTTATCTCCTCGATAATCGCCTTTTCTTTGGCAGCGACGGTAGAATAAATCACGTCGTTCGCGTCGATACGCGCGATCGGACGGTTGGTCGGAATTTCCAAAACGTCCAAGCCGTAAATGGAACGGAACTCCTCTTCTTCCGTCTTTGCCGTACCCGTCATGCCCGACAACTTTTTGTACAGACGGAAATAGTTCTGGAAAGTGATCGTCGCATACGTTTTATTTTCGTTGCGAATCTGAACGCCTTCCTTTGCTTCGATCGCTTGGTGCAAGCCGTCCGAATACCGACGGCCGATCATCAAACGACCGG
>CAYRPB010000055.1:1876-9878 GCA_964426105.1 uncultured Clostridia bacterium | reverse complement strand
AGAATCTGGCGTTAATTAACGCCAGACCCAAAAAAGTTTTACACTTTCAAAAACCAATAGATTTATTTAATGAATATCTCAAAAAGTGTTGCACTTAGTTTGACAATTCATTCTTTTTATTCTTCGCTCAAATTGCCGAGCAGATCTGCAATTGAAGAACCACCCTTGTTGTCATCCGTCCAGCCTCTGAGTTCATCCTCGTCATAAGTGCGAGCCTGTCTTTTTGCAGAACGCTTAGGTCTTTCTTCACCTTCCGTTTTCTCGGTCGTTCTTCTGGGCTTTTTCTCAACCTCAGGCAAAAGTGCCTTAATCGAAAGCGTCATCTTCTCTTTTTCGGGATCGATTTCAAGAATCTTTGCTTCAATTTCTTCACCGACCTTCAAAGCAGAAGTCGGATTCTCCAACCATTCGTTGGAAATCTGAGAAACGTGAACCAACCCGTCTACTTCTTTTTCCACCTCGACAAACGCGCCGAAACTAACGATTCTGACAACCTTACCCTTAATTACGTCACCGACATGATATTTTTCAGGGACGAGATCCCAAGGCTTCGGCTGCAACTGCTTATATCCGATAGAAACTTTCTTTGCTACCTCATCTACCTTTAAGACCTTGAATTCATACGATTTATTGAGTTCCAAAACGTCCGCGCAGTTTTTGCATCCCGTCCAGCAAAGATCGGAAATGTGCGCAAGGCAATCAAAACCGTTCACCTGAACAAACGCACCGAACGCCGCAAAACGAACGACCGTACCGGTAACGATATCGCCTTCGTGAATTCCCTCAAAGAACACTCTTTCACGCTCTGCTTTTTGCGCTTCACGCTCAGCACGTTCTGCTTCAAGAATCACACGCTGAGAAGCAACGATCTGACGTCTTCCTTCCGTTTCAACCTTCTCTGCTTTTAAACGCAATTCCTTTCCGACGTATTTATCCAACTCCTTAACGTAACCGATTCTGATTTGAGAAGACGGAATAAATACTTGATAACTGCCGAATTTTCCCGTCAAACCGCCCTTATTCGAACCGATAACGGTAATCGTAAAGACCTTGCCGTTCTTGATCTCTTCGATCTCGGCTTCTTCCTGCAAAACCTTTACCATTGCCTTTTCGGAAAGCACGACGGGATCAAGACCGATGATCATCACGCGGATTTCATCACCGACCTTATTCTCGTACTCCGCTTTATTGTAAGTTTCAGTCATCTCTTCCTTGGCGAGCATAATTTCTTTCTTTGTATTCGTAATATACAAAGCCAAACCGTCTTCCGTCGCTGCGGATATAGTAGCCGTGATTACTTGCCCTATTCTGAATCTCTGCGGCTTCTTATCCATCTTGGCAATTGCCGCCTCCATCGTATCCGATGCTTCGACTTTTTCGGTGCGTTCTTCTGCTACGGGTTGCACCTCCGCAACTTTCTCCGCCGAAGCGGCTTCAACCGCTACGGACTCTTCGACTACTGCGACTTCCTCATTGGAATCGGGCGTCTTAACTTCTGTAATGTTCTCCATGTTTGAGATAACCTCCAGGGACTGCTCTCTCGGGGTGGACGCACCCGATACAATCCCCACCTTCTTAAATTTTTTTGCTTGTTTATAGTCCAATTCGTCCGGACGAGAAACCCAAAACACATCGTTGCACCACCGCCTGCAAATCTCATATAATTCCTTTGTATTATTGCTCTTAAAACTACCGAGAACAACGATTGCATCGCAGGTTTTTGCCAAACGGGCAGCCTCTTTCTGCCTTTTGATAGTAGTATAACAAATAGTTTTGAAAATCTCAACTGTTTTTAGGTATTCTTTGGGAATATTTTTTAAAAAAAACTCAAATTTATCGTTTGAAAAGGTCGTTTGAGCCACAACACACGTTTTCGGATATTGAGAAAAATCCAATTCCGTCCGTTCGTCGACGATCAAAGCCGTCCGATCACACCAACCGTTTAACCCAATTACTTCCGGATGCGTTGCCTTTCCCAAAATAACGATTTGATATCCGTCCTCATAATATCGCTTAACGATATCGCGAATTCTTCGAACATTCGGACAAGTACAATCCACAATATTTAAGCCCTTTTGTTCGGCACGTTCATAAATAGATTTTTCCGCCCCGTGTGCGCGAATCACCAACGTACCGTCAAGAGCCTCGTCAACGTCTTCGATTATTTTTACGCCGGACTCTTTCAACCGATTCATCACCGTTTCGTTGTGAATGATTTCTCCCAAAAGATAAACGTGCGGTTCTTTTAATGCTGAAACGCGCGCAATCGCGTCCGTAACTCCGAAACAAAAGCCACATTCCTTACTCAGATAAATATCCATTTACCCTCTCTTCTTCTCGCAAAGCGCACGAAGATCTCCTTGCAACGCAACCATTTTTGCATGCAACTCACTATCCAAAGCCGCTAAATCCTCATCCTTCAACTTTTTATCGTAATATTCCGAAAACGCAATCGGCTCTCCGAAAATCAACTTCGTACGACGAAAAAGACGAGGTGCTTTCAGCATCATTACCGGGACAATCGGACTTTTCGTGCGCACCGCAAAAACCGCTGCGCCGCCTTTCAATTCCTGTAATTCCGTATTTTTCTTATTTCTCGTTCCCTCGGGATAAATGACAAGTTTATGTCCGTCTTTTAAGACTCGTAAAGTCGCAAGCATTGTTTTCATATCCACGTTTTCACGATCAACGGGAATCGCGCCGAATTCCTTTAAGAGCGTTCCGAATCGTTTTTTTTGAAAAAGTTCCTTTTTGGCAAGAAAGAAGATATCTCCTTTCTTTTGGTAAGCCCGATAAAGAAAGACCGGATCGAGCGCAAAAAAATGATTGCTTACTATTACGGCACGTCCTTCCGGCAAATTTTCCAATCCGTAATATTTCGCCGGATACAAAAGACGAAACGCCCCCATAATAAGATTTTCACAAAACCGATTCATTTTATACTCCGATATAAGATAAAATCTTAGAAATAACTTCTTCGACGCTCAACGAGGAAGTATCGATTTCAATCGCATCTTCCGCCTTTACCAACGGTGCGAACGAACGCGTTCGATCATTATGATCGCGCTGCTCGATTTCGCGGTAAATAACGTCGTAATCAACGGAAAAGCCCTTATCTTGCAACTCTAAAAACCGCCGTTTTGCCCGAACGGCGACATCGGCTGTGACAAAAAATTTATATTTTGCCTGCGGAAGTACGTAAGATCCGATATCTCTTCCGTCTAATACACACGACATTTTGGAAGCAATCAAGCGTTGCATTTCCACCATCTTCAATCGAACGCATTTCAACGAAGAAATATCGGACGCCGCCATAGAAACCTGCGGCTCGCGAATCGTTTGAGAAACATCCTCCCCGTCAAGATACGTATGCTGCGCGCCGTCTTGATAACGAATATCGAGATCTAGTTCCGAAAGAAATCCGTTAACCGCGCTTTCGTCAAGCGGCGCAACGCCAAGTCGCAATGCCTTCACCGCAACCGCACGATACATAGCGCCCGTATCGAGATAAAGAATCCCCAATTTCTGCGAAAGTGCCTTAGCAACCGTACTTTTTC
The DNA here is from genome assembly GCA_964426105.1 of uncultured Clostridia bacterium. GTDB lineage: Bacteria > Bacillota > Clostridia > Christensenellales > Borkfalkiaceae > UMGS621. The sequence continues at coordinate 6,321 of CAYRPB010000055.1, read as the reverse complement.
CGCTTCCCGAAGGACCGTCCAACGCAATATTAAAATTTTCCATAACTGCCTCCTACGCATTTATACCCGCGGTATAGCCCGTGGATAAAGCCAATTGTATATTAAAACCGCCGGTCAATGCATCGACATCCAACACTTCTCCGGCAAAAAACAATCCCTTGTGTAATTTGCTTTCCATCGTTTTCGGGTTAATCTGATCGACTCGAACGCCGCCTGCCGTAACAATCGCCTCTTCAATCGGACGAATCGCCGACGGAAGAAGAACAAAATTCTTTATTTCATACACAAGTTGCCGCCTCTCCTCTGCCGTTAACTCGCAATTCGTTTTTATTTCCGAAACACCACTTCTCAAAAGCACAACGGGAATCAATGATTTCGGAAGCAATAAATCCAACGAATTTTTCATTTGCTTTCCTTTTAACTGCGAAAAATCTCTCAAAATCCTTGCATCCAACACCGTATCCGTTAACGCCGGCTTCAAATCCAACGAAAGTTTTATTTCTCTCATCGGAATACGGTTGATATAAGAGGAAAGAGAAAGCACAATCGGTCCGGAAATCCCGTAATGCGTAAACAACATTTCACCCTGTTCGAAAAAAAGCCTTTTTTCACCCCGAAACGCATCCAAGCGAACGTTTTTCAAGGACAATCCCTGCAATTTGACACAATCCGATCCCTTTATCGCAATTCCGGAAAGCGCAGGCTTCGGCTCTACTACCAAATGACCGTATTCCGCAGCAAAACGATATCCGTCCCCCGTCGAGCCGGTAGAAGGATAAGAAACGCCGCCCGTACAAATAATAACGGAATCCCCTTCGTAATTTTCAGACTCCGTCACAACAATCCAACGACCGTCTTTCTTTCTCACGCCAGTCACAGAAGTATTCAATCGAATTTTCACCCCGACGGAAAAACAAGCGCTCGAAAGGCATTTCGTAACATCGCTCGCCTTATCGCTCTCCGGAAAGACACGATTGCCGCGTTCGGTTTTCAACGCTAACCCGTTCGCCTCAAAAAAACGAATGGCATCCTCGGAGGAAAACCGATAAATACTTCCGGTTACGAACTTCGCATTCGTTACAACGTTTTCCAAAAATTCAGTCGGAGCAACGCGATTTGTCAGATTACAACGTCCCTTTCCCGTAATATATAACTTTTTCCCCAGTTTTTCGTTTTTTTCCAACAATAAAACCGATTGCCCGTTATAGGCGGCAGCGTAAGCCGCCATCATTCCGGCAGGGCCACCCCCGATTACTATAACGTTTCCCATGATTTCCTCATTTCTTCCAATTTACCGTAATCCGTACGATCAAAGACGATCGGAGTAATCGTAATATACCCTTTCTTCATCCATTCGACGTCACAATCCTCGTCGTTCTCCTCGTGGCTGATCGGCTTCCCCGTCAAAAAATATTCTCCGTTCGGCAACGGCTGATAATAATCCGAATAAATTTGCGTTCCTAATTTCGTAAAAACGCATACAGGCTCAACATCCTTCATCATCGGGAAATTAATATTCCAAACCGTTTCCCGATCGGACGCCTTTAATAAACGATCCAAAATTCCTAATGAAAAACGAGCAATTCGCTCATAATCATTTCCCTCTCTCGGAACGGAAGAAAGTGCGATCGCAACATGATGATACACAGCCCCCTCTAAGGCGGCGGAAACCGTCCCGGAATAAAGAATATCCGTTCCCAAATTCTCCCCGATATTGATTCCCGTAAAAACAACGTCCGGAACAAAATCGTCAAAAACGTTTTTGGCAAATTTTACGCAATCAGCAGGCGTACCCGTCAACGAATACGCTCGAATTCCGTTTCCGATCTCCCATTTCTCTAATTTTACAGTCGTATGTATTGTCAACTTGTGCGAATAAGCCGAGCAATTATCAGCCGGAGCAATCACAAGCACCTCATGTTGTTCCGACAATACTTTCGCAAGCGTCAACAATCCTTCGCTATGGATTCCATCGTCGTTGCTAATTAAAATCCTCATATCGTAACCTACTTATTCCGCCGAACAAAGCATATTATGTCTGACAGAATTTATTTTGAAATCGTTTTATTTTTCCTTTTATTTTTAGATAAAAACTTTCCTTGAAAAAAAGCCTCTATCTTATCGCCTTTTTTATAAATCCAAACAGTCATAAAAACCGTAACGGCAAGCACCGCTCCCCATAGTAAAAGCCCCCACCACGTATCGTAAGGAATTATACTGTTGTTCATGGAAAACGTCGCAGTAAAAATCGATATAACTCGGGTAATAAATATCATCACGATAAAAAACACCCAAGACATTGAAGAAAGTCCCGCGACAAAACACAATATATCATCCGGAAAAAACGGAAACAAGAACATAAACGTCAAAACCGCACGGTCTTTTCCCTTTACCGATTGAACAGTTTTATCGAGATTATCTTGTCCGACAAGCCAACTCGCAACCTTGTATCCAAAGATTCGCCCGATTCCGAACGCTACCACCGATCCGATAAAACTTCCGATAAAACTATATACTGCCCCTCGAAACGGACCAAAGCACAACACACTCGCTCCTACCGTAATAAAACTCGGAATCGGCAAAACGACAACCTGTGCAAACTGTATCGTTATAAAAATAAAGACCGCAGCACCGCCAAACGATTCAATATATTCCCGAAATTCCTCTACGCTCGTTATTTTATCCCAAAAACCGAATACACTCAACAAATACAACCCGATTAACGCAATTGCAATAAAAACAATTACGAGATAGCAGCACTTGTAGATAAAATCCTTGCGAATTTCACGAAAGATATAAGTCAAAACCGTACAGATCGTAATCAACCCGATTGCAAAGGCTTCGACGATCCCCTTATAGTCATATAAAAAACCATCCTTAAACGTGTCCAAAAAAAGAACGGTGAAAATTACGCCTGCCGATCCCAATAGAAAGATCAAAATAAAATTCAATATTTCTTTCAGCAAAGTAAAAGAATCAACCCTCTTTTTTTCCATAGTATTTATTATACTTGATTTTTTTCCGAATTATAAATCAATCCGAAAGAAAACTCTTACATTCTTCTCTCGCCAACTTATCGCATCGATTATTATACGCATTATCCGCATGCCCCTTTACTTTTATAAAACGAACATCGTGCTTTTCCATTATTTCAAGAAGATTTTCCCAAAGATCAATATTTTTCACTTCGGTCTTCCCCGCCGTTCTCCACCCGTTCTGTCGCCAAGCCTGAATCCATTTATTCACAAAAGCACCGACAACGTATTGCGAATCGCTGTAAAGATCAACCTCGCACGGCTCTTTTAATATTTTTAATGCAGAAATCACAGCCAACAACTCCATACGGTTGTTCGTCGTATTCGCCTCGCCGCCGGATATCTCTTTTTCCTTGCCGTTATAAATCAAAATCGCCCCCCAACCGCCGGCTCCGGGATTTCCAGAACAAGCGCCGTCCGTATAAATGGTGACTTTTTTCATTTCATATCCTCTAATTCTTTGCTACGAATAATCGCCGCGCGAATACCATCGGCAATCACTTCTTCAAAGTGATTTTCCCGAAAAGAATCGATTGCCGCAATTGTCGTCCCGCCCTTACTGCAAACTGCTTGAATCAGTTCATCCAAAGAAGAATCACTGTTCTTTTTCATCATCTCTCCTCCGCCGATAATCGTGGCTTCCGTCAATTTGCGCGCTTCCTCCATCGTCAAGCCTGCCGCAACGCCGGCTTCCGTCATTGCCTTTGCAAAAAGATACACATATGCAGGACCGCTTCCGCTAATAGCGGTAACTGCATTCAGTTTTTCTTCCGAGAGCGACACTACTTGCCCTAAAACAGAAAACACCGAAAGAACAAAAGTCCTTCCCTCTTCCGAAAAATCATCTGCGTCAATTCCGATCGCCCCTTTTCCAAGAGAACACGGAGTATTCGGCATACACCTAGTAACTCTCGCAAACGGGAAATAACGACTATAAGCAAATTTTTTCGTTCCCGCTAAAATACTGATAATATTTTTCGGATCACACTTCTTAAGTTCTTCCAATACCGAATTTAACTGTTGCGGCTTCACTGCAAACAATAAGTATTCCGAGTCGGATGCAGCCTCTACATTATTAACAGCGACTGCACAGCCCTTTTCCCGATATCGATTTGTTTTATCATGATCGGGATCACTTACAATAATTTCTTTCGGCAACAAAACAGACGATTGCAAAACTCCATCCAAAATTGCCTGTGCCATAAAACCGCACCCGATCACACCGAGTTTAAATTTATTCAAATTTCTACTCCTTTTTATTTGACTTATACCATCGATTTGGGATATAATAGAAGTGTTCTAGGGGAGTGGCTCAACGGTAGAGTAGCGGTCTCCAAAACCGTCGGTTGCGTGTTCGAATCGCGTCTCCCCTGCCAATTGCTTTGCAGTTTCTTGCAAGGCAATTTTTTA
>CAYRPB010000055.1:0-1776 GCA_964426105.1 uncultured Clostridia bacterium | reverse complement strand
GCTTCGCTCCTTACGAATCGCGTCTCCCCTGCCAATTGCTTTGCAGTTTCTTGCAAGGCAATTTTTTATTTACTCATTCTCCACGCAACTTCGTTGCAGTGTGACGCGATCGGCGCTTTGCGCAACGATCGCTATTCCGTCGCTTCGCTCCTTACGAATCGCGTCTCCCCTGCCAATTGCTTTGCAGTTTCTTGCATCGTGCCGTCCGCTATTCACAGATATTTTTGCTTCTTTGTTCTTTTATTTTATATCAACCGCAAAAAAAAGTCAATCAATCGCCTTAATTGCGTTATATCTTTAAATAAAAATTAAACCAATAAAGACGCAAATGCCGCAATTCCTTGATTTTAATCAAAAAAACACTTTCCGTCTTCCCCGAATTACAGACAAAAGAAAAACATTATTTCTTAGCCGCCCAGGAATCCGTCTTTTCCGTCTCAGAGCGGCATATCTTTCCTTGACTAATCTTAAAAAAAGTAATATAATAAAAGCAAAATAAAATCAGCAACTGCGGAGGAAAACGATTCTCTATGGATATGGTGAAAACGGAAAAAAAATGGCAAGAGATATGGGAAAAAGAAAAAATCAACTCTTTTAATTACAAGGATATATCCAAAAAGTTTTACTGTTTGGAAATGTTCTCCTATCCTTCCGGAGCAAAACTTCACGCCGGTCATTGGTACAATTACGGTTTGACGGATAGTTTTGCTCGCTATAAAAAAATGAAAGGATTCGAAGTCTTTCAGCCGATGGGGTTCGACGCATTCGGACTTCCCGCCGAAAACTACGCCATTAAAACGGGAATTCATCCTCAAGATTCCACACTAAAAAACATTGAAACAATGGAAAAACAGTTAAAAGCCATGGGGGCAATGTTTGATTGGAGCGCAGAAATCAAGACTTGTCAAGAGGATTATTACAAATGGACTCAGTGGCTATTTTTGAAACTGTATGAAAACGGGCTTGCTTACAGAAAAGAAGCACCCGTTAATTGGTGTCCTTCGTGCAACACCGTCTTGGCAAACGAACAAGTGGTAGACGGCGTATGCGAACGGTGCGGAACAGTCGTTGTTAAAAAAGATTTAACGCAATGGTTTTTCAAAATCACAAAATACGCGGAAGAATTATTGCAAGGATTAAACGATCTCGATTGGCCGGAACGCACGAAATCCATGCAACGCAATTGGATCGGAAAATCCTACGGAAGCGAAATTAAATTTACTTGCGAAAGCGGCGATCGCTTCCGTGTTTTTACAACGCGTGCAGATACGTTATTCGGCGCATCCTACGTCGTTCTCGCTCCCGAACATCCGTTAGTCGCAAAACTTACGACAAAAGAACAAGCGGCAGCCGTTGCCGAATATATCGAAAACACCGCGAAAGTCAATGAAATCGAGCGTCTTTCGACCGCCAGAGAAAAAACAGGCGTTTTTATCGGCGCTTACGCAATCAATCCCATCAACGGGAAAAAACTTCCTATTTACGCGGCGGATTACGTTCTTTATTCTTACGGTACGGGTGCCGTAATGGGCGTTCCTGCTCATGACGAACGAGATTTTGCATTTGCGACAAAATACAATCTTCCCATCACGCGCGTAATTTCCGCCCCGAACGGAAACACCGATCTCCCCTATACCGAAAACGGAATTTTAATGAACAGTCAAGAATTTGACGGGCTAACGGTAGAAGAAGGCAAAAAAGCAATCATCAACAAATTAGAAAAAAAAGACGCCGGAGAACCCAAAAGCAACTACCGACTCAGAGACTGGTTAGTCT
>CAYRPB010000054.1:8095-10013 GCA_964426105.1 uncultured Clostridia bacterium | reverse complement strand
AGCGTCGATTCGTTCAAAATCCCAGCCTGTCGGATAAAATCCTTCCAATGCGCTGCCCTTTACCGTGCTGTTAAAATCCATTTTTTTCTCCTTTTTTTATTTTGTTAAGGCAACAACCGTTTTGTCGTTCCCTTTAAGTAGACTTGACATTGCCGAAACCCCTCTGCGTATTCCGCACCGCATTGATAGCCGCGGTATCTCGAACAGGTTTTTACCATATCGGGGAAATCGATTCCGTCATGATCGCGCATCCATGCGATTTGCGATTCGTGGCAATTCAGCATCTTTAATTTTAAGTCGATCTCGTTTGTGATATCCACAAATTCCGTCGGGTTAAAATTGACGCCGGCAAGCGTGTCCATATAATAGAGGGGGACGAGCCTTGCCGGGGAATTTGTTACGGGAGGATAATTCGGCAGCGTTGCCGTAAAACTCGCGTCGAATACCAATCGCGAAACCGCCGTATGGTCTGGCATGTAATCGTCCGGTGCGTGCGTAATGATCAGATCCGGATTTGCGTATCGAATGATTTGAACCATTTTATCGCGCGCTTCCTTGTTGTTGTCGAAAATCTCTAAATCGTCGAAGCCTGCGCAAATCACCTCGATTCCCGCCAAAGATCCTGCTTTTTTCGCTTCGTCCGCGCGGATAAGGCGAAGTTCGTTCGGCGGAATGATCACGTGTCCTAAATTTCCGCTCGATACGTGGCACACGATAACCGTATCGCCGCGTTTGACGCACTTTGCCAGCGTTCCGCTGCATGCGATTTCGATATCGTCCGGGTGCGCGCCGATTGCCAATATTCTCATGTAATACCTCGCTTTCTTTTTTGAAACGACGCAAAAACTTTTTTGCAAGCCGTATAGTGTTATTATATCATACGGCTTTTTATAATTCAATATCAAAAAATTTCCTAAAAGAGTAAAATAGTCTACTTGACAATTAAAAGAAGTTTATTATACAATTAAAGAATGAAAAAGTATTTTAAGCATAAGTTGCGTAATTTAATCAATGTAAACCGTATCGTGACCATACATTACTTTGAGTTTGGAAAAGATTTTAAGACGGACGGCGAATCTCACGATTTTTGGGAACTTATCTATGCCGAAAAAGAAAGTTTGCTTTGTACGGGCGGAGAAAAGTTGATTTCCTTAAACGAGGGGGAAATTTTGTTTCATAAACCGAATGAATTTCACGCGCTTTCCGCTAACGGAAAAGCCGCGCCGAACGTATTCGTTTTATCCTTTGAATGTAAATCGGAAGCGATGCGTTTTTTTGAAAATAAAAAACTGCGTTTAGACGGTAGCCTTACGCGCTTTATCTATCAAATTTTAGAAGAGGGGAGAAAGACGTTTGACATTCCTTACTCCGATCCCGATTTGAAAAAAATGGAGTTTTTGCCTAATCCGACCTTAGGGGGAGAGCAACTTATTAAAAATTATTTGGAAATTTTTCTCATCAATCTTTTGCGACAACAGACGGAAACGGCAGATGGAAACCAAATTTTTTTGAAAAACAAAGAATTTTTCAAAAAGCCCGTACGTGATATAATCGATTTGCTCGAAAACAATTTGTATAACGCTCTTTCCGTAGACGATATCTGTCAAAAGATCGCGTACGGACGCGCGTATTTATTCCGCGTATTCAAAGAGCAAACCGGGAAGAGCATTATGGATTATTACGTCAATCTCAAAATGCAACGGGCAAAACAACTTTTACGCGAAAACGAACTTTCGGTCAGAGAAATTTCCGAGTTGCTCGCATTTAGCGATCCGAATTATTTTACGAAAACTTTCAAAAAACGAGAGGGGCTTTCTCCCACTGCATACAAGCGTCGAACGACGTCTTTATAAAAAAGAAAAAACCTAAAACACTCTTTTGAAAGAAAATTTGTTTTAAGTTTTTATTAAAAGAAAAA
>CAYRPB010000054.1:0-7995 GCA_964426105.1 uncultured Clostridia bacterium | reverse complement strand
CGGTAGAAGGGGAAAATGAAAATCGGGGGTTGAATCGTTGACAATCGCAAAATCATATGTTAAAATAAATTACGGTATAAAAAGATTTTGTTTTCCTTTGAAAAATGTTTTTTCTTAGGAAAATCGTTTTTTATACCGCAAGGGATTGCATCTGTCGGGTTCGGTATGATACCGAACCGAGAGGAGGGTGCGATCCTCCTCTCGGGCAAATCTTTTAATAGCCCGAGTAAAAATCGGGGTAATTCACGCGCGAGCGGAATTATAAAAATAATTGTTAAGGAGATTTGTAACAATGAAAAAGAACAAAAGAGGCTTTACCATCGTTGAGTTGGTAATCGTAATCGCGGTAATCGGCATTTTGGCAGCCGTTTTAATCCCGACGTTTTCGGGCGTAGTTGAGAATGCGAACAAGACTGCATTGAAAGAAGAAGCGCGTAATTCCGTCGTTTCTTATATGGCGTTGAATGAGGGTGTGTTTGATAAAGATATTGCGACCGCGGACACCGAAAAGGGGTGGACTGCAGATGACGCCGCTCATTGGACTTATACCGCTCCTGTGGAAAGTGCGACGGTTGGAACTTGGTCTTATCATAATGATAAGTATCAGATTTCTGTCGATGAGCACGGCAATCTTACCGGCGAAGTGACGGACTATAAAGCAACGTCAACGAATCCTTAAACGAACTTTTTTAATTGATTTTATGGAGGGGAAGCCCCTGTCGGCTTCCCTTTTATAAAAGAAATCGGCGCGTTGTCGTCGCCTTAAAAATCGGCAAAGGAATATCATTTTGCGACGATATGTCGTCGGGCAGTTGTTTTTTGGCGGAATATCGTTGAAAAACATTTTACGTATCTGTGAAAAATTTTGTCGTTTTACGGGTGCGTTCGGAGAAAGAGAGCGAACTTTTTTATGAATAATCGCAGAAAAGGCTTTACATTGGTAGAATTGGTGATCACGCTTATGCTGACCGCATTGGTCGGCGGTATGATCGTGTCTTTCTGCGTTTTAATCAACGATCGGGTACGGAAAAATTCCGAATTGACGACGCAGATAGAAGAACTGACGTCCGTCCGCGCTTTTATCGAACGGTGGGTTGCCGAATTTGATCGGGAGAATACGGCGTTTGTCGTCGCTTCGTCTAATACGGAGAATGGCGACGGCGTTTTTTTATACGCGCGCGCGAGTGCGCAAGCGGACGCGCGAGAAATCGGCTATTTGCAGTTAAGCGATGAAACGATTCGCGCGGTTTGTTTTGAAAAGCAAGCGGATGAAAGTTTGCTGCGGGTGGAGAAAGAATCGGTTGCCGCGGCTTTGGTTACGGAAATCACGGCGGAACTTTTTGCTGCGGATCAAGCCGTTTATGAGTTTTCCGTCCGATATACGGGAGGAATCGAGCGGTTTGCTTTTTTGGTGAATCGTCGTACGGTTTCGGTATAAAAAGAACGTTTACGGGGAATCCCGTTATTCATACGCGGCGGCATGAATCGCCGAGGCAGAATCGGTCTGAGACGAAAAGGAGAAAAGGATGCAGTTGAAGCAATTAGAGCAACTCAAACAACTTAATCCGTTCAATCGGAATAAAAACGCGCCGAAAATCATCATCGGGGTGGATACGGCAAGCCGCTGTATCAAAATCATGCGAATCCCGGAAAGCGGAATAAAAGAGGCGGTCGTCGAATATTTGCCCTATCAAGCACGTCCGATGGATCGGGAATTTTTCGCGAATTTCGAGCGTATTTTAGCCGAGCATCTCGCGGCGTTTCCGTCCACGCAGGCGACGGCGGTTTACGCCGTTTTGCCGGATAGCGCGATCGCGACGGACGTCGTGTCCGTTCCGTCCGTTAAAAAGAGTCGCATGCAAAGCGCGTTGAACGTCGAAATTGAAAATCAATACAAAAATCATTTGGATTTAGCCATTCGATCTTACGTTGCTTCGACGAACAAACAGTATACGCTTTACCGCTTGACGTCTGTCAGAAAGGATCTGTTGGCGTCCTTTTACAAATCGCTTTCGGCATGCAAGTTGTACGCAAAGGATACGACGTACGCGGCGAACGCTGCGGTGAACGCCGTATTCGCGCTTCGTCCCAAGAACAGAACGCACAGTTTTATTTTTGTCGATATCAAGGAAAAGTCAACGACGTTTTCCTTTGTGCACAAGGGGAAGACGGTGGGCTTTTCTTCCTTGCCGTTCGGCTATGCGGCGGTTTTGGAATCGCCGAAAGTCGTTGTGGAATCTGCTCTTTATAATCACGACGTTGCGGAGATCGCCGTGTTAAACGCGCGAGAAAAGGCGCGCGCCAAGCAGTTGACGCAAATGTTCGATCCGAACGTCGTTTCGTTGGACGAGGTGGCGGATATGGCGGAATCCCTTCCGTCCGCGCCGCCAGAAATTCCAGAAGAATTCTTGTCCGTTGACGAAGCGAACGCGGCGGAGAATGAAGAATCCGATTCTCTTGCGCCCGTTGGCGGTGCGCTTGCGGAAGCGGTCGGTTCGCTTGTCGGAGAAGAAACAGAGGAGCGTTCCGTCGCCGCAGAAGAGAGCGCTTCCGCGGTTTCTTCTCCGACGAAAGAGCCGCCCCGTCCCAAGATTTTTTCCAGAAAAACGCCCAAACGCTTGCCTAAATTCATGCAACGCCCCGTTCCCGAAACGCAAGAGGAAATGGCGGTGGAGAATTTCCGTATCTTTTTGAAATATATTTTGCTGTACAAGCAATTCCAAGAATTCGACGAATATTACGTAACGCCCGATTATGCGTTGGTCAATATGCCGGAGGAATTCGGGTATATCATCGACAGAATCAACCGATCGCAAGAGGAATCGGGGATCGAACTCCGCTATTTCGAGCCGCAACACGAGGGGAATCCGAGCGTGACGTTGAATCTCGATCTTTACGGCGGCTTGTTTATGAAGAACTACAATAAGAGTCAAAATTTCTGATGCGTATGAAAGACAAAAAAGGAGTATCGTTGGTAGAAGTGGTCGTCGCGATGGCTGTGATCGTAACCGTTTCCGTGACCGCTTTGAGCGTCGCGTTGTCTTCTGCGCGCATGACCGATAAAGCGGCGCTTCGATTTTGCGTTGTCAACCAAATCGAGGATATCGTTACGTTAGCGGAAAGCGCGGAGAGTGAAGCGGATTTTCGCGCGTCGTTACAGTGCTATTTCGATCAAGGCGCGTCGATTACGACGGACGGCGATATCATCTCCGTTCGTTTCGATACGAAAAAATATAACCTTACCGTCAAACTTGCCGCAAATGAGATCATTGTTTCCGCAAACGGTACGGAAAATTCCTTTTCGGAATCGAAATCCTTTCCGAAAAGTTGGGGGGCTGTATGAAAAATCGCGTATGGAAAAGCCGTCGAGGGAATGCTCTTCCGATTGCGATCGTCACGATGTTCGTGGTATTCGCCCTTTGCGGCTTGTTGACGTCTTTGGCACTCTATTCCAATCGTCTTTCGGGCTTGAACGAGAAGTTTTTCGATCGGCGGCTTTCGCTGGATTCCGTGGCGCAAGAATGTCGCGCGGCGTTAGAGGGGAAAAACGATCCGTTAAAGAGCGAACTGGAATCGAAATACGGTTATTCCGTTCGATTAAGCGATAATTTTAACATGACCGAGGGCACATTGTATGAGGACGGTCGCTATACGATTGAGGTTTGTCGGCAATCGGACGGCGACGTGCTGTTGACGGTCGTTTATCGGGTAGAAAATCAAGCGGTTTTGATCGAGCGGTACTGTTACGGCGCGTTGTCGGAAGAAGAAAGCCTCGTCTATCAAGCGGGTGCTTTGAGCGGAGAATGACGTATGGAAGCGTATGAACGGACGGTCGCGCTCGTAATGAGCGGTATAATCGGACTGTGTGTCGGGAGTTTTTTGAACGTCGTGATCTACCGTCTTCCGCGCGGCATGAGTTTGGCGAATCCGCCCTCTCATTGTCCGTCTTGCAATTATCGGTTGCGGTGGTACGATAATATTCCCGTCCTGTCTTGGTTGCTGCTGAGAGGGCGGTGTCGTAAATGTAAAGAGCCTATTTCTTTTCGCTATACGGCGGTGGAGACGATTAACGCGATTTTGTGGTTGATGTGTTGCGGAATCTTTTGGGAGAAGAATCGTATCTTTGCAATCGTGGCAATGCTTGCTTGCTCTGTTCTGATCTGCGTGTATTACGTCGATTTGGAGCATAAGATCATTCTCGATCGTTTTCATATCCTTTTGCTTGCGTTGGGCTTGGTTGCCTGCGGATCGGGAGACGGAATCGACGTTTGGAGTCGCGTTTTAGGCGGCGTGTGGGGCGGAACGATTTTTCTTCTCTTCTTTTACGGGAGTATTTTGATCTTAAAGCGTGAGGGGTTGGGGGGCGGCGACGTCAAATTAGTTGCCGCGGCAGGTTTTCTTTTGGGGTGGGAACGGCTGTTTCTCGCCGTGTTGGTCGCGTCGCTGCTGGGAAGCGCGGTGCTGTTACCCGTCAATCGCATCAATCGCGACGGGCGCGATACCGAATATCCGTTCGGACCGTTTCTCGTCGTCGGAATATTGGTAGCCTTGTTGTTCGGAACGCCTCTGATCGGTTGGTATACGGGGCTGTTGGGAGGATAAACTTTGCAGAAATATAAATACGTGGCGGTCAACCTGCAAAAAAAGAAATTTACGGGTACGTTCATCGCGGAAAACGAAAATCATTTGGCGCGTCAACTTGCGGAACAGAATCTTTATCTCATCTCCGCGCGACCGGTTTCGGACGGTTCTCCGAGCGCGTTTTTCACCGTTTCCGGCATGAAAACGGGGGAGTTGACGACTTTTTCTCGTCAGTTTGCGATTATGATCAATTCCGGCGTTTCCATTTTGAACACGCTTTCCATCTTGAAAGAGCAGTCCTTTTCGGGGTACTTCCGCAAGGTGTTGGAGAGAGTATATGAGGACGTCAAGTCGGGCGTTATGCTGTCCGAGGCGATGAAAAAGCATAAGCGCGTTTTCCCGGAATTCTTTCAATCCATGGTTTACGTCGGAGAGGCGTCCGGTGCGTTGGATAAGGTGCTTTCGTCGTTGGCGGATTATTACGAAACGGACGCCGCGATTAAGCAAAAGAGTCGCGGTGCGATGATTTATCCGTTAATGCTGTTGTTTTTAACCCTCGGAATCGTCGTATTGATGATGGTGTTCGTTATTCCGACTTTCAGAAACGCGCTCTCTTCGTTGGATATCGAAATGCCTGCGCTCACGATGGCGATTTATAATATCAGCGACTTTTTCTTGACCTATTGGAAGGAATTGATTCTTGCGGTTGCCGTCGTTGTCGGCGGAATCGTTGTGTTCGGGCGTACGAAAAAGGGAAAATACTTTTTTGATTGGTTGCGGATTCAAACGCCTTTTATCGGAAAGGTCAATACAAATCTCATTACGGCGCGGTTTGCGCGCGGTTTCGGCTTGCTTTTGTCCAGCGGTATGGACGTGTTAGACGCTATGGAAGTGATTTCGGTCGTATTGGGAAATCGTTACGTCGAAAAAAAATTCCGCGGCGCGATCGAGGACGTTCGACAGGGCATGAGTTTAACGATGGCGTTTGAAACGCGGAGACTGTTTCCGGATATTTTAATTCAAATGGTTTCGGTCGGGGAGAAAACGGGCACTGTAGACGAGGTTTTGCTTCGTTCTTGCGCTTTTTTCGATTCGCAGGTGGAATCCGCGCTCTCCGCTATGACGACGGTTTTGCAGCCGCTTATGTTGGTGGTTATGGGCGTCGTCGTCGGCGTGATGTTTATCGCGGTGTATTCGCCGATGCTGTCGATCATGAACGGATTGGACGGCACGGGGTACGACGACGTGTCGTCCGCCGTAATTCGCGTCGCCGCATTTTTAAGAAAAGGGCTTTAAGCCTCGCAGGGAGAAATCGATATGGATTTGAACTACGAAATATTACAGTATTTTATTTATAAAAAGGTCATTAAGCGTAAGCAGCGCGACGAGATTTTACGGGAGTGCACGCGCCTTCGTATGCCTGCGGAAACGTATATGTTGGTCAAGGGATATTGCACGGAAACGACCGCGCTTCCCGCGTTGGGGGAGTTTTTCGGGCTTCCTTACGTCGAAATGGATATGCTGGAAGTCGATCGTTCGTTGATGGAGCGTTTTTCTTTCTCCTTTATGAAGAAAAACAAGTTTATTCCCGTTTCGATCAATCAACAAGGCGTTTTATTGTTGGCGATCGGTCGTCCGTTGAATTTCAACGCGCGGTCCATGATTGCGTTAGAGTATTCGGGCGAGTTGGATTTCGTGTTGGTTCCGCCAACGCAGATCGACGTTTATATCGATTCGATCGTTGCCGTGCTTTCCACGTCCAAGGCGTTGGACGATTTGCAACAGGCGAAAGATGACGAGATTTTCGCCGAGGCGATGGGGAATAATCAAAATCTCGTCATGCGCGAGGACGACGTTATCAACAATCCGTCCGTCCGTTTGGTGGATTCGATTATCAAGGAGGCGATTCCGTTCCGTTCGTCCGATATTCATATCGAACCGTTTGAAAAAGAAGTCAAGGTTCGTTACCGTATCGACGGCGATTTGCAAGATCGCGCGCAATTCCCGATCGAAAGTTATCCCGCAATCTGTGCCCGTATTAAAATTATGGCAGGAATCAACATCGCGGAACGCCGTATTCCGCAAGACGGGCGTATCAATATGGTGATCAACGGAAGCGAATACGATTTCCGTGTTTCCACTCTTCCGACCGTTTACGGGGAGAAGTTCGTGATCCGTATTTTAGATAAAACGTCCTTTCATTTTTCGCGTGCGGAACTTGGTTTTACCGTTGCGGAAAATCAAATCGTCGATAAAGTTCTGAATACTCCGCACGGAATCGTGCTGTTGACCGGCCCGACCGGTTGCGGAAAAACGACTACTCTTTATTCTTTCTTAAAAGAAATCAATCGTCCGAACGTCAATATCGTGACGGTAGAAGATCCCGTCGAGTATACGTTGCACGGAATCAATCAAACGCAAGTCAACGTCAAGGCGAACATGACGTTTGCGACCGCGTTGCGCAGTATTTTGCGACAAGATCCGGATATCATCATGATCGGTGAAATCCGTGACGAGGAAACCGCGCAAATCGCGATTCGCGCGGCGATTACGGGGCATTTGGTGTTTTCCACCCTTCATACCAACGACGCCCCGGGAGCGGTGATTCGTTTAGAGGATATGGGGGTAACCGATTATTTGGTTGCGGACGCCGTCGTCGGCGTTATCGCGCAACGTCTTGTAAAGAGGCTTTGCCCGGCTTGCAAGAAGCGCTCGAAAACGAACGCGCGCGAAATGGAATTGATGGGACTTACCGAGCCGGCTACGATTTGCCGTCCGCAAGGCTGTCAGTTCTGTAATCACACGGGCTATAAAGGGCGGATCGCCGTGCATGAAATCATGTATTTGAACGAGGAAATCAAGAACGCGATCGGAGCAAAGGTTTCTTTGGATAAATTGCGCGATCTTGCTAAGGTGAACGGCATGGTTCCGCTGTTTGACGCTTGCAAGCAGTACGTCTTAAAGGGCGTTACGAGTATTCAAGAATTGATGGGACTGAAAATGGAGCAGTAAAATTGCCGAAAGAGGAGAATGATCAACAAAGTGCAATCTTGATAGGATGATCTGCCAAGCGCATAAAAACGGGGAGAAAACTGAAATGCCCCCAAAAGTTAGATACTCGTGGGACATTAGAAAAAATCAAAAGTAAAAGGCAAATAGCGAGTTCGTTAAAGAAGTCCGAAAGTTCGGGCTTCTTTCATTAATCAATTTTCTCATTGGATAAATTTATATATTCTAAACTATAAAAAATATCTAACAAACAAAAAGAAATCAATTAAAAAAATACATTATTCTATTTGGAATGAAAAAATTATTCTTTGCAAATACGAAAGAGATTTGAAAAAGAGTAATTAAAGAGTAATTTTTATGCTATACTATAGGCTAAATTTTGAAAAAACGGAGGATTCGGATATG
>CAYRPB010000053.1:0-10152 GCA_964426105.1 uncultured Clostridia bacterium | reverse complement strand
TTTATTTTTCGGGCGAGTTGAGCGGCGGCTTGAAGTTGCCCGATTATACCGAACGCGCGGCGTTGATGGCTCGCATTACGGGCGAAGAAGAGCGCGTGTTCCTTTCTGCGTTTAAGGGAAACCGCGTTCCGCTTGCCGAAATTCGCGAAAAAAAAGGAGAAATCGCGGCGCGACTTTCTTCCGAATTGGAAGGACTTTGCGAACTGAAAGATAAAATATGGAATACGTATTTCGCCTTGGGCGGCAACGGAAATTTGCAGACTGCTTTTTCGGATTCCGCCGTGCGCGGCGCGGTTTATTCCGCCGCCGATTTCCCGGACGCGTTCAATACGCTTACGTTGATGAGGGACGAGGGGATTTTGGAGTATTTGAAATGAAACTAAACGAAATCAAGTGTATGTTGTTGGATATGGACGGCACGATCTATTTGGAAGATAAACCGATCGGGAAAATGAAAGAAACGCTTGCCGCTCTTCGTGCGCGCGGAATTCGTTTGATTTTTCTCACCAACAATTCGAGTAAAACAGAACGTCTTTACCGCGAAAAGTTGATGCGGCTGGGCTTGTGGGACAATCGCGACGCGGTTTACAGTTCGGGCATGGCGGCTTGTTCTTACGTAAAGGCGCATTTTCCGGGGAAAGGCGTTTATCTTATGGGAACCGAGGCGATGCGGGAATATTTCCGCTTGGAGGGCGTTCATCTTACCGAGCACGCCGCGGACGTCGCAGTTCTTGCTTACGACACCGAACTGACGTACGAAAAGTTGGTAAAATTGAATTATTTTCTCAAAAAGGGCGCGTATTATATCGCTACGCATCCGGACGTTACTTGTCCTGCGGAAGAGGTTTTCGTGCCGGACGTCGGTTCGTTTCTCAAACTGTTCGAGGCAAGCGCGGAACGCTTGCCGGACGTCATCGTCGGGAAGCCGTCGCCGTTTATGGGCGAAGAAATTTTGCGTATGACCGGGTTGCAACGGTCTGCAATCGCGATGGTAGGCGATCGTCTTAATACGGATATTCTGTTTGCGTTGAACGCAGGGTTTCATTCCGTTCTCGTGTTGAGCGGAGAAACGACGGCGGACGTTTTAGCGGCGTCCGAGATTCGTCCGGAAGTCGTTTTACCCGATCTCAACGCGATTTTGACCGATGTTTTTTGAAAGAACGTATAAAATCCTTTTATTATGTCAATGATCTCCTTGCGAAAGCGAGGAGATTTTTTTCGGGAAAAAGAGATGAAACGGTTATTGATTTTCTTTTTGGCGGCGGCGATGGCACTTGCCGTGACGGAATTACCCAAAGCACCGTCTTTCGATGAGAGCGGAACGTATACACTCTATCGGTACAGCGCGAGTTCTCTTGCGACGGAAGAACGGTTACGCGGCGGCGTTATTTTTGACTCCCGTTCGGTCAAGGGGGAAAGCGTGACGTATTCGAGCGACGCGTTTTTGTTATCCGACGTACTTGAAAAATACGGCGCGACGTTGTTGTTTTCGGAAGAGGTCGGGGACGTGATTTGTTATTATGCGTATTCGCCTACACTCCCGTACCGCGCGACGCTGTACGGAAAGACAGTCAATTTGCAGATTGCGACGGAAAATCGACGGATCACCTTGGGAACGCCGCTTATTTTCGGCAGTTTTTAAAATTTTTTTCGGTTTCGCGTATAAAACCGCCGTAAGAAGGCAACTATCAACGTGAAGTTCATTTTGGAGGATTCATATATGAAAGGTAACAAATTTTTGGCGTTTATGAAGAAAAACGCGTTTTATTTCGTCTTGGGCTTTTGCTTGTTGGCGATCGCGCTTTCTTTTACGATTTACGCCGTCGGTCAAAACGACAGAACGCCGATCGATTCGGGAAATGAAAAGCCGATCGAACCGGACGATCCCGTAAATCCCGATACTCCCGTCGTGCCGGACGATCCCGTAAAACCGTCCGAGCCGAGCGAACCGTCCGAACCGAGTCAGCCCACGATCGTCGAGGTCACGTTCGGGATTCCCGTCGAAAACGGGACGGTGACGAAGGGGTATTCCGCCGATCGACACGTGTTTAACCAGACGTTAAACCGTTACGAAGTGCATTTGGGAATCGATTTCGGCGGCGCGGACGGAGCAAAAGTGTATGCGGCGTACGGCGGTAAAATCGAGAGCATCGAAACTAAGTATCTCACGGGAACGACGATCGTCGTCGATCACGGAAACAACCTGAAAACGGTTTATAATTCTTTGACGGCGGACGAAAGTTTAACGGTTGGTCAAGAGGTTCAAAAGGGGCAGATCTTGGGAACGATTTCGGCAACCAATTTGCAAGAGTATAAAGACGGCGCGCATCTGCATTTTCAAACGATGGAAAACGGCGCGTATATCAACCCCGAGAAATATCTCGAACTAGAAGAAAAATAATCACAACCGCGATTCGGCGGAACTCATTTTCTCCCTTTTCCGACGGCGAACATCGTTCGCCGTCGGTTTTTATCTGAAAGAAAAATCCATCGGACGATACCGATATTGCCCCCTAAATTTTAGATTTAAATAGCCATAATTTATATACAAAAGCCTCTCCGAGACGGAAAAAATCGCACATTATGCGATTTTTTGCTTGACAATCGCATATTAGGTGATATATACTAAAAAAGTAGAACGGTTTTACAAATGAAATTTATCTAGGAGAGAATAATGAAAAAGACTAGAATTTTAAGCTGTGTCATTGCAGTTTTTTTAGTTGTGGGATGCTTTTTCTCGGCGTGTTCAAAAGATAATGCCGACAAGAATGCTTTTATCGACGAGATCGGTGGCGTTTCCGAAACTTATATCGGTTCGCTTTCGGAAGAATCGTATGATACGGCAGATGATGCCGCAGCGGCTTTCGTATTGGAAGAAATCGCAGAAGAAGATGTGACGTATACCGTTACATCGGCTATTTGTGACGGAACTTTAACAGATGAAGAAATAGCAACGGCAGGAATTTCCGAAGACTTATTAAAGGATGCTAAGTCTGTTGAAAAATATACGGTTGCTTATTCCGAGGAAAAATCCGAGGCTGAGGGGCGTGCGGTAACGTCTCGTTCGGTTGAGAAGATCGAAGCCGACGGAAACGGCAAGAAAGTTGTTGTTTACATCATTAGCGGCGAGGGATGGTTCAAATATTTTTCGCCCGTTGTCGTTACCGGAGAAACGGTTACTAAGGGGTATTACAATTCTATTTTTAACAGCGACAAATATAAGAATTGCACCTTTATTCAATCTGTTAAAACAGAGACAAAAGCTCGCATGGCAGGGGAGTCCATGACGATGTTAATGTCCTCTGACTCGATCATTCGATATGACGATAATCGTATTTATATCAAAATGACAACGAGTAGCAAGGGGGATGGCGAAAATGCTTCCGAAACTGTTGAAATGTACATAGAAAAGGGTGAAAACGGCGGATTGGATTGTTACGTTTTGTATAATGGCGAGTGGACAAAGACCTCTCTTACCGACGAAGGTGTTCTTAAACCTTTTTCAAATAATCAGTTTTTGCACTATTCGTATTTCACGAAGACCGATTACGGTTGCTCTCTTGCGAAAAAGAATTTGTCGACATATATGTCTCAGGCAATCGGCATAGCGTTGGGCGACGTCGGCGACAGTCTTGAAATCGACGGATATATAGATTATTTCGTGTCCGATGGCGTTTTGACAGGTATACTCGGAAACGTGACCGTAAAGATGAATTATGAGGGGGTTGCCATGGATGAGACTGTCGAAACTACTTGTAAATGCGTCGATTACGGCACGACAAAGGTTGAAAGTCCTATAAAAGACGTTGAATAAATCGTACTTTTGTTTGAATCTTTAACGACCGAAAAATCATCGTTGTAAGGAAAGGCAAAGTTTATGGTGTTTGATCGGTCGTAATTCGAGGAACGGGTGTTGACCGAAAAAATAATTAGGAAGCAAATACTTGTATCATTTGAGCGGTTGAGGGAATTCTTTCAGCCGCTTATTCTTTTATAAACAATGACGCGGTTGTATCATTGTCGGTTATCAATATAAAAATAACGGCTTGCTTAATGCGGTAGTCGAGTCAAGTCGGGTATGGAGCGTTACTTGTTCGGGAAAAAGAAGTTTTACGTCGCGGAAAAAGAGGAGCGAGCCGATTGACAAACGCTTTGATTGCGCGTACAATAAAGAATAACGGAATGTCGTCGGGACGAAAAATCGCGAACGTTCCATTTGAGAGTAAGAAAAAACGAAGATAGGAGAATAATATGAAAGTAACGGATTTACCCGTGCGCTTTACGGCGGAGAAGCACCTCGTTCCTCTTTGGCGTGCGAACGAGATTTACGACGACACTCTTTTGTTTGTTGGGGAAGAGGGCGAAAGCACGCTCGCTTTTTTACCAACGGGAAAAATCGTCGTGCGCAGTTATACGCTCGATACGGTTTACGAGGAAGGAAAGGATTATACCGTGCACGGGAAGATCGTTCGTCGGGTAAAGGGTTCGTCTATGCCCTTTATCAAGGAAGCAGATTATTTCCGTTCGACGCCGGCGGAGGTCGGGATCGGCGTGGATAACGCATATGCGGAGATTCCGTTGAACGGACAATATTATCTCGCTTACGGCGAAAAGGATACGTTTACGGCAAAGGAAGTCGCGGTGAGTTACGTCACGGCGGAAAACGATTTTTCGTTTATTCCGCAAGCGAGCGGAAAACTCGCGTCGTTGAAAGAGCGGTTCCGAAAGCAGGGAGGCGGCGCGGTTCTCTTTTACGGGGATTCCATAACGGTTGGGTGTAACGCAAGCGCAACGGAGTACGGCGGAGAATTATCTCCGTATACGCCCTCTTGGGCGCAATTAACGGGTACGTATCTCGCAAAAGCGTGCGGCGTTCGGTTGGAAACAGTCAATAAAGCGGTCGGCGGATGGCGTGCTGCGGACGGGATTCGGGAAATGGAAGAGCGTATGTTGCCCCGTTCGTACGATCTCCTCGTGTTGGCGTTCGGCATGAACGACGGCTTGACCGAGCACGACGTGTGGGAAAAAGAAATGCGCACGCTGATCGAGGCGTTTCTCGATCGAAATCCGAACGGATTCGTTTTGCTCGTGTCCACGATGCTCCCCAACCGTCAAAGCAATTGGCGAATCAAACAGGTGGGGCAAGAAGAGATTTTAGAAAAGATCGCGGCGGAATACGAACGCGTCGGGTTGGCGCGCGGCAGTTCGGCTTTTTCGGCGTTGGAAGCGACGGGAAAGCGTACGCGCGATTTCCTCGCGAACAATATCAATCACCCGAACGATTTCGGCGTGCGGTTGTACGCGGAAGTGATTTTAACAGCGCTCGTGGGCGAAGAATCGTTGAAAGAAGCAATCCGCTTGTAGTTTTTCTTGACATTTTTCGCGTTTTCGGGTAGACTGAAAAAAAAGGAGCGTTTTATGAACATTTGGCACGATATCGACGCGAGTCGGATTTGCCCGGAAGATTTTATTGCCGTGGTGGAAATTACTAAGGGTGGCAAGCAGAAGTACGAAATGGATAAAGAAACGGGACTTTTGCGGTTGGATCGTATTTTGTATACGTCTACGCATTATCCGGCGAATTACGGTTTTATTCCGCGCACGTACGCGGATGACGGCGATCCGTTGGACGTTTTGATTTTATGTTCGGAAAGCCTGAATCCCATGTGCTTGGTGGAGTGTTACCCGATCGGCATGATCACGATGAAAGACAACGGCAAGTCGGACGAAAAGATCATCGCAATCCCTTTTACCGATCCCAACTATAACGGGTATCAATCCATTTCCGATTTACCGCGGCATATTTTTGACGAAATGGCACATTTTTTCTCGGTGTATAAGCAGTTGGAAAATAAGGATACCGCCGTGGATCAAGTGTTCGGAAGAAAAGAAGCGGTTGAGGTTATCGGCAAGGCGATCGCGCAGTACGAGGCGCAAAAAGAAGTTTTGAAAAAAATATAAATTACGGTTTATTTTCCTTCTGTATCGGGTATCATTTCCCAAGCAGGAGGTTTTTTTATGCCAAATAATAAGTTAACAGCAAAAGAAGTAACGCTCATCGCCGATCTGTTAAAGTACGAAGAGAGCGCGTGTAAAAAAGCAAAACTTTATTCCGAAACGTTGACCGATCCCGTCGTTTCGGAAACGTTCGGCAAAATTGCCGATCACCACGAAAAGCGTTTCGCCGCGCTGCTCAATCTGTTGTAAGGAGAAGAAACTATGCAGAATAAAAGACAAACGCAGTTGAACGAAAAGGACAGTTTGCAAGATATGTTGAATCTTGAAAAGGAAATCGTCAAAATGTATTCGGTCGCGCTGACCGAGGGGAACGGTGCGAAATTTCGCTCGACGGTAAAATCGCATTTGGTGGATTCCGCAAACGATCAATTCACGATCTTTACGCAAATGGCTGAGAACGATTATTATCAAGTCAAGCCGGCGGATAAGGCGATAATCGACGAGCAGAAAGCGAATTTCAAACAAGTTTTGAATCAACTTTCATAAAAAACAGAACGTTGTGCGTTCGCGGTAGGCGCGAACGCACAACGATATTTGCCCCTTTCGGTAAAGTTTATTTTATGAGAGGGGATTTTTCCGTGCAGAGTGTTGTTTCCTTTCGGGAAATTAAGGAAATTAGAATAAACGGTGACGGCAAGGGAATCGTTTAGTCTTGCTCTGAGAATGCAGTTTAACCGTTTTTTGTGAAAAACGGTTGGCGATATGCTTGCAAACGGCGGCGGAGAATGGTATAATGTTCGCGCGAAGGTTTTCGGAAAACACTTCGATAAAACAACCGAGGTACAATTCAATGAAGCATTTGACGACAAAGTTGCTTGCGCGCGCGGGGATTACCGCCGCGCTTTACGTCAGTCTAACCGTCGTGTTCGGCGCGTTGGCTTACGGTCCGTTACAAATCCGCCCGTCGGAAGCGTTGACCGTGTTGCCCGTGTTTTTCCCCGAAGCGTCGGTCGCGTTATATATCGGGTGTCTGCTCGCGAATCTCTTTTCGGGCTACGGGTTACCCGATATTTTTATCGGCAGTTTGGTTACGCTTGTGGCGGCAATCGCCACGCGTCTGATTTACAGAAAGACGGAAAACATCTTTTTGGCGGTTCTTCCGCCCGTTTTGCTGAACGGTTTCGTGATTCCGCTCGTCTTTGTGATGACGGGTACGCCGTGGGCGGAATATTGGATTTGCGTCGGCTCTATGCTGTTGACGGAAGCGGTATTTGTCTACACCATGGGCGTTGGCGTATATTATGCCTTAAAGCGGTTGAGGAAAAGGGAAATTTCCTTTTTAATGTAACGGAAAAGTTTTTTATAAGATTAGATTGAGGGGAAAGCCTTGTAACTTTTTTTGAAATTTCCCGAACGGTTTTCGGGATTTTCCGAAAAGGTCAATAGGGAAATCCCGTAAAAAGTTTTAAAGAGTTAATTTTACACTGTAAAAACGGCGAATATTGCGTTTTATGTCGGGAAAAGGAAGCCGCGCGGCAGAACGTCTGTTCTGCCGCGCGGCTTTTCATGCGCTTTTTTTATCGTTTTTTACCAAACGGCAATATTGCCGCTTTCGTCATAATGCCAGAGAAGAAAAAAATAAAAAAACCGTCCGCAAGGGCGGACGGAAGCCGTTAGGCGATTTTTGAAAAAGGATTGTAGATCGACCAGGTGAAAATCAACCAAAGGGCGGAAATCCCGACCAAAGAATAGATGATACGGGAAACGACCGCTTCCGCGCCTCCTCCGAAGAGAAAGGCGACGAGATTAAAATCGAATAACCCGACCAAAAGCCATACGATCGCGCCGATCAGTACGAGCACGTAGGCGATAACCGTCGTAATTTTCATAAATACCCCCTTATCGGGCAGTATGTGCCGAACGGGGAAAATTATTCACAGTTCCGCGTTTTCCAAAACCAGCGTGTCGTAGTCGACGGATTCCACGAAATCGTCTTTGCGGAAGCGGACGATACGGTATTTCGCATAGTGGAACAGGTGGATTTTCATTAAAACGGGGGTGGGACTGTCTAAATGATAACAAATATCGGTCAGATAGTCGAAAAATTCGGAATAACGGATTTCCCCCTCTTTTTCAAAGATATATTCCCGTTTGATTTTTTTGTTTTCCATTGCTTTCGCCCAAATTCTGACCATTGCTCGCCTCTTTTTTCTTTCATCGAATTTAATACAATCATATCACAATCCGCGCAAAAAATCAATTGACATTTTGCGCCGAAATCAATATAATGGTAAAAATATCAAAAGGGGTGCTGTTTTATGAAACAATCGAGGGACGCTATTATTAAGTTATTGAAAGAGGACGCGCGTTATACGCCGTCGCAGATTGCGAAAATGACCTCGCTTTCCGAGGAGTTCGTTTCCGAGGAGATTCGCGCCATGGAGAAAGAGGGCGTAATCGTCAAATATTCTGCCGTCGTCAATTCGGAAAAGACGGCGGAAGACAGCGTTCAAGCGTTGATCGAGTTAAAAGTTTCGCCGCAAAAATTAAAGGGCTTCGACGCAGTTGCCGGCGAATTGGCGGCTTGTCCGGAAGTTTCCAGTTTATATCTCATGAGCGGCGGATTCGATCTCGCGGTGTTCATCGAGGGCAGAAATCTCATGGAGATTGCGCGGTTTGTTTCCGAAAAACTTTCCGCGATCGACGGAGTGATCGGAACGGCAACGCATTTTATTCTGAAAAAGTATAAAATAGAGGGCCAGAGCACGGTGGGAACGGATTCTGCCGAGCGGCTTCCTTTACACGTATGAGAGAGTTTGTCAGCAAAAAGGCGAGCGCGTTAAAGCCGTCCGGAATCCGAAAGTTTTTCGATATCGTCGCGAAAAGCAAGGACGTCGTTTCGCTCGGAATCGGCGAGCCGGATTTCGTAACGCCGTGGGAAATTCGTAACGCCGCGTATCAATCCTTGCAAAAGGGGCAGACGGCATATACCGGCAATCGCGGACTTCCTGCGCTTACGGAAGAAATTTCCCGTTTTTTGCTCGAGCGTTACGACGTGCGGTTTTCTTCGGACGAAATCGTCGTGACCATCGGCGCGAGCGAGGCGATCGATGCGACGTTGCGCGCGACGGTGGACGAGGGCGACGAGGTGTTGATTCCCGATCCGAGTTACGTTTCTTACAGCCCGTGCGTGCAATTGTGCGGAGGAAAAGCCGTTCCCGTTCCGTGCAGTGCGGACGACGGTTTTATTCTTACGCCGGAACGGTTGGAAAGGGCGATTACAAGCCGTTCCAAAATTTTAATTTTTCCCTATCCCAACAACCCGACGGGCGGAATCATGACCAAGGCGCAGGCAAAGGCGCTTGTTCCGATCATTCAAAAATACGATCTTTTGGTCTTGGCTGACGAAATTTACGCCGAGTTAACGTACGGGAGCGCGCCGTTTTCCATTGCGTCTTTGCCCGAATTGACGGGGCGCGTGGTGTTGGTAAGCGGCTTTTCCAAGGCGTTCGCGATGACGGGGTGGCGCGTTGGCTATGTTGCCGCGCCCGAGAATATTTTGAACGCGATCTTAAAGATTCATCAATACACGATCATTTGCGCGCCCGGATTTAGTCAGCACGCCGCGCTTGCCGCGTTGCGCGAGGGGCGCGAGGACGATTTCGCCGTCGTCGCGGAAATGCGAGCAGAATACGATCGGCGGCGGCAGTATTTATACCATTCGTTTTGTGCGATGGGGCTTCCCGTGTTCGAACCGAAAGGGGCGTTTTATCTGTTCCCGTCCGTTCTTCCGACGGGGTTGACGGGAGAGGCGTTTGCAGAGCGGCTTCTCAAAGAAGAGTGCGTGGCGGTCGTGCCCGGCGGCGCGTTCGGAGAAAGCGGACTTTATCATATTCGTTGTTCGTACGCGGCGTCCATGGCGAATTTGATCGAAGCGACCGCGCGGATCGGCAGATTCGTCGAGCGACTGAAAAAAGGCTGAGAAAAAGAACTTGTTTTTTTAAGGGAGCGTTTTCGGAGAAACGCTTTCGTGAAAATCAGAAAAAACGCACGGCGTCCGTTTCGGATTCCGTGCGTTTTTGTGCTTTTCGGTGTTTTGTGAAATTTCCTTTTTCAAAAAAGGAATAAAAGTTGCGCTATTTTTAATCAATGCCGCGGATTTCGTCCAACGTCTTTCCGTAAGGATTGTATTGT
>CAYRPB010000052.1:0-10164 GCA_964426105.1 uncultured Clostridia bacterium | reverse complement strand
TTCGCGATGCAGATGCGCCGTATTCTCGCCGTCGTATACCGTTTGGTTGTGATTTTGGCAAGCGCTTCCGAATAGACGAGGTTGTCCTTAATTAACGCTTTGATGCGGTTTTCCAGTCCCTCCGTGCAGTCCGAGATCGCTTTCATTTCCTCTGCGGAAGCGGTGAACAAACGGGTTAAGATCATCTTGTCGCAATCGGGGAGAAAGGGAGGAAGCGTGCGGAACACGTAGGGCGGAACGCTCTTTTTAATTTTTCTCTTTTCGCCGCACGCAAGCGCATTGCGAATACTGGTCGCGCTCGTTACTCCCTTTTTTAAAGACGGATCGTTATGCGTGTTTTCGCGGATCAACGGATAAATTTCCAGATTGCTTTTTAATTTTAAGAGGCGTTTGGTGTATTCTACGCCCAAAATATTGTTGGGAGTTTCGGTCAACGCCTCGTTTAAGCCGGCAATGTTTAATTCCTTTACGGTGGCGAGCCGCGCGGCGGCGTACGAAACGCCCGTTTCTAAATTTCTCTTTAATGCTTTTTGAAATTCTTTCGTTTCGGTATTGAGCGCGCGAGCGGTGGAGAGAAATTCTTCCGCCGTGCCCGATTCCGCTCCGAAGCAGACGCCTTGCGCGACGTTCAGCGCGTCGATTATGTTCATCGCGCCGGAAGCAAACAATTCCGCGTTTGCCGTAGCAAAGACGGTCGGCAGTTCAAAAACGAGATCCGCGCCCCCCTCGATCGCCCAAACGGCGCGCGTATATTTGTCCGCTACGGCGGCTTCGCCCCGTTGGGTAAAGTTTCCGCTCATCAGAACGATCACCCGATCGAATCCCAACGTTTCTTTCATATAGCGAATGTGATTGACGTGCCCGAAATGAAAGGGGTTGTATTCGGCGACGCACGCGCAAATTTTCATAAAAAACTCCTTATTTTCTTTTACTTTTTCTGTTAAATAGGCTATAATAGAAAGGAAAAAGGTTGATTGCAAACGCTTTTTCGCATTTTGTTTCGATTTGCTTTTCTTCATTGCGTTTTGGCAAGGGAGAAAAACGATAGCACTGCAAAAATTTATTTTTGCTTACTATCGTCAGTATACGATATTTTTGAAAAAATAGCAAGAAAAATAGAAAGGAGAATGAATATGACGAAAGTTTTAGAACGGATTAAGGAGCGCGCTTCCGCGCTGCATAAGCACATCGTCTTGCCGGAGGGCGAGGACGCTCGCGTTGTAAAAGCGGCGGCGGACGCCGTTCGCGAGGGGATTGCGGAGATTACGCTGTTGGGAAATCCCGAGGAAATCAAGAAGAACAATCCCGACGTCGATCTTACCGGAGTGACGGTGATCGATCCGAAAACGAGCGAAAAGCGTGCGGAATATGCGAAACTTCTTTATGATCTCAGAAAGGCGAAAGGCATGACCGAGGAGCAGGCGGACGAACTCTCCAGGGATAATACGTATTTCGGCGTTTTGATGCTCAAAGCGGGCGACGTGGACGGTTTGGTGTCCGGCGCTTGCCATTCGACCGCCAACACGTTGCGCCCCGGTTTGCAGATCGTTAAGACCGCGCCCGGCGTTCCTCTCGTTTCCAGTTACTTTTTGATGATTGCGCCAGAGCAGGGGAATCCCTATTGCGAGGACGGTTGTTATATTTATTCGGATTCCGGTTTGTGTCAGAATCCGACGTCCGAGGAACTCGCTTATATCGCCGTTTCCGCGGCGCAGTCCGCAGAGGTGATTGCGGAACTCGAACCGAGAATCGCGTTTCTTTCCCATTCCACTAAGGGCAGCGCGAAGCACGCCGACGTGGATAAGGTGACGACGGGACTTGCAAAGTTACACGAAATCGCTCCCGAACTTCATGCGGACGGAGAATTTCAGTTGGACGCGGCGATCGTTCCGGACGTCGCAAAATCCAAAGCGCCCGGCTCCGAGATCGCAGGACACGCAAACGTCTTGATCTTCCCCGATCTGGACGCAGGCAATATCGGCTATAAGTTGACCGAGCGGTTGGGCGGATTCCAGGCGGTCGGTCCGCTTTGTCAGGGCTTTGCGAAACCGATCAACGATCTCTCTCGCGGTTGTCATGCGGAGGACGTCGTTGCGGCGATTGCAATTACGGCATTGCAGACTTTGATTAAATAAAAGGAAAAGGGTGAAATTATGAAAATTTTGGTAGTAAACGCAGGGAGTTCTTCTCTTAAATATCAGTTGATCGACATGGATAACGAACGTGCGATCGCAAAGGGCGGTTGCGAACGGATCGGCTTGGACGGCGCATTTTTGAAACACAAAACGGCTAAGGGGGAAACCGTGATCGAAAAGCCGCTGCCCAACCACAAGGTTGCCGTTCAGTTGGTTTTGGATACGTTGACCGACTCCGAGTGGGGCGTGATCGCGGACATGAAAGAGATCGACGCGGTGGGACATCGCGTAGTTCATAGTGCGGAAGATTTCGATTGCTCCGTTCTGTTGACCGACGACGTGATGAAGGTATGCGAGGGCAACACCGAACTCGCGCCGTTGCACCAGCCTGCGAATATCACGGGAATCAACGCGTGCCGCGAGGTAATGCCGAATACGCCCATGGTCGGCGTGTTCGATACGGCGTTCCATTCCACGATGCCCGATTACGCGTATATGTACGCGCTTCCGTTGGAATATTACGAAAAGTACAAGGTAAGACGGTACGGCTTCCACGGAACGAGCCATCAATATGTTTCCGCGTTGGCGACCGCGTATTTGAAGAATCCCGAAGCAAAGGTTATTACCTGCCACTTGGGGAACGGTTCGTCTATTTCTGCCGTAAAGGCAGGGAAATGCGTGGATACGTCCATGGGCTTTACGCCGTTAGAGGGCGTTCCGATGGGAACGCGTTCGGGCGACGTCGATCCGGCGGTTGTGGAGTATCTCTGCGGAAAACTCGGAAAATCGGTGAGCGAGGTTTTGACGATTTTCAACAAGAAGTCTGGCGTTTCGGGCGTTTCGGGCGTTTCGAGCGACTTCCGCGATTTGAGGGCGGCGAAAGAGACTGGCAACGAGCGCGCTCGTCTTGCGCTCGATCTGTTTACCTATCGCGTTAAAAAATACGTCGGATCTTATGCGGCGGCGTTGGGCGGCGCGGACGCGATCGTCTTTACCGCAGGAATCGGAGAAAACGACGCCGACGTGCGCGAAGCGGTTGCCGGCGGTTTGGAATATATGGGGGCGGAACTCGATCTCGTCGAGAACAGAAAGCGTACGGGCGATCCCGTTCACGAGATCTCCGCGCCGAACAGCAAGGTCAAAATTTTGGTTATTCCGACCAACGAAGAACTCGTTATCGCGAGAGAAACGAGGGCTATCGTAGAAAAACTGTGAAAATTCGGCGGAGAATCGGGAAAATCCGCGAAACTCCGCCGAAAAAGTTGACAACTCTTTGCAAATTGAGTATACTTATTAAGCAATTATTGGGTGAATATGAAGATTGATCTGAAAAAACTGCGGCAGGAAGGGAAAGATTCGGAAAGTTTTTATTTCGAATATACTCCGGACGACGCGATTTTGACGATTCCTGCCGTCCGCTTTGCGGCTCCGGTGAAGATCGTCGGCGAAGTCGGCATCCTATCGAAGAGCGAGGCGTTCGTCAGAGCGGATTTGACGATAACGCTCGTCGGCGCGTGCAACCGTTGCCTTTCGGAAGCGGAGCGGACGTACGTCTGCACGCTGGATGAAGATTTCGTTTCGGGTGAATCGGATGAGTTATACACCTATCGGAACGACTTGCTGGATTTAACGAAAGCGGTGACCGATAAAATTTTGCTGGAACTCCCTATCGTATTTCTGTGTCGGGAAGACTGCAAGGGGCTTTGTCCCGTTTGCGGCAAGGATCGGAACGAGGGAGATTGCGGCTGTCAAGCGTAAAAAAGGAAGGTGAAGAAAGATGGCGGTTCAGAAAAGTAAGACTTCGAAACAGAGAACGAATAAGAGATTCGCAAATTATAAGGCGGTTGCTCCCACGTTGACGGAATGTCCGCAGTGCCATGAATTGAAAGTGGCTCATAACGTCTGCAAGAAGTGCGGTTATTACGACGGCAAGTTGGTTGTCGAGCCCAAGGCTGAGAAGAAAGATTGAGTTTGATAAAATTCAAAGTCGGCGAACGGTTTACCGTCCGCCTTTTTTCGTTATCGTTAAGACGTGAATTTTTCCGTAAGGTTGTGTTCGTTTGCGCGAAAACGGCGGCAAACGGGAAATTTGCGTAAGGGGCGATTTCGGAAGAACGAGCGACTGCTATGGAGCGACGCTTGGAATCTTTCGGAATTTTTATAAATATTTGTAAAAAGTTTGACAATTTTACGCGGTTTTGTGCTATACTGAAAGAAACGCGTTCGGAGAAGATATGGTCAATCTTGAATTGTACAGGGTATTTTACGCGGTCGCAAAATGCGGCAGTTTAACAAGGGCGGCGGAAGAATTGTATATTTCGCAGCCGGCGGTTTCGCAAGCGATCAAGCAGTTGGAAAATCAGTTGGGCGGCAAACTGTTCAACCGTACGCATCGGGGAATGGAACTGACCGAACCGGGAGGAAAGCAAATGTTCGACGCGGTTGAGCAGGCATTGAAATTGTTCAATCAAGCGGAAACGCATTACGCCGAGTTGAAAAATACCGCGACGGGGGTTTTGCGCATCTGCGCTTCGGATACCGTCGCGACGCATTTTTTGATCGATTACATAAAAACGTATCACGAACGTTACCCGAACGTCAAGATCGTCATTCAAGACGGCACGTCCGCCGAAACGATCGAATTGATTAAAAACAGAAAGGGCGATATCGGCTTCGTCAATCTTCCCGTTGACGACCATGAGGTCAATTTGACGGACAAGGTGATGCAATTACACGATATTTTCGTTGCGTCCGAAGCGTTTTCGGAGTTGACCGACGACGTTGTTCCCCTTTCTCGCTTACAAGATTATCCGCTGTTGATGCTGGAACTTTCCACCGCAACGCGCCAAGCGATCGTCGGGTACGCTCATTCGTTGGGAATTCATCTGCACCCCGAGGTTGAACTTGCGAGCCTTGAATTGATGGCGGAACTTGCGAAAAAGGGAATCGGGATCGCGTGTATTCCGCGTGAATTTGTTCGGCATGAGTTGGAAGCCGGAACGTTAAAGGAGATTCGTACGAATCCCTCCCTTCCCGTTCGCGGAATCGGGTTGGTACTTGCCAAGGATGAAAAGCCCTCCTTTGCCGTGCGTGAATTTTTGAAGTTGTTGGACTGAGTTTTCTTCGGAATAGTCCGTTCTCTCCTTGCATATACTGAATGGGCAAGGAGAACTTTATGGAAATTTGGCAGGCAATCGTCTTGGGATTGGTACAGGGAATGACCGAATTTCTGCCCGTTTCGTCGTCTGGACATTTGATTGTTTTGGAACGCTGTATGGGCGTGGACGGCGGTTTGTTTTTGGGTGTAATGCTACATGCGGGGACGTTGATTCCGCTTGTAAGCGTTTATTTCGGGCAATTGATCGGTTTATTCCGTAAGCCCTTTCGCAAACTTTTGTTTCTGATAACGGCTAGCGTTCCTGCCGCAATGGTCGGTTTTTTGTTGGACGATTGGATCGACGCGGTTTTTTTCGGCGGAAATTACGTTATTTTCGGCTTTCTCGCTACGGCTGTTTTGCTTGCCGCGGCAGAACGTCGTTCTAAAAGACCGTCTTTTCGTTCGGTCGGGTGGAAAGAAAGCGTTATTTACGGACTTGCGCAGGCGGCGGCGATATTGCCCGGACTTTCGCGTAGCGGAACGACTGCGGCGACGGGGTGTTTTCTCGGCGTCAACCGAGAGGAAAATGCGGAGTTTTGCTTTTTAATGAGCGTTCCCGTGATTTTCGGCGCGGTACTGTCCGAGGGGATAAAAGCGGCGGTTTGCGGCGTTTCGGTTGAGGCGATTCCCGTTCTGTTCGGCGTAGCCGCGGCGGCGGTGAGCGGATATTTCGCGATTCGTCTGTTTTTAACGGCGATGAAAAAGGCAAATTACAAATGGTTCTCACTCTACTTGATCGCGCTGAGTATCGTTTTGGTATGCACGGGGTGGGGAATATGAAGCAAATCGATCGAAAAATATTGAAAGAAAGGTTGTTCAACGCTTCTCCGTCCGAGGTCGGGAAACGGTTAAAACGTTTAGTGCGCGCGGAAAGGAAGTTGTTTGACCGATAAAATATTTTTTAAGAGAGGTATACTCAAATGAAGAAATTTTTAAAAGACTTTAAGGCATTTGTGTCGCGTGGCAACGTAATGGATCTTGCCGTCGGCATGATTATCGGCAGTGCGTTCACGGCGATCGTGACGGCGCTTTCCGACGGTATTTTGAAACCGTTGATCAATTGGGTGCTTGCGTCGATTTTCGGGGACGGCGCGATGACCGAATCGTATACGTTTTTGAAGACCGTTTACGACGCGGCAGGCGCAATCGATCTTGCGAATTCGATTTATATCGATTGGGGATCGGTGATTAACGCGATCGTCAATTTCTTCTTGATCGCGCTCGTATTGTTTTTGATCTTAAAAGCGACTATGGCTGCGAAAGGCGCATTGACTCCGAAATATTACGGCTATACGAAAGAGGAATATTTTAAGTTGAGAAAGAGCGGAAAGTCGATTGCCGAGATCGAAGCCGCCGCAAAAGCGCGCGACGAGGCTGCCGCCGCTGCGGAAAAAACCGCCGCGGACGAGGCTGCGAAGCACACGACCGAAGCGTTGCTCGAGGATATCAGAAACATTCTCGCCGATCAAACGAAAAAGAACGGATAAACGGGCGTTAAAACCATTCGCGATTTTGCTTTTGAAAAAGATTCGCCGCGAAAGATTTTTCGTAATCGTTTATTTTGAGAAAAGAGGGAAAAAGACAGCCGTTTTTTTGGACAAGACGGCTGTTTTGTTGTATAATACAAGGCGAGCAAAATTGCTTGCAAGTTTTTTCACGTCGTACGTTCACGGGGCGTGAAAAGCAATCGCAAGGAAAAAACTTCGATTCAGAACATTACATTGTTTAAGAATAAAACAGCAGGAGAAATAAAAAATGGCTTACTTACGCACGGTAAAAGACGGATTGTTTTACGTAGGGGCGGGCAATCGCAGAAATCCCTATTTTGAGAACGTTTATCCCATTGAAAATGGCGCTTCGTTTAATTCTTATCTCTTTACGGACGAAAAAACCGCTCTTATCGATACGGCGGACGAATCGGTGAGCGAGACGTTTTTCGCAAACGTATCCGCAGCGTTGGACGGGCGGAAGTTGGATTATCTCGTTGTCCAGCATATGGAACCCGATCACGCCTCCAATATCGGACGGATTTTGACTCTTTATCCGAATGTGCGCGTCGTCTGTAACGATAAAGTGCGGACAATGATCGGAAACTTCTTCGGGCCAATCGCCGCAGAACGCTTTTTGATTATAAAAGAGGGGGACGAGTTGTCGATCGGAAAGCACGTTCTTTGTTTTTTGTTCGCGCCCATGGTGCATTGGCCGGAAGTCACGATGACCTATGAAAAGACGGAGAAAATTCTCTTTTCGGCGGATGCGTTCGGTACGTTCGGCGCGTTGTCGGGTAACCTTTTTGCGGACGAACTTCCGTATGAAGCCGAATGGCTTGCGGAAGCGCGGCGATATTATACCAACATCGTCGGGAAATACGGCGTGCAGGTGCAAGCCGTTTTGAAAAAGGCGGCGGCGTTCTCCATCGAAACGGTTTGTCCGTTGCACGGTCCGATATGGCGGAAAAATTTTGCTTTCCTTTTGGAAAAATACAATCGGTGGAGCACGTATACGCCGGAAGAATCGGGCGTTTTGATTGTGTACGGATCGGTTTACGGCAATACCGAACGGGCGGCGCGTTTGCTTGCCGACCGCTTGGGGGAACGGTGTGTTGCGACGCGTCTTTACGACGTTGCGCGCACGGACGTTTCCTATCTCGTTGCAGAGGCGTTCCGTTTCGATCGTATCGTTTTGGCGGCTTCTACTTATAATGCGGGAATTTTCAGTCCTATGGAATATTTTATCGCCGAACTGAAAAAGCACGGGCTTGCCGGACGGAAATTCGGAATAATCGAAAACGGCTCTTGGGCGCCCGTGGCAGGCAGACTTATGACGGCGGCGGTATCCGAACTGAAAAATACGGAAATCCTCGGGGAAACGGTTACTATTCTTTCCGCTGTTAAACCCGAAACAGAGGAAAAATTGTTCGCGCTTGCGGACGCGCTTACGCGTTAAGCGTTGATGAAAACAAAAAAACGGATTGTTCTTTTTCGTACGGGGAAAGTTCGATCCGTTTTGCTTTATCGTTCATTGATAATTGTTTTATAATCTTGTGTCGGTTGCGATTCCTTTGACGGCGCTTTGAATGATTTCACGGGTAAGCGCGTGTTTCGTGAACGAGCGTTTCGGCGTGTCTTTTTTCTTATTGTAATGCGGAAACGGAAAAAGCAATCGTTTTTTCGTTTCTTGCAAGTGTTTAAATTCTTTTTAAAAACATACAATAGAGATAGAAAATCATCTGTATACGGAGGGCGGAATTTGAACTTTCGGGAAACGATATTCGAACTTTGCGGCGGCGACGCGTTGCTGCCGTTGCCCTACCGCGCGACGTTGTACGGGAGAGCCGCTTATCTTGAAAACGTCAAAGGGCTTTTCAGTTACGAGCCGAATAAAATCGTTCTGCTGTTAAAGCGCGGACGACTGACGGTAGAGGGGGAAAATCTTTCGATCGATCGTTACGATTTCGGCGATATGGTGATTTTGGGTGCTATTCGGAAATTCGAGGTAGAATCGCTGTGAAAAGGCATTACGTTTCTTATACGGTCGAGGGATTGAATCTCGATCGGCTACTCAATACGCTCGCTCGGCAACGGATTCAATTGTATCGCGTTCGAAAAATCAACCGAAAAACGCTGAAATTTTCGCTGAAAAGCGCGGACAAGCAAAAATTTTTTGCAATTACGGAAAATATGTGCTATAATGTAACCGAATCGGGAGAATACGGATCGGGATTATTGCTTGCGCTTTGTTTTCGCAATCCCGGCGTTCTCGTCGGAATTTGCGTACTGGCGTTTACGCTGTTTTTCGGAGACCGTCTGTTAACGGGAATCGAATATCGCGGAACGGGAAGCCTTTACGCTGCGGAAGCGGAGGCTTGCTTGGAGGAAAACGGCGTTCAGCCTTATACGTTTTTCTTTTCGCGCGATTGCGACGCTCTTGCTCGATCATTATTAAAAAATTCGCATTTTTCGTTTGCCTCCGTAAAAAGAGAGGGAAATCGGCTCGTCGTCGAACTTGCCGTTGCGGACGAAGAAACGCCGCTGTTTACTGCAAAAGACGCGCTTTACGCGCCCGAAACGGGAATTGTGGAATACATAAAACTCTATCGCGGAACGGCTTGCGTTTCTGTGGGAGACACGGTGGAAAAGGGTGCGATTTTATTGAACGGCGTCGTTCTTTCGGACGAAATCGAACGGCGAGTGTGTGTTTTGGGCGAGGTCGGACTGTTGATTGCGGATACCGCCGTCGTTGCGGCGGAGAACGAAGAATCTGCGATCGCGCTGTTTTGCGCGCAAGCCGATCGGGATTACGTCGCCGTTTCGGCAGAGCGTACGGACGGCGGTTTTCGGGTGACGGGACGTTACCGTCGCGTTTTATACGGAGGGAAAGATTGAAAGAAACGACGTTGGAAATCGGATCGAACGAAAAGTTATCTCGGCTGTTCGGCGTATTCGATGAAAATTTGAATCTGTTGCGTGCCGAATTGGGGGTGGAAATTCGCGTTAAGGGAACGACGCTCTCTATCGAGGGCGAGCGCGCCGAATTGTGCAAGACGGTGTTAGAGCGGCTTTCCGAATTGACGGACGCAGGGGAGAATATCGATAAAACGCGGCTGTTGTATTGCGTCGAGTTGGCAAAAGAGGGGAATGACGCGGATATCGCTAAAATGATGTCCGGCGTGGTTGCAGTCACCTCACGCGGAAAACCCGTCAAATGCAGAACCATCGGACAGAAAACTTACGTGGACGCAATCAAAAACAATACCGTCGTGTTCGGAATCGGACCGGCAGGAACGGGCAAGACGTATCTTGCCGTCGCGTTGGCGGTCGCCGCGTATAAGTCCAAGCAGGTGGAAAAGATTATTTTGACGCGCCCTGCCGT
>CAYRPB010000051.1:8577-10810 GCA_964426105.1 uncultured Clostridia bacterium | reverse complement strand
TGATATCCCTCGGAATTGTATCCGGCTTCCGCAAGTACCGCGCGCGCCTCTCCCAAATTAGAAGGTTTGCCGTTCAACGCCTCGTCCGACATCAACGCCATATTCATACTGCGAACAGCCTGTTGATCCGCGGACACGTTTGCCTTTGCGATCAAGTTGGAAAACGTCGGAATCAACACCGCCGCCAAAACGGCGACGACGGCGATGACGATCACCAACTCTACGATCGTAAAACCTTTCTTGTTTCGTTTCATAAAACTTCTCCTTTGTTTTATTATTTTTTCAAAAAGGAAGATTTTCTGCTTTGTTAAAAAACAAAGCAGAAAAGGGCTAGCCCTTTTTTCGATTTTATTTTTCTATATATTAGCACAAAATTTTACATTTTGCAACTTTCTGTAACTTTTTCATTATGAATCGGTCTAAAATAATTTCAACACGTCCACCAAAATCGCAAATCCGAACAACAAAACGAAGCCCGCCACGTGAATGATCGCTTCGACGTTCCGATTCAACGGTTTTTTCCGAATCCATTCGATCACCGCAAAGACGATGCGCGAGCCGTCCAACGCCGGAATCGGCAAGAGATTGAACACGCCCAAATTAATGCCGATGAACGCCACCATTTCCAGCCAATAAGCAAAGCCGCCGTTCGCAATCGCTCCGACGGTGGTCGTTACCGTTGTGATCGGTCCGCCCAAAGCGGAAACGGACAAACGCCCCGTTAAAAGTTGCCCCAGCACCGTAAAAATGCTGCCGCCGATTCTGCCGGCATAAGAAAACGCGCGCCCGACGCTCTCGAAAAAGCCGAACCGAACGTAAGTGGCGTAAATTTGATTGACGCCCAAATATTCCAACGCTTTGCTCGCGTCCTCTACGCTTTCAAACACCGCGTCTTGGCGAAGCTTTACCTCGATTTCGACGTCCTCTCCGCCGCGGCGCACCAAAAAACGGACGATATCGCCCTCTTTCTTGCCCGAAATCACTTCCATCAGGTCGGTCGTCATGTAGACGTTGCGATCTTCTGCTTTGATAATAACGTCGTATTGTTGAAAGGAATACGCTTCCCCCGTCCGTTCGTCGCCGACCAAAAGCGTCATCTGCCCGTATACGGCAAATAAAATAAAGATAATCACCAACGCCGTCAACATATTCATGAACGCGCCTGCCGCAAGCACGATAATGCGTTTCCACGGTTTTTGATTATTGAACGCCGACGGATCGGGATCATCCGCGTCCTCGCCCTTAAAAGCGCAAAAGCCGCCCAACGGAAAAAGACGAACGGAAAAATACTCGCCGTTCTTTTTTTGCCGCCGAAACAGTTTCGGTCCGAAACCGATCGCAAATTCTTCGATTCCGAATCCGAGCAGTTTTCCTGCCGCATAGTGTCCGAATTCGTGCACCGTGATCATGATAAGAAGCAATAAGATCGCCGCCAGAACGTATCCGACGTAGGTCATTACGCTTTGAAAAGACGCTAATATTAACAACGTTTAATCTCCGATTTTTTGTATAACGTAGCGGCGCGCCGCTTCGTCTATTTCCGCAAGTTGTGCAAAATCCGTCGCTTCTTTCCCGTCGAACGCGCTCAAAGACGACTCGATCAACGCAGGAATATCGCAAAATCCGATTTTACCCGAAAGAAAAGCGTTCACCGCCGCTTCGTTCGCGGCGTTCGCCGTCGCGGGATAAGAACCGCCCGCACGCAACGCCTGCCGCGCAAGTCGCAAACAAGGAAAACGCGCCTCGTCCGGCTTCTCGAATTCTAGTTTATGTAATTCGGAGAAATCTAACCGCGGAACGGACGACGAAAAGCGTTCCGGATAGGAAAGCGCGAGTTGCACGGGAACTTCCATGGACGGATATCCGAGTTGCGCGATCACCGCGCCGTCCGCAAATTCCACCATGGAATGAACCACGCTTTGCGGATGAACGACGACCTCTACGCGCTCTTCGGGCGCACCGAACAGCCAAGTCGCCTCGATTACCTCTAACCCCTTATTGAAAAGCGTTGCGGAATCCACCGTTATTTTCGCGCCCATGCTCCAATTCGGGTGGCGCAAAGCCTCTTTCGCCGTCACGCGCGTAAGCGCGTCTGCCGAATAACGGAGAAACGGACCGCCGCTCGCCGTCAAAATCAATTTTTCAAAAGGCGTATCGTACCGACAAGACAATGCTTGCCAAAGCGCGGAATGTTCGGAATCGACGGGAAGAATCCGCGCCCCCGAACGTTTCG
>CAYRPB010000051.1:0-8477 GCA_964426105.1 uncultured Clostridia bacterium | reverse complement strand
CAAACTCCTCCGATTCTCTCCTCGCGGCGATCGCCGTGATCCGAAAAAGGTCGGGATGATTGCGCACGACCGCCAACGCCGTACGCCCGATCGAGCCGGTACAGCCCATTACGGCTACATTCTTCATATATGATCGATTCCTTATAAAAATACCCTTTCTTCGGGTTATAACAACGCAAACACAAAGCAGAGAAACGCGCTCGCAAACAACATACCGTCGATACGATCCATAATTCCGCCGTGACCGGGAAGAATTTTTCCCATATCCTTAATTCCCAGCCGCCGCTTGATAAAACTTTCAAAAAGGTCGCCGCATTCGGTAAACACCGCCGCAATCAATCCGATCATCGCGACGAAAAAGGCAGGAAGCGGAACGTTCAGTTCCGGCTTTAAGATAAAATAAAGCGCAAGCGCGGCGGCAACTCCGCCGACTAATCCGCCGATCGCCCCCGAAATCGTCTTGTTCGGACTGAGTTTGGGACAAAGTTTCGGACCTTTCAACAAACTCCCCACCAAATATGCAAACGTATCTGCGGCAGGCGAAACTAAAAAAATCAACAGCAGTGCGAAATACCCGTTCTCCCCCAACTGATTCACCGCAGCCATCGCCACGAGGAAAAAGGAAGGATACGCCATCGCAAACAACGTAAGACCGAGTTGACTCGCCTTAAACGTCCGATCCAACGCAAACAAAAGGACGAACGAAACCGCAAACAACGCGAACACGATCGCCGCCGCCGCGATTCCGCCCAAGACGTAAGACGGAACGATCGCAACCGCATAGACCATGACGTACGGCATACACGCCGCACGGTCGCCCAACGCGCGCATCAATTCATACGTTCCGAGCATGCAAAAAATTCCGATTAAAATACAAAACAGACGCGCGTCCACGAGGTTGCGGAGTAGGAAAAATCCCACGCAAACCGCAACCAGCCCCGCGCCGGTCAGCGTTCGTTTCAACATAATCCTTTACAAACTTCCGAAGCGACGCTTGCGACGGGAATAATCTTCCAACGCTTCGTCCAAATCCGCTTTCCCGAAATCCGGCCAATAAACGTCCGTAAAATACAACTCCGCATAAGCCGCTTCAAACAACATAAAATTACTGAGGCGTTTTTCTCCGCCCGTACGAATGAGAAAATCGAGCGGAGGCAAGCCTACCGTGTCCAACGCCGCCGAAAAAGATTCTTCGGTGACGAGCGCGCCTTTTCGGCAAAGAGTATTCGTCGCACGCACGATCTCCTGCCGTCCGCCGTAATTGATTCCGATATTTAAAATATTCTTGCCGCCGGCGGTATCCGCCGTAACGCGCGCAACGGACGCCTGCAAATCGCTCGGAAGCGCGGAAATTTCTCCCATAACGCGCACCATGACGCCGTTTTTGACCAGTCTTTTTAAGTACCGATCGAAATAATCGCGAATAAGATCGAGAATCGCTTCCACCTCTTCTTTCGGCCGCTTCCAATTTTCGGAAGAAAACGCGAAAAGCGAAACCGCCGAAACACCGCAACGAAACGCATGCTCGACGATTTTTTCCACGTTCAACGCGCCCTTACGGTGTCCGTAAGAACGCTTCTTTCCGTTCTTTTGTGCCCATCTGCCGTTCCCATCCATGATAATGCCGAGATGACAAGGAATATGGCGTTCTTCCATTATACGGACAGCACGTCCTTCTCCTTGTCCGCGGCGAGTTTTTCAATACGCTCGATTTCCTTGGAAATATGCTTATCGACTTCTTTCTCCGCATTCGCATGCTCGTCCTCGGACACGACTTTTTCGTTTTTCAACTTTTTCAACGAATCCATCGCGTCCCGTCTGATGTTACGAACGGCGACTTTCGCGTCCTCCGCCATTTTCTTGACCTGCTTGACGAGATCTTTTCTACGCTCTTCGGTCAGCACGGGGAACACGAGGCGGATCACCTTACCGTCGTTGGACGGCGTAATCCCGATGTTATCTTGCAAAAGTTGCTTCTCGATCACTTTCAACATGGAAACGTCCCACGGGGCAATGACCAAGCAACGCGCGTCCGACACGGAAATGTTCCCTACCTGATTGATCGGGGTAGGCGTTCCGTAATAATCCACCAAAACCTTATCCAGAATGTGGGGATTCGCTCTGCCTGCGCGCACCGCGGCAAAATCGGAAGCGAGAACCGAACAGGTTTTTTCCGTTCTTTCCATCGCGTCCATCATAATCATTTCAACTTGCTCGTTTTCAAAGTTCATTCTCTTTTCCTCCTTTTGTCAGATGATTAAAGTACCGATATTCTGTCCTTCGACCGCACGGACGATGGAATTTTCTTCAAACAGTCCGAATGCGAGTACGGGGATTTTGTTTTCCATGCAAATCGTGACCGCAGTCGCGTCCATTGCGCGAAGATCCCGACGAATAAATTCCATATGAGAAATCCGTTCGATCTTCTTCGCGTTCGGATTCTTCTTCGGATCGGAATCGTAAATCCCGTCTACGTTTTTCGCGAGCAACAAAACATCCGCGCCGATCTCCGCCGTGCGAAGCGCAGCGCCCGTATCCGTCGAAAAATAGGGATTTCCCGTTCCGCACGCAAAGATAACGATTCTGCCTTTTTCAAGATGAGAAAGCGCCTTCCTCAGAATATAAGGCTCGGCGACGCGCGTAATCGTCAGCGCAGTCTGCACGCGCGTTTGAATTCCGCGCTTTTCGATCGCGTCTTGTAAGGCGAGAGAATTGATGACGGTCGCCAACATTCCCATATGATCGGCGGTCGTGCGATCCATTTCCGTGCCCTGTCTGCCCCGCCAAAAGTTTCCGCCGCCGAGAATGATTCCGATCTCGACGCCCATTTCCTTAACCTTGACGATTTGATCGACGACCTTTGCGACGATGGATTCGTCCAAGCCGAAACCGCTTTCGCCCGCCAACGCCTCGCCCGATAATTTGATAATAACTCTCTTATATTTCGCTTTCGACATAATACTCCGTATAGGAAAAGAAACACGGCAATTGCGCCTCTTTGGTCGATTACCCGTGTTTCTTCTTTGTTGTTTTATTTCTTCATTTGCGCTTCGACTTCGGCAGCGAAATCGTTGGATTTCTTTTCTAAGCCTTCGCCCATTTCAAAACGCGTGAATCTGATTACCGTCGAATTTTCTTTCTTCAACAGTGCGCCGACCGTCAAGGACGGGTCTTTTACGAACGCTTGGTTCAATACGCAATTTTCTTCGTAATATTTCTTAACTTTGCCCTCGACCATTCTTTCAATCACTTGCTCGGGCTTATTGGCAAGTTTCGGATCGTTTTTGATCTGCGCGATCAAAATTTCCTTTTCCTTTTCGATGATCTCTGCGGGAACGTCCTCGTCCTTAACGTAAAGGGGCTTCGCCGCGGCGATCTGCAACGCCACGTCGTGAATGGTGTCCGCGCCGACGCCGTTCGCACATTCCACGACGACGCCGATCTTGCCGCCCATGTGAATGTAACTGCTCAACGTCTGATCGGAAACGTATTTAACGAAGCGTCTGATCTTAATGTTTTCGCCGATCTTCTGAATCGCTTCGGTCGTCTGATCTTTCATCGCCTCGATGACTTCTTCCACGTCTTTCACGTCGTTCGCGAAAATATAATCCGCAACCGACTTCGCGAACGCGCCGAACATATCGCCCTTAGAAACGAAATCGGATTCGCAGTTAACTTCAACCAAAACCGCGGTATTGCCTTTTACTTCCGCATAGCAAGTGCCTTCGGCTGCGATTCTGCCTGCCTTTTTCGCCGCGGTTGCGATTCCCTTTTCTCTGAGGTAATCAACCGCCTTGTCCATATCGCCGTTCGTTTCCGTCAACGCTTTTTTGCAATCCAAAATGCCTGCGCCCGTCTTTTGACGGAGCGCGACAACGTCGCTACCTGTAAACATAATTCCCTTTCTCCTTATAAAATTATTCCGCTTGTCCTTCGGCTTCGGTCTCCGCCGCTTCTTCCGCAACGGCGTCCTTATCCTCTACGGGAGCGTCGGTATACTGCTCGCCTTGATTCGCTTCGATTACCGCGTCCGCAATGACGGAAGAGATTAACTTAACCGCACGGATCGCATCGTCGTTTCCGGGGATCACGTAATCAACAACGTCCGGATCGCAATTGGTATCCGTAATCGCAACGATGGGGATATTGAGTTTTCTCGCTTCCTCTACCGCGATATTTTCGTGGCTGGGATCGACGATGAACATAACGCCCGGCAAACCTCTCATCTCTTTGATACCGCCGAGGTTGGTTTCCAACTTATCTCTTTCTTTCTTTAAGCCGATGACTTCTTTCTTGGGGAGCAGATCGAATTCGCCCATTTTCTCCATATTGTTGAGTTTGTTCAAGCGATCGATTCTGCTTCTGATCGTTTTGAAATTAGTAAGCGTGCCGCCCAACCATCTGGAATTGACGTAATACTGACCGCATCTGGTCGCTTCCTCTTTGATGGCTTCCTGCGCCTGCTTCTTCGTCCCGACGAATAAAACGGACTTGCCTGCCTTTACCGCTTCCACGATAAAGGGATACGCGCTGTTCTCGATCAACTCGACCGTCTTTTCAAGGTCGACGATATGAATCCCGTTGCGTTCGCCGTAAATGTACTTCTTCATTTTGGGGTTCCATCTTCTGGTTTGGTGCCCGAAATGAACGCCTGCTTCTAAAAGCTGCTTCATTGTGATAACTGCCATAATTGATTCCTCCGTTTGTTCCTCCCCGCCCGACTTACAGCTCGGTAACAGCCTCGGTTCGACTCGTTTTATTTTATATCCGAAGCAACGGATACCGAATCGGGTATGGGTGTGAATTTTTATAGCGCAACCATTTTACCATAATGCGCGTCATTTTGCAATCGATTTAAGGGTTTTTCTCATTCTTTTTCAGCAGAAAAAAGAGATTTCACGGCTTCGCGCACGAAACGGACGGGAACAAGTTGAATTCGATCCTTGTATTTTTCCACCGCTTTGTAATTGCTTTTCGGGAGCAACACACGCTTAAAACCGAGTTTTACGCATTCGGAAACGCGCGCTTCCGCAAAACTCACGCCGCGCACTTCTCCGGTCAGACCGACTTCGCCAAACGCCGCCGTCAAGCCGTCCACGGGAATCCCCGACGCGCCCGACGCAAGCGACAGAAAAATCGCCAAATCCACCGACGGCTCGTTCAAGCGGATTCCGCTCATCGCGTTCAAATAAACGTCTTGATTGAAATAACTCATGCCTGCCCGTTTTTCCGCGACGGCGATCATCAAAATCATCTTATTGTAATCGATTCCCAGCGACATACGACGAGGCAAGCCGAAAACCGTCTTAGCGACTAAACTTTGCAGTTCGACCAAAACGCAACGGTTTCCCGAACGGAAAGGCGTCACGATCGAACCGGCGTTCGCGCCGCGCCCCTCGGACAAAAACACCCCTGCATAATCCCGAACGGGGAACAGCCCCTCTTCGCGCATTTCAAACACGCCGACCTCGTTTGCCGATCCGAAACGGTTTTTCACCGCGCGCAATAAACGATAATTTTCTTGCGTTTCGCCCTCGAAATAAAGAACGGTGTCCATGATGTGTTCCAACACTTTCGGTCCGGCGATCGCGCCCTCTTTAGTCACGTGTCCCACGATGAACACCGTAATTCCCATGGATTTCGCCGTGCGCATCAAACGGGACGCGCACTCGCGCACCTGTCCGACGCTTCCGGCAGCCGAAGAAAGCCCCTCTAAGTAGACCGCCTGAATGGAATCGATGATGAGAAATTCCACTCCGTCCAACTCTTCCAACACGTTTTCCAAACAATTTTCGTTAACAACGAGCATGGTATCGGACGACACGCC
Source organism: uncultured Clostridia bacterium (assembly GCA_964426105.1). Lineage (GTDB taxonomy): Bacteria > Bacillota > Clostridia > Christensenellales > Borkfalkiaceae > UMGS621. The sequence continues at coordinate 2,650 of CAYRPB010000051.1, read as the reverse complement.
CAACCGATCGCAACGCATCTTAATCTGCGCGCAACTCTCTTCCGCCGAAACGTATAAGACCTTATGCTTCGTCGCCAAATACCCGGCGACTTCGGTCAACAACGTGGATTTTCCGATTCCTGGATCTCCCCCGATCAGCACCATGGACGCCGGCACGATGCCGCCGCCCAAGACGCGATCCAACTCCCCGTTTCCGGAAGAAACGCGGATTCTCTTTTCTTCTGCAATTTGATTCAGCGTAACGGGGCGAACCCGTCCGCCGACCGCGCGTTTCGTCTGCTCGACGGGCGCGGTAAATTCTTCTATATACGTATTCCAGCCGCCGCAATTCGGGCATTTCCCGATCCACTTCGGGCTCGCCGCTCCGCACTCCGAACAGACGTACGCGGTAACGTTCTTCGCCATGTCCTTACTTCCTGTAAAGTTCTAACCAACTATCCACCTTTTCCACAAAGTCCGCGTTGGATTTCGTACGGCGCAACATTTCAAGCAAACTTTCGCTCGCGTCTTGCCGCTCTTTCAACAGACGGCGAATCTTAAATACGGCGTCTAATTCTTTCGGCATCAGCAAAAGTTCTTCCTTTCGCGTGCCCGATTTGTAAAGGTCGATCGCAGGGAATACGCGCTTTTCGGAAAGTTCTCTCGAAAGATGCAGTTCCATGTTGCCCGTACCCTTAAATTCCTCGAAAATCACGTCGTCCATACGCGAACCCGTTTCCACCAAAGCGGTAGAAAGAATGGTAAGGCTTCCGCCGTTCTCGATATTGCGCGCGCTGCCGATAATGCGCTTTGCCCCCGGAAGCGCGGCAGGATCCAATCCGCCGGAAAGCGTCTTTCCGGACGAACTGACGGTCACGTTATACGCACGCGACAAACGCGTGATCGAATCCATCAAAATCACGACGTCTTTCCCGACTTCGACCAACCGTTTGCCGCGATTCAAAACCAACTCCGCGGCGCGGATATGATGCAACGGATCTTCGTCGAACGTAGAATAAACGACCTCGCCGTTAATACTGCGCTGCATATCGGTAACTTCCTCCGGACGTTCGTCGATCAGCAACACAAACAACTTGACCTCCGGGTGATTCATTTCGATGGACTGCGCGATTTTTTTCAGAATGGTCGTCTTTCCGGCTTTGGGCGGAGCGACGATCAATCCGCGTTGGCCCTTTCCGATCGGACAGAACAGATCGATACAACGGATTGCGGCGTCGTCCTCCGCGTCCTCTCTTTCCAATTTCAACCGTTCCGTCGGATAATAAGGAACGAGAGAGTCGAAATTTTCACGGTTACTGAAAAGCACGGGGGAGCAATCGTTGATTCCCAACACCTGCTGTAACGCAGGCGCGCCCTCGTTGTTGGTACGCGCGACTCCGCGCACCTTATCCCCTCTTCTCAAATTATATTGACGAATAATTTGCAGGGATACGTAACAGTCGTTCCGTGAATTTTCGTAATTATTCACACGTAAAAAGCCGTAACCCGAAACGTGCTGTTCGAGAATTCCCACGACTTCCACGAGTTCATAATCCTTCGCTGCGGCTTGCTCGCGTTTCTTCTTGATCGCAGCCATGCGATAATTGTACCGCGAGTCATTCCGTACGCGCTCGGCGGACTCTTCTTCCGTGTAATAACGACTGATGTCCACCTTGATTTTCGGCGGCGCGCCGCGGAGTGCGTCTCTTGCCGAAATAGGCTCGATTTCCCCACACTGAACGCCGATGATCTGATCGATCAAAACTTCTTTCGTTAAACTGGACGGCGAACGAACGCCGATTTGACGACCGATTTCTCTGATAACGGAAAGATGTTCTTTATCCAACAGATCATGAGAAAACATAACAAAATTTTTCATACTAACCCTCCTTACGGTTAAATACGGTAATAAAATGAGAAAGCGAACGGATTTCCGCCTCCGATTCATTCAAAATAACAACGTCTGTAAAATGTTTAAGAAAGCCGTCCACGGGCGCGATATCCAACGCACACGCTTTCGTCCGATAATGCATGGGGATCACGTGCTTTGGCTGTAATTTCCGAACCAACCTTGCAGCGGAGTCGGCGTCCAACGTGTACGTTCCACCGACGGGAATCAACAATACGTCCGCCCCTCGCAAGCAATCAAGCCTCTCGTCGAGAATAATCTCGTCGGCGATCCGTTCTCCGAAATCCCCCATATGACAAATAACGATTCCTTCCGCCTCGACAACGTGCACGAAATTCTCTCCGCGCTTGCTTCCGTTCTGCTCGTCGTGAAAGGTCGGAATCGCGGTAATACGCACCCCGTCGCCGCAATACGACCGATCCCGTACGACGGTACGGCAATTCTCCACGCGAAACAATGCGTCGTGATCGAAATGCGTATGACTGATCGCGGCGATTTCCGCCGAAACCGTCGGCATTTCGTAACCGATCTCCATAAACGGATCGAACAGAACACGGATGCCTGCGTCCGTTGTCAAACAAAAACAAGAATGTCCGTAATAAGTAATCTTCATCGGGAACCTTCCTCAAATAATTTTGCTCTAAAAAAACAGAAATGAACGAACAACGTCAAAAGCAAGTCGAGCGCGCGACAAAAGACACAAAATAAGCGAATCCTTGCTTGCTCTATTCTATTTTAACATAAAATCGTCTGTTTGTATAC
>CAYRPB010000050.1:5741-11022 GCA_964426105.1 uncultured Clostridia bacterium | reverse complement strand
CGCTTTGACGTTGAAGAAAGGCTCTATTTTCGCGAAAGACGGGAAGTTCTTCGAACTGACGGCTGACGTCGATTTCGTGGCTTTCGAAAAAGCGGACGGTTCGGTGGAATGGTCGTATGCGAAACTGTTTAATATCGAGAAAGTACATTGGGGAGCAGATTGGGTGCTTCAGGTCGTTGCGGATTGGGGCGTCGATCCCGCGAAGGGCGACAACAATCTTGCTGTCGATTACAGCGGAGCGACGATCGAGGTTTCCGCTAACGTAACGATTACTACGGTTGTTTACCAAGCAGGAACGACAAAGTTGCAGCCTCAGTTCAGCGGCGTGAAAGCCGGCGATACGGTGAAATTTGTAAAGGGATCGGTATTCGTGTTCGAAGGCGTGAAGTACGTGCTTACGGAAGATTTCACCGCTACGTGGGACGGATCGAATTGGAACTAAGAAACAATAAAAATGCGTGTGATACGGATCGAACCGTATAACGCGTAAGTGCGAGGGAGGGCGCGCTTTCAAAACGGGGAAGCGCGCTCTTGCCCCTCTCGCAATTAAGAACGAAAAAACAAGAGAGTTTTATGAAACAACAAAAAGACGGTTTACTGGATTTTATAACCCTTGCGGATCTTCCTCCCGATCCGACGAGCGACGCTACGTTGAAAGAATATGCGGAACTCGGGTTCAACGTGTGTCTTTTGACGGAGGATCATGTTAAATTATTAAAGGACGGAACGTTCTCGTCCGATTACAAGGCTGCGATAGAGCGTATCGGCGCAAACGGAATGGAAGTTTGGATTCGCAATATGTATAACGACGCAGACTATTTTGAATGTGCAGAGAAAAAAGAAGGCTCGAATTACGGCGATGCGTATACTTTAGAGCCTAGAAATATAACTACGGAATTTTCCGAATTTCCTTCGGTGACGGGGTTTTATATGGCAGACGAAGCATTTTCACCCGATCCGGGATCGATCGCTTTCCGCTGGAAGCATCGGGACGCCGAGAAATTCGCTTCGTTTGATAAAATGGTAAAATTGGTAGAGTGGCGGAACAAATATTATCCGTCTGCCTTTTTCCACGTGAATCACGTGCCGAGTCAAAGTTACGATCATTTCTTTCCGCACGGCACGGAAATTTACGATTATAAGGATTTTTTAAATAATTATATCGATAACGTTTTAGCCGAAGTGCACGGAAACCGAAAAGATATCTGCCTCGATAATTACCCGTTCGTCGGGGAGAATTATATCGAAGCGGATTATCTGTACGATTTGTTGACCGGTGCGACGGTGGTTAAGGAATATAACGAACGCGTCGGCGCGGAAGAAAGCGCACTGTTCGGTATTTGCCTGCAAACGTTCCACGTGCACGGTATGGCGGGAGAGGGACGGCACAGAGACATTTATTCGGAAAACGAAATCACCTTTCAAATGTTTGTCGGGTTGGCAATGGGGGCGCGTTTGTTCGAGTATTTTTGCTATCGCTCCTATCCCGGCGGCTTGGACGGTATTTTGCGGTTGGACGGCTCGAAACGGATTTACGATTTGGTAAAAAAGGCAAACGATCGATTTTTGAGTTTGGGGGCGGTTACGCACGGTTATACTTGGAAAGGCGCGTTTGCTTGCGCCGGAGAAAAAATTTGCGATAACGCCGCTGCGTTTATCAAAGCGAAACCGTTGTTTACCCGTTCGGCGAAGATAGCGGTATCGAGCGAGTACGACGTCGTTGTCGGTTGTTTTGAAAAAGACGGGAAAGCCGCTTATGCGATCGTAAATTATACCGATCCGATTCGGAATTTGACGAACGTCGTTTCAGTAAAGACGGCGTTTGATGGCGCAACGATTTATTACGGAGATAAAACGGAACGGGCGGAGAAAGAAAACGGATGGTTTCGGTTGACTTTACGCCCAGGTTGCGGTATATTTATTGTGTCGAATTGAGAAAGAGGAAAAACAGTATGACAGTTCGAGAATATATTCAAAAAAATTGGGATAGAACGATTCGCGTACCCGGTTCGACGGAGGATCAAGCGAATTTTCGTATGCCGGTGCCGTACTCTACGCCCTGTGTCGATTCTTTATTTACCACTTTTTTTTATTGGGATACGTATTTTGCGAATTTGGGGTTGCTTGCGGACGGACGTTCGGGTGACGCGAAAAACAATTTGCTTACGATGCGTTTCTTTATCGAGGTACTCGGCTTCGTGCCGAACGCAGAACATTTGATTACGCGTTCGCAACCGCCTCTTTTTACGCGCGGTTTATATGATTATTATCGGGCGACGTCCGATAAGGCGTTGTTGGAGGAGTGTTTGCCTGCGGTCGAAAAAGAAATGAAGTTTTTCCAAAACGACCGCATGATGCCGTGCGGCTTAAACGCTTTCGGTACGCACGAATCGAACACGGGGAAACTTTGGTATTACAAGGAATTCGATCGTCGTTTGACTTATACCGAGGAAGAGAAAAAATTGGGTAAGGACGAGTTTGTCAGCGGTTTGTTGGCGATTGCGGAAAGCGGTTGGGATTTCAACCCTCGTTTCCGAAAATCGGGCAATCGTTTTGCCGCTCGCGATTTCGCGCATCTCGATTTGAATTGCGTTCTTTACGACGCCGAGAAAAAAGCAGGCGAGTTGTTTGCCGTTATCGGCGAAACGGAAAAGAGCGCTTTTTATACCGAAAAAGCGGAAAAAAGAAAAACGCTTATCCAAAAATATATGTTTAATTCCAAAGACGGAATTTATTACGATTACGATTATAAAGCAAATGCGTTTTCGTCCGTTATCAGCGCGGCGTCTTTGTATCCGTACGCGCTCGGTATTTCGACGGACGCCGTCGGCTTGAAAAAAGTTTTGGAACGGTTGGAACTTCCGTACGGTTTGGCGGCTTGCGAATACAGAGGCGAGAACGAGAAATATTGGCAGTGGGATTATCCGTCCATGTGGCCGACTAACGTATATTTCTGCTGTGAAGGCTTGAAAAATTGCGGCTTAACGGAGGATATGGACAGAATCTCCGAAAAGTATACGGACACGGTAGAGCGCTGCTTCGAGCAGACGGGCGAACTGTGGGAAAAATACGATGCAAAAAACGGCGTGGTATCCGTTACGCCCGAATACAAAACCCCGATAATGATGGGGTGGACGGCAGGAATTTACAGATATTTTCAGGAATTGAAAAAATAAGAAGAAGGAAACAGGTATGGATGGATTAAAAAACAGTGGAACGATAGAGTACGGCGTTTGTCGTTTTCCGAAACGCGCGATTTGGATCGAATCGGACGAGAAGTCGAATAACGTTCTGTCGTTTAAGAAACGCTTCGTTTTTGACAGAATAGAGTCGAACGTCGTTTTAGGAATATGCGGACTCGGTTTTTACGAGGCGTATTTGAACGGGGAACGAATTTCCGACGAATATTTTAAACCCGTGTTTACCGATTACGAGGAACGGAACGTTGCCATGCACCGTCGCGGCGATCATACCGTAACCGTTGATTTTTTTGACGTAACGTCGTTGCTCCGCGAGGGGACGAACGATTTGGAAATTCTCGTCGGGGACGGGTATTATCGCAATGTCGATAAGGAAAAAGAACCGATCGTTACGTTCGGCGAGAAAAAATTGATTTTTGAAGTGTTTGACGGCAAGGGTGAAAGTTTAGCATATTCCGATGCGGATACGCTTGTTTCCGTTACGGGGAAAAGTTCTACGTTGTTTTTCGGCGACCGTTGGGATTTTACGGCGGACAATCCTTCGTATGGACGGGCGAAACTTGCTTTGCCCGTAAACGGAAAATTCGTTCGAGCGAGCGTGGCGAACGATCGGGCGGAACGGATCTTGTCGCCGATCGCCGTTCGTCGTTCGGAAAACGGTTACGTGTACGATTTCCGAATCAATCATTCGGGCGGATTGCGCTTTTCCGTGAAAGGAAAACGCGGCAGCGTTTTGAAAATTGAATATGCAGAGGTGCTGAACGAAGACGGTTCGTTAAATTTGCATACGAGTCGCTGGGAACATTACGAAGCGTCCGAAGATAAAACGTATTTTATCGACCAAACGTCTGAGTATAAACTCAGCGGAGGCGAGGATCGAATTTATCCGCTGTTTTGTTGGCGGTGTTATCGCTACGTACATATTTTTTGTGAAGAACACTTTGAAATTTTCGATATAAATTCGGTGTTTATTCATACGGATTTGCGCCAAACGGGCAAGTTTTCTTGTTCGGACGCGCGGCTTATGAAAATTTACGACGCGGCGTTGCTCACGATTAAAAATAATTTGCACGCAGGCACGTTGAGCGATTGTCCGCATAGAGAAAAACGAGCGTATACGGGCGACGGGCAACTTGTTTCGGAGGCTCTCTTGTATACGTTCGATGCGGAAGCGTTTTTATCGAAGTGGTTAGACGATATTCTTTGCTCGCAACGCGATAACGGACAGGTGCCGAATTCCGCGCCGTATATTTGCGGAGGCGGCGGATATGCGTGGGGAAACGCTATCGTGGAAATTCCGGAATTGCTGTATCGCTCGACAGGAAAAATCGAGTATGTTTCTCGCGCTTATGATTGTGTCAAGCACTGGGTGGAATATTGCTATAAAACGATTGCAGAAAAAGAATCGCACGATTACGGGGCTTGGCTGCTCGGCGATTGGCTCGCTCCAGGTATCACCGTTTTTAATATCGAATTTATGAGTTTTTTATGTTTGTATCGAGCATGTGATCTTACAAGTCGTTTTGCAAAATTGTTGAAAAAAGACGAGGACGCCGCAATCTATCGCAAAGGAACGGCGTATATCGGGAAAACGATAAACAAGAAGTTTTTCGATGCGAAAAGCGGAAATTATTGCGACGGCGTGCAGGGCGAAAATATTTTGCCGTTGTATTTCGGCATAACGCAGGAAGTCGCAAAAACGCTCGTTTTGAAGAACGTAGAAAAAACGTATAAAGATAACGCTTACCATATCGATACGGGAATTGTCGGGACGAAATATATTTTCGAAACGTTGATTGCAAACGGGTTGACGGATACGGCGTTTGATATTTTGACGAACGAAAGCGCTCCGTCGTTTTCGGATATGCTTAACGGAGAAACTACGATGTCGGAGCATTGGTCGAGAAAGTGGCCCGATTACAAACTTGCCGGCGGCGATATTGTCGTTAAGGGGGGCGGCGATCTGTCGCATTGTCACCCGATGTTATGCAGCGTTTTAACGACGCTTTATAAGTACGTCGGCGGACTGGATTTAACCTTGCTTGGCGAGAGAAAAGTGATTTTCGCTCCTGTGTTTTACA
>CAYRPB010000050.1:0-5641 GCA_964426105.1 uncultured Clostridia bacterium | reverse complement strand
GCCATGGAAACGTGGAACAGAAAACGGATCGGAGTTGCCGTTGCCGACGATATCGACGGGGAATTCATACGCAAAGACGAGCCGTTGTTAGAGCCGAGAGATTGTTCGCATTGGGATTGCACGATTACGACGAATCCGTCCGTTGTGATTTTACCGAGCGGTAAGACGTATATGATCTATAAATCTCGTTGCGCATTCGGAAAACCCTTGCAACTCGGAATTGCCGTGTCGGACAGGCCGGACGGACATTTCGAACGGTTAACGGATAAGCCGATTTTGGAATTCGCAGATCCGAATAAGCATATCGAAGATCCGTTTTTATGGTATGATGAAAAGCGGAAAAAATTCTGTATGCTTGCGAAAGACGATTCTAAAAACGGATCGGGCGGACTTACCTGCGAATGGGGTGCAGGATTTTATGCGGAAAGCGACGATTGTATTCGCTTTGAACTTGCGGAAAAACCGAAAGCCTATTCGAGAATTTTGGAATGGAGTGATGGTACGAAAACCGAGCAGTGCAACTTAGAGCGTCCGTCCTTGTTGTTTGACGAAAACGGTCGCGCGGAATATTTATATTGCGCCAGCGGGAACGGAACCGAGCCGTATTCGTTTCAAGGGACGACTTATGTCGTCGGAATTGAGTTACAACCCGAGAAACAGTGTGACTGACAGAGAAAAAGAACGTGAGGTGTAGGATGAAAAAAGTAACGTTATTGGGAGATTCTATTCGTCAACTCGGATACGGAAAAAGAGTTGCGGAATTGCTCGTCGGCAAAGCGGAAGTATTTCAGCCGGAGGATAATTGTCGCTTCGCAAAATATACTTTAAGAATGTTGTTTGATTATCGCGAACAGATGCAAGGCAGCGACGTGATCCATTGGAACAACGGACTTTGGGACGTCAGTAATTTGTTCGGCGACGGATCGTTTTCCACGAAAGAAGAGTATGTGGAGAATATGTTACGCATTGCCGATATTTTATTAAAAATAACGCCGAACGTAATTTTTGCGACAACGACTCCCGTTCGAGATGATTATCCTTATCAAACGAATGTGGATATTGCGGCGTTTAACGAAGTCGTAGTGCCTAAGTTAAAAGCAAAGGGGATTGTGATCAACGATTTGTATACGTATGTGTATGATAATCGCGATCAATGGCTTAGAGACGACGATTTGATTCATTTGAATGAAACGGGCATCGAAATGTGTGCCGATAAAGTATCGAAGTGTATATTACAGGTTTTGTAAACAAGTTAAAAAGCATATAAAAAGAAAGGGATCCGTTTATGAAAATCAAAGAAGCATATATGTTGAAAGACGATAAAATCACGGCGATACAATGCGGCGATTTCTTGCAAGGGGAGTATGAGGGGGAATTATTGAACGTATATCCCGTGAAACGGCAGAAAATAATCGGTTTCGGCGGTGCGTTTACGGATAGTTCCGCATATAATTACGCGCAAATGTCCGCGGAAGAAAAGAGAAAAACGTTGGAGACGTTGTTCGGGGAAAGCGGCTTGCGGTATAATTTTTGCCGTTTATGCGTCGGCTCGTCGGATTTTGCGACAGAGGAGTATTGTTACGTCGAGGATAACGACGAAACGTTGGAAAGTTTTTCTATCGAACGGGATAAAAAGTACGTGATTCCGTTTTTAAAGGACGCCGTTGCTTACGCAAAATACCCGATAACCTTGCTTGCTTCGTCGTGGAGTCCGCCTGCGTTTATGAAAACGAACGGCTGTCGTTTTTGCGGCGGAAAATTAAAACGGGAATACTATGCGTTATATGCGGAATATCTCGTAAAGTTTTTGCTTGCTTATCAAGCGGAGAAAGTCGAAATCTCCATGCTCACGTTGCAAAACGAAGCGAAAGCAACGCAGACGTGGGAAAGTTGTACGTTTACGGCGGACGAAGAGGCGGAGTTTGCCTGCGTTTTATCGGAGTGTCTGAAAAAACACGGTCTGCAAGACGTGAAATTGCTGTGCTGGGATCATAATAAGGAGCGTTTGTTCGAACGCGCCGACAGAATTTTTACTCGTTGTAAAGACAAAATCGACGGGATTGCGTTTCATTGGTACAGCGGCGATCATTTTGAAGCGATAGACGTGACGAACAGGGTTTATCCGGATAAATTGCTGTTGGAAACGGAGTTTTGCAAGACGCTTGGCGACGTCGATTTTGTAGAGGGCACGTATGCGAGAGAGATTATCAATAATCTTTCGCACGGAACTCACGGAATTTGCGAATGGAATTTGATTTTGGACGAAAACGGCGGACCGTTTCATAACCGCACCGACGGTTGTCTTGCCCCGATCCGTTTTGACGGGATCAACGCAATACAGACCTCGATTTATCGAGAGATGTATATGGTTTCGCATTTCGTGCAAAACGGCGCGAGTGCTTTGTATGCTTCGAGTTTTAATGCGAACGTTTTTGTTTCCGCATTCGAAAATACGGACGGGAGCATTGTGGTATGCGTGTTCAATGAAACCGAAAGGGATTTTGTAGATGCGAAATTATATATAAACGGAAAATTTTTATCTTTTCCCTTGTATGGTAAAGCGATCGTATCGCTTGTTATACGATAATTGAATATAAAATGTTAGATACTTGTGAAAAATCAGGTGAAATCAAAAGTAAAAAACGAACAGAGAGTTCGCTTAAGAAGTCCGAAAATTCGGGCTTCTTTTTTGCTAAAGGCTACAAAAAAAATTTGCTAACGCAATAGAAGAAAAGAAGATCAAACGGTTCTAAAGATGACCGCCTTAATAAAGAGATTAAGAATTTTGAAAGTTTTAGAAAAAGAGAAAACAACTTTAGAGAACATACGACGAATCTTGTTGATTTTTTCGGAGTTGTTTGATATAATGAATAAAAAAGAGCAAAAGAATTTGCTTATGTATTTTGTTAATGGAATCAATCTCGACCAGCATTGGACAGAGAAATCACTATAAAAATCAATCGAATTTAACTTTCCGGTATATGAAGATAGTGAAAAGACTGTTTTTGTTTGTGAAGAAAACGGCGTTGAAACGGTTGTCGTTCTTTCCCGCAAAAGACATGACGGGCATATCGGTGTCAAACGTAGCGTTTGGGGAAGAAAACAGGTTTCTTTCAAGGATATAAAGAGTATTCGATTTTAAAAATTAAACGGGTGTAATTTTATGATAATTGAGTATAGAGAAAAGGTACGAACGATTAAAGCCGCTTTGGAAAATAAAGACGTCCGAAATTCAAGGATAACGAGAGAGTTGTTTGCTAATTTATATGTTCTCGATGGGGAAGAACGTAGTGCCGAAGAGCTGTTAGCGCTTTCGCAATGTAAGTTGAGGTATAATTATGTTGAACTTGATAAGATTCAAGGTTGTTTAATCGGGGGCGCGGCAGGCGATGCGCTTGGGTTTGCCGTTGAATTTCTGGATGAGTACCATATATTTGAAAAGTATGGTGCAAACGGCATTACAAGTTATTCTTTAAGGAATAACGTAGCGCGTATTTCAGACGATACGCAAATGACGTTATTTACGGCGGAAGGATTATTACGTGCTTCCGAAAAGTGGGATAATCCGACTGATGATCAATATATTGAATCGATTTATGAAAGTTATTTGGGATGGTTGCATACGCAGGAAGGAGAGGATAAATGTTTTCCGTATAGCGACGCTTTGCTTTCGAACGTAGACGAATTATATAGTAGGCGTGCTCCGGGCAGTACTTGCATTTCTGCTCTTGCGTCAGGAGATTGCGGTACGTATACGAAACAATTAAATCATAGTAAAGGCTGTGGCGGAGTTATGCGAGTAGCGCCGATTGCTTTATATATGGCGCAGTTAAAAGACTATAACAAGTTGGATGAAATTGCCGATATTGCGGCGAGATCTTCTGCAATAACGCATAGTCATCCGTTGGGGTATATACCGTCTGCGTATTTAGCGGTGTTTATTGCTTGTTTATTACGTGGTGACATTCCGACAAAAGCGTTATATAAAGCCGAGTCCGCTACAAGGAAATATTTTGCAAATTCAAGGAATACGGAGTGTTGCCTTCAATTAGTAAACAAAGCGCTTAGTTTGGCTTGCTCGACAGAAGAAGGAGATCGGATAGAAACAGATTTGGAAGCAATAAAAGAACTTGGGGAAGGTTGGGTTGCCGAAGAAACTTTAGCGATTGCATTATATTGCAGTCTAAAATATATGGATGCCGAAAACGGTTTTGAAAAGGCGTTGATTGCTGCGGTTAATCATAGTGGCGACAGTGACTCTACCGGGGCGATAACAGGCAATATAATGGGCGCGGTACTCGGATATAAAAACATTCCGAATAAGTTTAAGAATCATTTGGAGTTGCGCGACGTTATATTAGATATTTCTAAAAAAATGCATATTAACAAATTGGATATAGACGAAGAGTGAGGATCGATCTCGCATAAAACTTTTTAATTTTAAGTAGTAAAAAAGCAAGGGAAAACCTTGCTTAATTATTATATCATTTAAATGATCGAATAATCGTTTGAATCCTTAAATATGTTTTTTTAATTGAGAGCGGTATCGCGACGGAGTCGTGTCGAAATTTTTCTTAAAAATATGATTAAAATGAGAAAGAGAGGAAAATCCTATTTCATTGGATATTTCCAAGGTCGAGTTATTTGTAAATTTAAATTGTTCTTGCTCGTGCAAGAGTTTTAAGTCGGTCATATATTCATTTGTGGAATGAATGGGAGAATATTATAACGGCGGATAGAAAAATTCTATCCGCCGTTATAAATAATGGGAAAATCCCTTTTTTAAGTTTTATTGTTTGACGATAAAGTCGTCAATGATTGTTTGAAAAAGCCTTACGGTAATTGTCCGGGCAGTTTTAATCGTTCTTTTTTCGGAAATTGCGTGTCGAATTTTTCTGCGTCGACTTCGGATAAGAGATATCCGGACGGTGGGGCATATTCTCCCGTTATGCCGTTTAGATACGACGGAATTAATTCTTTGCATAAAAAGAAAGAAGCGTCTGTGTTTTCAGGCAAGTCTTTATATCGAATTCCGTATTCGGAAGCGTAGGTAAAGCCGCTCTTTTTATAAAAACGAATATCTCCCTCAAGACATAAAGCGCCTATGCCTAAGTTTTTTGCCGCGTCGATAGAATAATCCAAAAGAATCTTTCCGTAGCCCTTTTTTCTGAAATCGTTTGAAATACAGATCGGTCCCATCGTCGCGATCGGAATCGATCTGCCGTCGTCCGCTTGAATACAAGCGTGCATGAACGCGTTTTGCCCTATGATTTTATTATCTTTTTCCATAACAAAATCAAGTTCGGAAACAAAGTCTTCGTCGTTTCTTATGCAATGCATTACGTAATGCTCGATACAGCCGGGGCGGTATACGTTCCAAAAGGATTCTCTTATTAAATTTTCTACCTCCGTATAGTCCGAAGGTGTTTCTAACCGTATAATGTAGTTGTGATTCATTGTTTTCCTCCTGATAATGAAATTATAGTATCGGGAGGTTTGTGTGAGATTGAATTTGCGCAAACCTCCTCGGTTAGCCTACAATCTCCGTTGTTCTGCTTGTGATTTTCAAAAAGCAATCTCCTAAATGTTTTATATATAATCGAGTCTTTCGACGGATTATCGTTTGTTAAAGCGTAGATTA
>CAYRPB010000049.1:0-11224 GCA_964426105.1 uncultured Clostridia bacterium | reverse complement strand
GCGGTTATAAAAGGTTGTCTTTTGCGTTGTTTTTCTTACCGCAAATCAGTTGGAAACTTCGATGGTTTCCGTTCCGTCGTTAAAGTAGAGGATTCCGAGCGTATGCTCGCCGCAATGGCTTGCGATCGTGCCGCCTGCGCGCGTGTATTCGATGCGCTCGAAGCCTGCTTCCTTGCATGCCTTGGTCGCTTCTTCCAACATTTCGGGCGTCGCCGTGGTGTAGGTAATAAAGACAAGGCTCTTGTCCGGCGTGTTGTATTCGTTCAGCGTGTCCCGACAATATTTTGCCACGACTTGTTCGATTTTGCCGCGGTATTTTTTATCCGCACTCATTTTTCCGTCCCTTACGACGATTCTCGGGCGAAGTCTTAAAAGATTCGCGCCGAATAACTGCAAACTGGAGCATCTGCCGCCCTTATAGAGATAATCCAACCGTTCCAATTCAAAGGAAACCTGTAACGTTGTCGTGCGCGCTTGCACCTTTTTGAAAATTTCTTCGGCGGTGTCGTCTGTCGTTTCCGCGAGTTTGCGCGCGTAGATCGCCGATTGCGCGATCCCCGTCGAAAGCACGCGACTGTCTACGACGAATACGTTTTTCAGTTTGCTCGCCGCGCTCTTGGCGTTTTGCCAACAACTGCTCATGTCGGAAGAAATGGAAATATGGACGATTCCGTCGTATTCTTTTAAAAGTTCGGAAAAGAACGCGTTGAATTCAAATTCGTTGACGGCGTTTGTCTTGGGAAGCGTACCCGTTTCGGCGACGTATGCGAACATTTCGTCCGTCGTCATATCTCCGTCCTTTAAATCTTTTCCCTGCAAAGTAATGCCGAGGGGAATGGTTTTAATATCGAATTCTTTTAAAAGTTCGGGCGTGAGATCTACGGTCGTTTCGGTGGTAACTGCTAATTTCATAATGATTCTCCTATTATTTTCAATATACGGCAAGTTCATTGCCGAACACTTTAATAATTTCTCTGTGTCCGTCGCTGTTCGGGTGAATCCCGTCGCGGCACATAAGCGAGTGAAAATCGCCGCGCTTTAAGAACGCGTAACGGATATCCACCAGTTGGCAACCGAATTCGTTTGCCAATTTTCCGATCCGTTCGGAATACATTTCTTGATCGCGGTAAATTCTGCCGATATCGTTTCCGAGAAAATAAAGAATGTTTTCCCGACTTTCGCCGTTTCCGGCAATCCATTCGAAATAGCGTTTCTCGTCTACGGGCGGAAGATTGACTAACAGCACCTTATCGGCGTATTGTTTTGCCAATCGAATCAAATTGCGGTAATTTTCCTGAAATTCTTCGGGCGGCGTAAAGGGACGATAATCGCGCGAGGGGGACTTTGCGACGTTTTTCCAATCGTAATCGCTGTCGTTTCCGCCTAACTCTATGACGATAAAATTCGGCTTTTCGTTTGAGTCCAAATAGTTTTTCAGAATGTTAAGCGCGTGAGAAGTGCGGCAGCCCATTTTGGAAAGATTCTTGATCGTAACGCCGAAATCGCTTTCGATCGCTTTCCAATCGAGTTCCCGAGAAACGTAGTATCTTTTTTGATCGGGATCGAGCAATACGCCCTTAAAGATCGAATCGCCCATAATCACTGCGTTTTCCATTTTTGCTCACACAATCTAGTTTTTGATACTATAATACTTAAAATTAAAAACAATGTCAAGTATTTTGCCGAAACAATTGCAAAATTCCATAGAATATGGTAAACTAATTGCATAAAAGGAGTCGTTATGGGAGACAGATCGAGAGAATTATTGGAATTTAACGAGCGAATCGAGCATTTTCATATCATACGGGGCAGCGAATTTCCGGATATCGAATTGTATATGGATCAAGTGATCTCGTATCTTTCCAAGCAACTTGCGATTTTTAAAATCGAAGAGGACGATAATATCATAACGTCGTCCATGATCAATAACTACGTAAAATTCGGCATCGTTCCGCCGCCGGAAGGGAAAAAGTATCACCGTCGGCATCTCGCTTATATTTACGCGGTGTGTTTTTTGAAGCAGGTTTTGCGTTTGGATGAAATTAAACAGTTAGTCGATTCTCTGTTGCAGGGGAAAGACGAGAAGTTGGTGTATAATTATTTTTGCGACGAACAAGAAAAGGCGTTGCGCGCTTGTTGTTTGGTCGGCGAGCCGGAAGAAGAAGTTTCGCTTGAAAGCGACTATACCGATTTGGCGTTGAAATACGCCGCGACGTCGATCGCAAGTAAATTATACGCGCAAAAAATTCTCTCCTTTCAGCGCGACGAATCGTTGAATAAAAAATCGCGCGGCAAAGAGCGTTAACGCGGCGCGATCGAGAGAAAAAGGATTACGGTAAACGGCGTTCCTTTTTATCGAACGGCGCGCCGTTTGATTTATAATTGATTTATCATACGTTACAAGGAAACGCGTTGGCAGAATGAAAAAATTCTGTCGATTTTTTTTATTTTTTCCGTCATAATCCCCTTGTTTTTTTTGAAATCTATATTATATTGTAAGCGGAATGCGCTTTCGCGGGCAGCGCATGACAGGAGGATAAAATGAATGCAGTTATAACGGAAAAAGAAGTGAGGCTTTCTCCGATCAAAGTATTTCGCGGAGACGATCGGAGCGACGTGATATCGTTCGAGTGTTCGCGTCGATACGGGGAGAGGGATCTCGGGGAAACGTCCGTCTATATGAAATTTTTGCGATCGGATTGGTTTGCCGATAAGGTTTTGTTGGAAAAGAGCGCGGACGAAACGACCGTGCGATTCGATTGGACGGTGGATGCAAAGCAAACCGCGATCGCCGGACCGTTGCGTATGCAGATCGTGTTCGAGGGGACGGATTTCGTTTTTCAGACGGAAGTCTTTACGTTGGAGGTTTTGCCGTCCGTCACGGGAGAGGAACTTTACGAGCAGGAGGATATTATGGCTTATATCGAGGAAAAAACGGCGGAATTTATCAAACGCGCCGAAATGGAGGCATATGTGGAAGAGCGACTCGCGACGGTCGGCGTTCCCGATTTGTCCGAATACGTCAAGGAAACGCAACTTGCGGATTACGCGGAAAAAAGCGCGCTTTCGACGCTTGCGACAAAGGAAGAATTGGCAAATTACGCGCAAAGCGAGCAACTTGCGAATTACGCGACGAACGAGCAGTTGAAAAATTACGCGACCACCGAGGCGATGAACGCCGCGTTGGAAAACGTAGATACGGGAATGACCGTCGTCGAGTTTTCGACCGCGAAGATGAACTTAGACGTCGAGCCGAATAAGATTTACGTATACAAGCAGGCGCAGACCAAGCAGAATCAGATTTACGTGACGATGGACGAAGAGGTTTGGAAAGCGGGCGATCGCGCGACGTTGATCTTTTCTAAGTCAGAGGTGGCGACTTCGACGCCGTCGGTGAAGGGAATGTTCGGCTTACCTGTGGTTATGCGCGGACAGGACTGTAACGAGGAAGGGCAGTTGATGGGCGCGAACGGAATGAGATATACGGTGGAATTTTTCTTTGACGGAGTGAACGTTCAGGGGACCGTTTTTGGCTGGGCAGACCCCAATCTTGCTTGATCTTAACGAAATAAGGCTCAAATACTTGCCAAACGGCGCGAGAAAGTGTAAAATGATTCCGTAAGAAAAAAGTCGCTTTATCGGCGGCAAAGGAATGTGTTGTTATATGGATCAGATTAACGGAATCATGGAACCGAAAACGGTAACCTACGATCAGTTGAAGGAGTGTGTGGACGGCATCGTTTCCGTAAACGGTTTTATTCACCGTATTCGAGAAATGACGGGGTTCTCCTTCGTTATTTTGCGCACCGCGCGGGACGAGATACAGTGCGTGTATTCGCCCGAATTTTCGGATTTTCGTTGGAGAGAAGAACTTGTCGAGGGGTGTACCGTCCGCGTGACGGGCAGAGTGGTCGGAAGTAAAGACCGCGCCGGGAACGATCGCTTTGAAATTCAGATTCACGATTTGAAGTTGTTGTCCGTTCCGGCTGAGCAGTCGCCCGTCGTCATCAATAAGAAGCAGTTGGATAACGTACCTTTGGATACGAATCTGACTTACCGTCCGGTTACGCTCAGAAACCCCAAAGAGCGTGCGATCTTTAAAATTCAAGAGGGCATCGCGCGTGGCTTCCGCGAATACTTGCAGCAGAACGGATTTACCGAGATCCGCACGCCGAAGATCAATTTTGCGGGCGCGGAGGGCGGCGCGAATATCTTTAAGTTGGATTATTTCGGAAAGCAGGTTTATTTGGCGCAAAGTCCGCAGTTTTATAAGCAGACGATGGTTTCCGTTTACGAGCGCGTTTACGAGATCGGACCGGTGTTCCGCGCGGAGCATCACGATACTTCTCGCCATCTCAACGAGTATGTTTCCATGGACTTCGAAATGGGCTTTATCGACGGCTTTTACGATATCATGAATATGGAAACGGGCGCGTTGAAATACATTATGGCTCTTTTGAAGAGCGAATATGCCAAGGAAGTCGCCTTACTCGGCGTTCGCGTGCCCGAAATCAAAGAAATTCCCTGCATCAAGTTTATGGACGCAAAGAAGATCATTACGGACGTCTATAAAAAGAAGATCACCGATTTTAACGATTTCGAGCCGGAAGAAGAGCAGTTGCTTTGTCAGTATGCGGAAAGAAATTTGGACAGCGAATTTATTTTCGTTACCCATTATCCGTCCGCAAAGCGTCCGTTCTACGCGATGGACGATCCCGAAGATCCTGCTTATACGCTTTCGTTCGATTTGCTGTTCCGCGGAATGGAAGTCACGACGGGCGGTCAGCGGATTCACGATTATCACGAACAGGTCGCGAAGATGAAGGCGCGCGGCATGAATCCGGACGATTTCGAGAGTTATTTGATGCTGCATAAGTACGGCGTACCGCCGCACGGCGGTTTGGGGTTGGGGTTGGAGCGCCTTACCATGAATCTTTTGGGATTCAAGAACGTTCGCTACGCGAGTTTGTTTCCGCGCGATATCAACCGCGTTACCCCTTAAAAATTGATTTTTACGATACCGAAAAAGAGGTTTGGAAAGCAAGCCTCTTTTTTTGCGGAAAAAATTCGCCCGAAAAAGGGCGTTTTTTTGAAAAAACAGAAAAAACTGCCGTATAAAATCGTTGACAAAAGCAAAGCGTTTGTGATAAACTTAACATCGTTAAACGTTTTCCAAGTGAATAATTAAAGAGGGGAATTATGGAGGAACTTAATCAAACGGTATTCGATTCGTCCGAAGCGTTGTCGGGAAACGGACTGATCGAGGTTATGCAGTTGCCGAAGGGCCAAGAGCAGGTTACGGACGCCATCGACCGATTTAAGGAGATGATGTTGAAATATAATTCCGCGATGTGTACGTTAAAAACGCGGTTTGAAATTCTGAACGACGAGTTGCGTATGCGCAACAACAGCACGCCCATTCACGGCATTAAGTCTAGGTTGAAAAAGCCCAAGAGCATTATGGAAAAACTTTTGCGCAAGGGGTATCCGCTGACCTTTGAATCCATCGAGGAGAATTTGAACGACGTTGCCGGGGTGCGCATTATCTGTTCGTTTATCGAGGATATTTACGAGATCGCCGGTATGCTCGGTATGCAAGACGATATCGAAGTATTAGACGTGCGCGATTATATCGCTTCGCCCAAGAAGAACGGGTATCGCAGTTTGCATTTAATCGTCGCCGTGCCTGTCTATTTTTCCGATCAAAAGCATATGTACAAGGTAGAGGTGCAGATTCGTACTATCGCGATGGATTTTTGGGCAAGTCTCGAACATCAAATGAAATATAAAAAGGAGATCGAAAACGCCGCGATGATTTCGGCTGAATTAAAATCGTGTGCGGAGCAGATCGCGCAAATCGACGAACGCATGCAGGGGATTCGGCGAAAGATCGGCGGAGGCGTGAACTATGATGAATAGGGAGAATCTTTCCGAACTGTTCTTTTTCATAAAAAAGTGGCGACGGGTTGCCGTCGCGGCGCGCACGGACGATCTCTCTTCGGGAGAAATCGAAGTGTTGGGGACGGTTTTTTTCTGTCAAAACGCGCACAATGCAAGTATCTCCGAACTTGCGGAGTGGATGGACGTATCTCTTCCTGCCGTATCGCGCGCGGTCGGTAAGTTGGAAGAAAAGGGTTGCGTCGTTCGCGTAGGGGGCGATGCGGATCGCCGTAACGTATCCGTCGCGTTGACCGATCGCGGTCGCGCGCTGTTTCGGAAAGCACAAGGGGCGTTCGAGCAATTTTTTCGTCGCGTTTTGGGGTATTTGGACGAGGACGAGCAACGGGAATTCTTTCGTTTGAACGAAAAGTTTGCGGAGGGAATGAGAGTAGAGTTGAAGAAAAAACAAGAGGAGGCTTTATGATCAAACTTTTGAAGCGTTTTCGCCCGATCGATTGGGCGTTGACTGTTTTGATTTTGCTGATTACCGTAGCGCAGGTATGGTTCGATCTCGAATTGCCGTCGTATACGTCAAGCATTATCAATGAAATTTCCAATCCTACCGCCACGGTCGGTTCTGTTCTGACCATCGGCGGAGAAATGTTGCTTTTAGCGTTCGGCAGTATGGCGTGTTCGATGCTAATCGGCTTGATCGCCGCTTACGTTTCCGCGCATTTTTCCTATTCGTTAAGAGGGGACGTTTACCGCAAGGTGGAGTCTTTTTCCGCAGAAGAGATTAACCGTTTTTCGACGGCGAGTTTGATAACGCGGTCCACGAACGATATTCAACAAGTGCAAATGGCGGTCGTTATGGTGTTGCGTATGGCGATTTCCGCGCCGATTACGGCGGTATGGGCGGTGATTCGAATTCAAGAGGCGAGCGCGGAGTTGACGATCGCGACGGCGATCGCGTTGTGTGTTTTGATCGCGGTGCTTATTTCGATCTTCGTCATCGTAATGCCGAAATTCAAGATCGTTCAACGGTTGATCGATCGTTTGAACGGCGTTACGCGTGAAAATTTGACCGGACTTCGCGTCGTGCGCGCTTACAACGCGGAGAATTATCAAGAGGAAAAGTTCAAAAAGGTGAACGAGGACGTCACGCGCGTGAATCTTTTCACCAACCGCGTAATGGGAATCATGAGCCCGTTTATGATGTTGGTGATGAACGCGATTACGCTGACCATTTATTGGTTGGGGGCTTCCTTGGTCAATGCCGGATCGCTTGAATTTGCGGTTATGGCTTCTTTTTCGCAACTTGCCATGCAAGTATTGATGGCGTTCATGATGCTGACGATGCTCTTAATCATGCTTCCGCGCGCGAGCGTTTCGGCAAAGCGAATCAACGAGGTGTTGGAAACGGAGAATAAAATCGTCGATCCCGATCAATCGCTTCCGTTTACGGAACGGGCGACGGTGGAATTTCGCAACGTTTCTTTCCGTTATCCGGATGCGGACGGTTACGTGTTGAAGGATATTTCTTTCCGCGCGAACGCAGGCGATACCGTGGCGTTTATCGGCGCGACGGGGGCGGGAAAATCGACGCTTTTGAATTTGATTCCCCGTTTTTACGACGCAACCGAAGGCGAAGTTTTTGTGGACGGCGTGAATGTAAAAACGGTAAAGCAACGGGATTTGCGAGAAAGGATCGGGTATGTTCCGCAGAAAGGAACGCTGTTTTCGGGTTCGGTTTCGTCCAATATCGGATACGGCGGAGTCGAACGGGAGGAAACAATCCGCATGGCGGCAGAGGTCGCGATGGCGGACGAGTTTGTCGAAAAAATGGAAGAGGGATATGATTCTCATATTTCGCAAGGAGGAAAAAACGTTTCGGGCGGACAAAAGCAACGACTTTCCATCGCGCGTGCGGCGGCGATCGAACCGGAGATCTTTCTCTTTGACGACTCCTTTTCCGCGTTGGATTACAAATCCGATCGCGAAGTGCGGCGGCGGTTGAAAGAATATACGAAGGACGCGACGTCTTTAATCGTCGCGCAGCGGATCGGCACGATCAAGGACGCCGATCTCATCATCGTGCTGGATTGCGGCGTCGTGGTCGGGAAGGGAACGCATGAGGAGTTGTTGCAGACCTGTCCCGTCTATCGCGAAATCGCGCTTTCGCAACTTTCCGAGGAGGAACTTGGGTTATGAGTCAAAATCATGCGCGCCCGGGCGGCGGTCCGATGCGGCGCGGCGGCTTCGAGAAGCCGAAAAACTTTAAGGCGTCTGTCAAACGGCTGATTTTATTTTTGAAGCCGCATTTTCTCACGATTGTCATCGCGCTGTTGTTTACGGCGGCGGCTACCGTTTTGAGCGTATTAGCACCCGGTTACGTGAACGATATTACGAATGAAATTTACGTTTCCGTATTAGGATTTCCGATCGATATGGAGGCGGTTACGCGAATCGGCGTTACGCTTTTGATCTTTTACGGTGCGGGATTCTTGCTGAATTACGCGCAATCCTTTTTGATGGCGGGCGTTAACCAGAAAACTTCTAAGCGTATGCGAAATTTGATTTCCGAAAAGATCAATCGCGTTCCGTTGAAGTATTTTGATGCGCGCAGTTACGGGGACGTTCTGTCGCGCGTAACGAACGACGTCGATACGATCGGGCAGACCTTGAATCAAAGCGTCAGCACGTTGATTTCATCGAGCATTATGTTGGTCGGCGTATTGATCGCAATGTTCGCGACGCGTTGGGAAATGGCGTTAACCGCTCTCGTTACGGTTCCGTTCGGCATGATCTTTATTTTTGCGATCGTGCGCGTTTCTCAAAAATATTTCGTCGGACAGCAGAAATACCTCGGCGAGTTGAACGGGCAGATCGAAGAAACTTATTCGGGGCAAACCGTCGTAAAGGCGTTCAATGCGGAATCTCGCGTGCAGAGCGAGTTTGACGAAACCAATCAAAAACTCTTTCAAAGCGCGTGGAAATCGCAGTTTTTGTCCGGACTTATGATGCCGCTCATGACGTTTATCGCTAATTTGGGGTACGTCGCGGTGGCAGTCGTCGGCGTTTTGCTCTTTATTAATAATTCGCTTTCCGAACCGGGCGTGATTATATCCTTTTTCATTTACGTGCGGCTGTTCCAAAATCCGATCAATCAATTGGCGCAGGTTGCGAATAATTTGCAATCTACCGCGGCGGCGGCGGAGCGTGTCTTTGAATTTTTAGACGAGCCGGAGCAATCGGACGAAAGCGAAAAACCGTCCGCAATTGCGGACGTGCGTGGCAGAGTGGAGTTCCGCCACGTGCGGTTCGGTTATACGCCCGATCGCGAGATCATTCACGATTTTTCGGCGGTCGTCGAGCCGGGACAGAAAGTCGCGATCGTCGGTCCGACCGGTGCCGGAAAGACGACAATGGTCAATTTGTTGATGCGCTTTTACGAGGTAAACGGCGGAGAGATTCTCATCGACGGCGTTCCGATCCGTTCCGTAAAGAGGGAAGCCGTTCGGACTCTCTTCGGCATGGTGTTGCAGGATACGTGGCTGTTTGAGGGGACGATTCGGGAGAACGTTTCGTACGCAAAGCAAGGCGCGACGGAAGAGGAGATCGAGCGTGCGTGCAAGGCGGCGAATGCCGATCACTTTATTCACACGTTTGCAGGCGGATACGACATGGTTTTGGACGACGAAACCAACCTTTCCGGCGGACAACGACAGTTGTTGACCATCGCGCGCGCAATGGTTCAAAACAGTCCGATGTTGATTTTGGACGAAGCGACGTCCAACGTCGATACGCGTACCGAGCAGTTAATACAAGACGCGATGGATCGTTTAACGTCCGGCAGAACGAGTTTTGTGATCGCACATCGGCTTTCCACGATCAAGAATGCGGATCTCATTCTCGTCATGAAGGACGGCAACATTATCGAGCAGGGAAAACACGAAACGTTGCTTGCGCAAAACGGCTTTTACGCCTCGCTTTATAATAGTCAGTTCGAATCGTAACGATTTATCCCCGAATCCGCTTTTTGTGTTTCGGGGATTATTGATTGCGTCGGAATTGATTTAATTGACAATTTTTACAGTTCATGGTATTTTTATTATGGGCGGTGCAAAAAACGTCGCATACGCCCGAATGAAATAATTTCTCCCGTTCGGGGCAGAATAACGAGTAGAACGTGAAAAAAATAATTTCTTGGAAAAACATTGCGAAATTTCTGTTGATAACGCTTGGCAGCATAATCGGCGGTAGCGGCATAGCGCTCTTTTTAGAGCCGCATAATCTCGCGCCCGGCGGCGTTTCGGGAATCGCGATCATTTTGGCGAATTTCATTCCCGTTTCGACGGGAATTATCGTCTTGTGTCTGAACGTCCCCTTGTTGATCATAGGGGGAATTAAATTCGGGAAGGAATTTCTCTTTTCCACCGTGTACGCCACGATTATCTTTTCTTTTTCGATTGACTGCTGTAATTGGATTTTCGGCTCGCTGATACCGCTTGCGCAGGATTTATTGTTGTCCTCGTTGTTCGGCGGCGCACTGTCCGCCGTTGGACTCGGTTTGGTTTTTCGCAACGGCTGCACGACGGGCGGAACGGATATTATTGTAAAATTGTTGCGTTCTCGTTATCGCCACATTAAGACGGGCGCTTTGTTTTTGTGCGTTGATTTGGTAATCGCGATTATTTCGGGGATTGTCTTTCGCAATATTGAAATCGTTTTATACGCGAGCGTTGCGATCGTCGTCAGCGGACTCGTGATGGATTTCGTGATTTACGGTGGAAACGAGGCAAAACTCGTGTTTATCGTCAGCGATTGTTACGAGGAAATTGTCGGTCGCGTCTTGAAAGAGTTGGATATCGGCGCGACGTATCTGAACGGTTCCGGCGCTTATACGAATCGGGAAAAGAAAATCGTGATGGTAGCGATAAAAAAGCATTTATATCCCAATTTGAGAGATATCGTAAAAGATCTCGATCCGCGCGCGTTCATGATTGTTTCGAGTGCAAAAGAAATTTACGGAGAGGGCTTTCAAGATCATCTCAAAGAAGAGGTGTGACGAAACTTACTCAAATTGCTTGCGTTTTTCCGTAAAATAAGGTAAAATAAAAAACAAAGCGGAAGTTCGTGATTTCTTGAATTTTGTCGGATTGATCAAGTAAGCCTTTTGAAGCGGTATAAACGACTTGCAGAGAAAAGAAAAGCGTTTTTCGCTCTTGCACACGTTTTGAAGGGCGAAATTTTTCGCATAATTTTTACAATTTTATCATTTACGGAGGTATATCGAAGCGGTCATAACGAGGCGGTCTTGAAAACCGTTTGGGTGCAAGCCCAC
>CAYRPB010000048.1:0-11429 GCA_964426105.1 uncultured Clostridia bacterium | reverse complement strand
TTTGCCGTTGACTTTGGCTTTTCTTTGTGCTACACACGGGCAACGAAAGGCGAAACATTCGGACAGCACAGATTAATATAAGTATACAAAAAGGCGATAGAATCAACGTTCTACCGCCTTTAATCATAATTATAATGTTACTTTGTAAAGTTGCCGTGGTTATCTCGTTTTTGCGTCAAATAATGGTCGGAGCGTTTAATTTTGGCTTTTTTGCTTTTCACAATAATACCGGCAACGCCTTTAAGACAAAAGTAAAGGAACCGCGTGTTCAAACGCGATTCCCTTTGGCGGAGGAAGAGGGATTTGAACCCTCGCTACGCTTATCACATACTACTCCCTTAGCAGGGGAGCCCCTTCGGCCTCTTGGGTATTCCTCCGTTTTCTATTTTGTTTGCTCGTTTATATTAGCACAATTTTACGGAAATGTCAAAATATTTTCAGTTCATTTTCTAATTTTTACAAAAGCGGTTGAAAAATTTGTAAAATTCCCCTACCGACCTTGCCGAATCCCGTCACGGAAAAGTCTTTCGTCTGCGCACGCTCGCTTTCGGCGATCATCTTTTGCAAATCGCGCCGAACCGTCCTCGCGCTCTCTCCGTGAAAAAACGCATTACATTCAAAATGCAGGTAAAAACTCCGAAAATCCATATTCGTAGTCCCGACAACCGCGCAGTTATTGTCTGCGACGAACAACTTCGCATGATTAAATCCCGGCGTATAAAGAAAAATCTCCGCACCTTCGGCGATTAGTCGGTCGGCATTCTGCTTGGTCAACGCGTAAATCGCCCTCTTATCCGGGATTGCCGGGATCACGATTCGCACCTCGACACCCCGTTTTATCGCGCAGACAAGCGCGGTTCTTAATTCGTCGTTCGGCAAAAGATAGGGGGTAGAGAATACGATTTCCCTTTTCGCACCATGTATAAGCGTTAAAAACAAGTTCTTTGCCGTAGCGCGGAATTGCTCGGGAGAATCCGAAAACACCTGAACCGTCCCCCTCTTTTTTTGCACGGGCGGAAAAAATCGCTCGTAACTTTCCACACCGTATTGCGTTGCCCACTGTTGCAAAAACATGACGGTAAGCGACCGCACGCACGCACCGGACAGTCGAACGCCGGCATCTTTCCAGTAGCCGAATTTTCCACTGCCTTTCACATATTCGTCGGCGATATTCGCGCCGCACAAAAAACCGTCCGTTCCGTCCGCGACGACGATCTTGCGGTGCGTTCGGCGATTCAATCCGTTCAAGCGAAAAAGCGGATTAAAATAGTACAACCGCACGCCTGCCTCTTGTAACCGCCGACAATCTCGCGCACGAACGCCGCCTAAGCAACCGACGTCATCGAAAATACAGCGAATCTCCACGCCGCTTTTCGCCTTTTTGAGCAGTAATTCCGAAAAAGCGTGCCACAACTTGCCCTGCTTTACCGCGAAAAACTCGATAAAAACGAACTTTTCCGCACGCTCCACCGAACGAAGAACAGCGCGAAAAAAGGCGTTTCCCGTCGAAAAATAGGTTACACCCCCGTTCGTTATCGGATATCCCGTTTGATTAAAGACTCCTTGGGCGGCGTCGAAAAACAAGCCTTGCCCGTTCTCTGCCGTCTGCAAAAAAGGCGTTAATCCGAGTGATTTTCGGGTATTTAAACGACACACACCGCACCGTCCGTCTTCCAAAAAGAGAAAAAACGCGATACTGAAAAAGGGAGAAAGCACCGTAAAAAAAAGCCAAAAAATCTTATTTTCGGGCGGCGTTAAACGGGAAGCGATACCGATCCCGAACACCGTGCCGACCATTGCCGAAAGCAACCGATACCATGGAAAAAGAGCCGGTACAAAGTACCAAAGCAACACGGGTAAGCCGACTGCGCAAAACAGTAAAATTATCGCCGAAAGAACCTTATAAAACGCTCTTAAAAACAGTTTCAAACCGCTCATGCACACCCTCTGACGGAAATCCCCTGTAAGGGCAAATAAGTATCTTTGCGGATTATTTTACGAGAAATCAGCCGCTCGCCCTTATATTCCGCCAAAATACCAACGCTTTTTAACCCGTCGCGCCCGTAGGAAAGAACGCGAAGCTCTCCGTCTTTCAAATCCGGATACTCCCCTGCCAAAGCATCACGAATTTGTTCGGGCGGAGCGGGAATTCGCTCGACCTGTTTGCTCTCCCGTACGAAACGGCGATCTGTTTTTGCGCCGTAGACGAAAACGGTCAACCTCGTTCCGTCCGCCGTCGCGCGTAACAGCACGGGAAAAGCCGTTTGATTTTCAAAGCGCAAATCGCTGCCGGCGGAATTTACCATCGCGTCAAAGGACGGCTCGACGTAGGAAACGGAAAGCGAATGAGGGTGATATTCCAAAATCGTCATGCCGGCAAGCAACGCGGCGTTATAGACGGTAGAAGAAACTTGACACACGCCTCCGCCGATTCCGTCCGTAAACGCACCGTAGAGAATGATTTTAGCAGGAAGATAACCGCGCGCTTCCGTCCGCTCCCCTACAACCGCGTTAAAAGAAAATTGACACCCCTTTTCAATCAGAGTGCCGTCAATCGCCGCTGCCGCCAACGCAATATTGTGTTTTCGTTCTTCAACGGAAGAATCGTAAGAGGTGTAAAATTTCGCCCTCAACCCGAACTCCGCGCCGTCCGAAGCAAACGGGAGTCCGTCCGCAAAGGTCGAACGCGCGCCGTACGCCCCGAAAAAGCCGATGACGGTCAAAATCGCAATCATTAAAAACAGAACGATCGGATTGAATCTTCTTCGCATTTTTCCCTCCTTGTCGCTAGTATGGGAAAAGAAAGAAAATTTATACGAACGTTCTGTTTTCAAAATCGCATCGGCTGTCTTTTTAAGAATTTATTCGGAAAACATCGACGTAGAAAGATACCGCTCGCCCGTATCGGGGAGCAAAACAACTACCGTTTTTCCCTTGTTTTCGGGGCGTTTTGCAACGCATAACGCCGCCCATAAAGCCGCCCCCGAAGAAATTCCTGCTAAAACGCCCTCCGTCTTTGCCAAAAGCCGAACCGTTTCAAAGGCGGCGTCGTTTTCCACCGTGATAATTTCATCGTAAATCGACGTATTCAACGTCTGCGGAATAAACCCTGCACCGATCCCCTGAATCCCGTGCGCTCCGGCAACGCCTGCGGAAAGAACGGGAGAATCGAACGGTTCTGCAGCAATTACCCCGATTTTCGGATTTTTAGCCTTTAAGTATTCGCCTACGCCCGTAATCGTACCGCCCGTTCCGACGCCGGCGACAAAAAAATCCACCGTACCGTCCGTATCCGTCCAAATCTCGGGGCCCGTTCCCTCGCGGTGCGCCTTGGGATTAGCGGAATTGACGAACTGTCCCATCACGACGGAATTCGGAATTTCCGCCGCGAGCGCGTCCGCCTTTTCGATCGCGCCTTTCATTCCTTTCGCGCCATCGGTCAGCACGACTTCCGCGCCGTACGCCCTGACGAGTTTGCGCCGTTCAACGGACATCGTATCCGGCATAACGACGATCATGCGGTATCCCCTTGCCGCGGCAAGGGCAGCCAAACCGATTCCCGTATTACCGCTGGTAGGCTCGATAATCGTCGTCCCGTCGGTAATTCTTCCGCTTATCTCCGCATCCTCTATCATCGATTTTGCAACGCGATCCTTTACCGAACCGGCAGGGTTAAACGATTCCAACTTTGCGTACAGTTTTGCTTCCAACGCATATTCTTGTTCCAACCGCGTCAATTCAAGCAACGGCGTATGCCCGACCAATTCCGAAACCGATTGATAAACTTTCATACTATTCCCCTGTTACAAAAATATTTGACCGAAAAAGTACTTCAGACAGGAAAGGCTTTTCTTGTTCACTTACCTAAACCATACCGAAAGCGTTAAAGGTCTTATTTAGGGCTTTCGCTCTTTCTGATTGATATCGGCATACAAAAATTCGTTTTTATACACCGTGTTTTATTTATTATATCACATCGCGAAAAAAAACATAAGAATTCGCAGTCGATTCTTTTAAAAATTTTCAAACGTCCCAAAAACGCTCTAACGAAAAAACTTGAAAAAATGGAAAAAGGACATCACATAAAGCAATGTCCTTTTTCCATATATTTTAGGGAGAGAGTATAGGCGATCCTATGTAAAACGAAAGGTCTTTTGTTCTTCCTTTGTTTTACAATACCATTATAAAGGACGAACCTTGAAAATGACTTAAAAAAAGGAAACTGTTTTTATTTTTAAAAATAATTTTTTCGCAACCGAAATCGTTTTCCCGAAAAAGAAAAAGCACGCGAACTCGCGCACTCTTCCTTTGTGTATTTTAGGGAGAAAGTATAAACAAATGAAAAAAACAACTTTGTCTAACGCGTATATTGTACCCGATTAAACTTGAAAAAATCTTGAAACTTCTCTTTTTTTAAGTTATTTTCAAGAGAAACGTGTTATAATTGCGCTATAACATTATAGAAAGGGGCTTTTATGAAGATTTTGGTCGTTGACGACGAAGTTCAACTCGCCGATGCCATAGTTCAAATCTTGAAACAGCACAAGTATGACGCGGAAGCCGTTTACGACGGCGAGGACGGCTATCATTATGCCATGACGAACTTATACGACGTCATCATTTTAGACATCATGATGCCGAAAATGGACGGCATTACGTTACTGAAAACCATTCGCAGCAAAAAAATATCCACTCCCGTTTTATTGCTCTCCGCAAAATCAGAGGTGAGCGATAAGGTTATGGGGCTGAACGTCGGCGCGGACGACTATTTAACGAAACCTTTCGATTCCGGCGAATTGCTCGCGCGAATCAACGCGATTTCCAGACGTAAGGGAGAATTTGTCGGAGACGAACTCGTCTTTGAAGATTTAAGTTTAGACAAAAACGCGCACGAACTTTGTTCGGGAGGCAATAAAATTCAACTTTCCGCAAAGGAATATCAAATCATCGAAATGCTTTTAATGGACGCAGGCAAAACGCTTCCCAAGGAAAAGTTCGTGGAAAAAATTTGGGGATTCGACAGCGAAGCGGAATATAACACCATAGAAGTTTACGTATCCTTTTTAAGGAAAAAGATCAACGCGATCGGAAGTACCGTCGCCATTCGCTCTCTGCGCGGAATCGGCTACAAATTGGAGAAAAAAGATGATTAACCGTGCGCGAAGACAATTCGTCGCGGTGATTATGGGGATTCTGCTAGTTGTCTTTCTCGGTATGGGCACGGCGATCGTCCTTACGGCGCAAACCGTACAAAAGAATCATCTGCGCGATATGCTCAACCCGAACGACGTCAACACGAAATTCACGGGATACCGCCGCTTTGTCCTTGCTTACGATTGGACTACCGGTATCTATCAAACGTATGCAAACATCGGTGATTTTTTCACCAAAGAAGAAATTCAAGACATTTTTATTTTTATTTTCGAGCGAGAAAATCTCGCCGCTCGGTTTGAAAATCCCCCCCGTTACGATATTCAATCGGAAGGCGAATACGGAGATTTCGTTTACTCCATATTGTTCACCGAAAACGGGTTTCAATTGTGCGTAATCGATCAATCCACGCAAAAAGCATTCATGGAACAAGTATTTTTAACCACCGTTTTATGCGGATTGATCGCGTTTGTGGTTTTGTTCGTCATCGTCTGCGCGCTCTCCTATTGGATCGTACGCCCCATCGACACCGCGATGAAAAAGCAACAGCAATTCGTTTCGGACGCCAGCCACGAATTAAAAACGCCCCTTACCATTATTTCCGCCAACACCGATATTCTCAAAAACGATTACGGCAACGTACAATGGCTTACAAACATTCAGCAACAAGTCGCCCGTATGAATACTTTAATCGGCGAAATGCTGAGCCTTGCGAAATTGCAAGAAAACGCACCGCTTGTCTTTTCGGATTTCAACCTTTCCTCCGCCGTCTTAAACAGCGTTCTGCCTTTCGATTGCGTCGCATTTGAAAAGCACAAACTGTTAGACACGGATATCCAACCGAGCATCACCTATCACGGAGACGAAAACTGCGTAAAAAAAGCCGTCAACATTTTAGTAGACAACGCGCTGAAATATGCCGTCGACGGCGGCGAGGTGCGCGTAAGCCTTAAAACAGAAAACAACCGTCCCGTATTGGGCGTATATAATACCGGCTGTACGATCGAGGAAAAGGACAAAAACCGCGTTTTCGAACGATTCTATCGCAAGGACGTTTCCCGTAATTCCCAAACGGGAGGAAGCGGACTCGGACTTTCCATTCTGAAAGCGATCGCCGATCAAAACAAATGGAAACTCAGCGTTCAACTCAAAACGGGCGAATATATCAAATTCGTACTCATTCTATAATCGATCATAACAACGAAACGAAAAGCCCGTCGAAAGCAATTTGCTTTCGACGGGCTTTTCGTTTCAAAATTTTCAAACGGCTTACTTCCACAACGTTATTCGGAGCGAAGCGCGACGACGGGATCTTTTTTCGCAGCAATGCGAGAGGGAATCAATCCTGCCACCACAGTCAGTAAGCAACTGATCGCAACCAACGACAGCGCGTGCCAAAACTCCAATTGCGCCAATCCTGCAATTTCGGTCAGCGCGAATAAAATCGCATTGATGGGAAGGGTTAACAGATAAGTAACGACCACACCGAACAATCCGGCAATCAACCCGATCACCAATGTTTCCGCATTGAACACGCGAGAAATATCCTTTTTCCGCGCACCCAACGCACGCAAAACGCCGATTTCTTTCGTCCGTTCCAAAACCGAAATATAAGTGATAATGCCGATCATGATAGACGAAACAACCAACGAAACCGCGGTAAAAGCGATCAATACGTAGGAAACGCTGTCAATAAACGTATTTACCATGCCGACCATAATCTGCATCAAATCAGTCACGGTGATTTTATTCGCCTTAGTTTCTTCGGTAAGCGTTTTATTATAATCCGAAATCGCGTTTTTAATCTGCTCTTTCGCTTCAAAATCCTTTGGATAAACGGAAAGTTTGACGGGTGTTTCTCCCGTTCTCCCCTCTGTTTCCAAAAAATACTGCGTAAACGCAGACGAATACCCCACCGCAGTGGACGAGGAAAGCGCTCCGACCGATGTATTCTCGTTAACGCGGACGATTCCGACGACTTTCATCTTCAGAGAAACGGATTCGGTCGAAAAAGTAAATTCCCTACCCATAAAATCCGTAAAATCATATTCTTCCGCCTTGTCGATGAAACCGAACATCGCGAGCGCGATATCGTTGATTCGGTTGTATTGATCGACCAACAAAACCAACTCGTCCTTTTCCGTCGCCCATTTTCCCGTCAATAAATCATACTGCGTATCCAACAAGGCTTGCGACGGAACGATTTCCTGCCAGAACGAGGAGAACTGAAAGGACACGCTCGTCGTTCCCTCCGAGGACTGTGCGAGCCGCACGAGGTCGGAAAACGGAATTCCATTCGGATAGAGTTTCGCGAGCATCGCGTTGTTCGGAACGGGCGTTTTCAAATAATCGTTCAAATCGATATCGTATTTCTTCTGAATCGCATAATAAAGATCGGGATCGACGTTGTTTTCCAAGAACTCCAACGCATGCGGAATATCGTTGACCACTTTCGATTCCTGTCTGAGTTTTTCGATCAAATTATTGACAAAAACAGAAGAGCCGCCGGGGAATTTTTCCAAGCCGTCCCCCTCTTGCATTTCCATGAGTTTTTGCATTAACTCCACTTGATCTTGCCCCTCGGCGGAAATCGTGAGCGGATAAGAGGACAATGTATCTCTTTGTAACTTATCGATATAAAGATTCAATCCGCTGGAAATCGCAAGCACCAAAGCGATCCCGATGATCCCGATACTGCCGGCAAACGCGATCAAGAACGTGCGAACCTTTTTGGTAAATAAATTTTTCAAACTAAGCGACAACGCCGTCCCGTAAGACATCGCCGTCTTTTGCTTTTTCTCCCGTTTTTCGGACAAAGCAGAATCCGCCGTTGCGGAAGTCGCAATCTCCTCCGCCGCGCGTTCCGTCGAAATCCACCC
This sequence comes from uncultured Clostridia bacterium, assembly GCA_964426105.1. Lineage (GTDB taxonomy): Bacteria > Bacillota > Clostridia > Christensenellales > Borkfalkiaceae > UMGS621. The sequence goes on along the minus strand of CAYRPB010000048.1, from coordinate 3,399 downwards.
GTCGAACGGATTGGAATCGTCCACGACTTCGCCGTCTACCAAGCGAATAATGCGCGTAGAATAAGTTTCCGCAAGCATCGGATTGTGCGTGACCATGATAATCAAACGATCCTTTGCGATCTCCTTTAACAGATCCATGATCTGCACGCTCGTCGTCGTATCCAACGCGCCCGTCGGTTCGTCCGCCAAAATGATTTCCGGATCGTTGACAAGCGCGCGCGCAATGGCGACGCGCTGCATCTGTCCGCCGGAAAGTTGGTTGGGAAGTTTATGTAACTGCGATTCCAAGCCGACCTCTTTCAATGCCGCAACAGCACGTTCTCTTCGCTCTTGACGCGATACTCCCGATAACGTCAGCGCAAGTTCGACGTTGGCTAAGACCGTTTGATGATGGATCAAATTATAACTCTGGAACACAAACCCGATCGAAGCGTTTCGGTAAGCGTCCCAATCGCGGTCCTTATATTCTTTAGTTGATTTTCCCGAAATAACAAGATCGCCGGACGTATATTGATCCAATCCGCCGATAATGTTGAGAAGGGTTGTTTTTCCGCAACCGGACGCGCCCAAAACAGAAACGAATTCCGATTTGCGAAAATGAAGGGTAACGCCTTTCAACGCCTGAACGCGCGCGTCGCCCTCTCCGTAATCCTTTTTAATATTATAAAGTGAAAGCATGTTCCTCCCGATGCTCGTCGGTATACCGACTGAATGCCTGATAAAACCGTTCGGTCAATTGAATAAATTTCCGCACGTCCTCTTCTCCGACCTCTTGAATCAGCGCGCCGAGCATAGATTTCATTTTCCCCATCATTTCCCCTACTTTTTTCTCTCCGTCTTCCGAAAAAACGATATAGATATTACGCCGATCGGATTTATCCGCCCGTCTGGCGAGCAAGCCGTCCGCTTCCAATTCGTCCACGATTTTTGTCATCGCCGGTTTGGAAATCTGTAAATCGTGTGCAAGCGCGCTCATTGTCATTCCTTTCCATTCGCCGACCGCGTTTCTTCTGTCCTCAAACAACGATACGATCAACGCGCGCTTCGTTAAACTGATTCCCGAAAGATTCCCGAGTTTTGCGTTGACATTCGCAGGGCGCAACAAATTAACGGCATTCAAGAATTTTTGCGTTAATTCGGATAAATCGCAATCCATTTTTTCTCTCCCGTAAAAAGTTAATATAATTAACTATTATTATAGTAAACCAACCTCGTTTTGTCAACCGTTTTGCGCTTGGAAAGCGTTGGTAATTTCCAAGCCGTTCTCCGTAACGGACGCGGTTACCGTTCCGAAAAAGTCCGTCCGATACACTGTCGCGCCGCAATCGAGCAAACGGGAAAGCGTGACGTCTTTCGGATGTCCGTAAGAGTTCGCCGCGCCCACAGACACAACGGCATACGTCGGCTTTAAGAGGGATAAAAAGTCGTTGCTCGACGCGTCCGCGCTGCCGTGATGGGCGACTTTCAAAAAGTGAATCCCGTTCAAGTCCACGCCGAACGAGCGGTATAATCCGCTTTCCCAACGCGCTAAGATTTTTTCTTCGATCGCAGAGGAAGCGTCCCCTGCAAAGAGAAAGCGATAGCCGCGATATTCCATATAAACGACGGCGGAAAGATCGTTCGTCGTATCCGTTTCCTTGCTCGCGTAGGCGGCGTATTCTCCGTTCGGATCGGCCGCGGAAGAGGGTGACAATACGACAAAACGCGCGTCGCCCACCGTAAACGTATCGTACAACGCGGTTATCCGAACGTCGCACGCTCTTTCGTTTAGCCGCGCGGCTGTTTGGGCAAACGGCACGAACGTCTCGCTCTCTTCGATCAAGGGAAAATATGCCGTTTTTACCGAAACCGATTCCAAAAGAGAGGGAAGAAAGGCGGTGTGATCGCGTTCTGGGTGCGTCACGATAAGATAATCAAGCGTGTCGATTCCGCCGTCCGCAAACGTGCTTAAAAACGTTTTTTTAAATTCCGCGTCGCCACCGCCGTCAATCAAAACCGCTCCGTCCGGCAAAGTAATCAAAACGGCGTCGCCCTGTCCGACGGATAAAACGGCAACCGCAAGCCCGTTGCGCTTCGGCATAGGTTCACGTTTACAAGCGGAAAGAGGTGCTGCCAAGCAAAAAAGAGCGATTAAAATGCAAAAAAGCCGACGTTTCATATCAGCTTCTCCGTTTTTTTCCGACAGGAGTTCTCAACCGTTCGAGATCTCGCAAAATATCCGGGACAACGGCGCGCGCCGCCTCATAACCCAACTCATACATCTCGTCCGCAGACGAAATCTGCGTCGCCTTAAAATCTTTCAGTGCAGGTTTCACCATGACGTCGCTATCCCGATAACCGATGAGCGAGGCATTCCCCGAAACCACTTTCGCGTTCGGGAAAAATTCGCTGAAAATCCCCGTTTTATTAGGTTTGCGAAAGGCGGACAAGTCCACCCCGACCACGTAATCCGCGCCCATTCCGCGCACCAAATTAGCGGGAACGGCATTGACGAAAGCGCCGTCCATCAATTGACGATCGCCGTACGTTACGGGTTTAAAAAAGGGCGGATACGCGCTGGACGCGCAAAGCGCAGGCGTCAACTTTCCCTCGGAGAGATCCACCTCTTGCCCGGTCGCGAAATCGGTCGCCACCGCGGCGAACGGAAGTTTCAAATCCGAAAACTCCAAATCGCCCAACGCTTTTTCCAAAACCTTTTGCACGCCGACCGTATCCATACGAATCATGACGAGTCGCTTGATATCCGAAAAATCAACCGTACGCATCAATTGCAGCATATCGGTTGAGGAATAACCGTTCGCATAAAACGCGCCCACGATACTACCGATCGAAGTACCGGCAACCACGTCGAACCGAATCCCGTGTTCCTCGAACGCCTTGATCGCGCCGATATGCGCAAATCCCTTTGCGCCGCCGCTACCGAGTGCCAAACCGACCTTGATCGCTTTCGGCTCTTTTCTTTTGAATAAATTGAAAAATTTTTCCCAAAACATTTGCTTAAACCGTTTGCGTTTACCGCAATAATATGTATAATAAAACCGTAGCCGTTTTCCGCACGTGCGAAATCGGACGTTTTCTCTATTATAGTATATTGCACGAAAAATTGCAATCGATTCGAGGTTTTATGACGACGCAACAAATGCTTTCAGGACTTCGGCGCGGCATTACGGACTTCTCCATGATCCGTTCCGAGGATAAAATCGCCGTCGGGTTATCCGGCGGAAAAGACAGCGTAACGCTGTTAAAACTGCTCGCGGCTTACCGCCGTTTTTCTCCCGAGCCCTTCGACTTGATCGCAATCACCGTCGATCTGAAATTTAAGGACAACCCAAACGATTTTTCTCCTCTCGTCGCATTCTGCAAGGAATTGGACGTTCCCTATTTCATCGAAGAAACGGA
>CAYRPB010000047.1:8513-11688 GCA_964426105.1 uncultured Clostridia bacterium | reverse complement strand
ATGTTTTTTTTCGTCGGCGTTTTAATCGTGTACGGTATGCTGTTCGGCGCGAGCGTTTTTGCGACGCTCTTTGAAGATTTCATGACCGATTTCGGATATGAACTTACGGACGTTGCCGTTCCGTTGGATACGCCCGTCTATTTTGCGCTGAGTTTAATCGTGATCGGGGTTATTCCGGGAATCTTGGAAGAAACCCTCTTTCGCGGCGTGATTCTGAACGGAATCGGTCGTTTTCCGACGTGGGCGGCGGTGATTTTATCCGGCGTGCTGTTTGCGGTGTTTCATCAGAATCCGTCGCAGACCGTCTATCAGTTTTTATTCGGCTGCGTATTCGCGTTGATTACGATTAAGTCGGGATCGGTATTGCCTGCCGTTGCGATGCACGTTTTGAATAACGTCGCAGTGCTCGTTCTCGGCTATTGCGACGTGCAAACGAGCGGAACGGCGGATATCGTATTGTTGATTACGGGGCTTGTCGCGGTCGTCGTCGGCATTGTTTTGCTGTCGGTTTGCCGTACGCCCGAACGGGAGAAAGAAAGCGAACCTCCTCGGTACGGCTTGTTTTTCGGTTATTCCGCGTTGGGGATTCTCTATTGCGTCGTCATGTGGGCGCTTGTGTTGGTGCAAAAATGATTAAGATTCATTTGATTGCCGTCGGAAAGGTGAAAGAAAGTTACTTTCGCGACGCCGTTGCGGAATACGCCAAGCGGCTCGGTCGCTTTTGCCGTTTTTCGGTGACGGAAGTAAAAGAAGAACTTTTGGGAAAGGATTGCTCCGCGGAGCGCGACCGCGTGATTCGACGCGAGGGAGAGCGCTTGCTCCCCGAATTGAAAGGGTACGTGATCGCCCTCTCTGCGGAGGGAAAAAGACTGTCCAGCGAGGGCTTGGCGGATCGCTTGCATATGCTCGTTTCGACGGGAACGGGGGAATTGAGTTTTGTCATCGGCGGTTCGTACGGCTTGTCCGATGCCGTAAAGGAGCGGGCGGATTTGCTCCTTTCTTTTTCGGATATGACCTTTCCGCATACGCTGATGCGCGTAATTTTGACCGAACAACTTTACCGCGCGTTTACGATTGCGGAGGGGAGCGGTTATCATAAATAGGGACGTCCGCGTTTTTCTTTTTCATATAATGGAACATGAACGTACTCGAAACGGTGGATGCCGCCTACCGTGCCTATGATGGCGAAAAGGGCTATATCGGTTTTTCGGAGCAGGGGAAAGGGATTCCGTATTTTCTCGTCGGAAACGGTCGTCCCGTCGTGCTTGCGCAGTTTGCCATGCACGCACGCGAATACGTCACCGCGTATTTGGCGTTAAAGTTTTTAGAGGAATTAAAAAATAATCCGATCGGCGGAAGCGTTTATCTGTTGCCCGTGATGAATCCGGACGGGGTAGCAATCTGTCTTTCGGGCAAGCCGTTTTATAAAGCGAACGGGCGCGGCGTGGATTTGAACGTCAATTTCGACGCGCGCTGGGGAACGGGCGTTTCCAACGTGTTTACGCCGGGAGAGAAAAACTACGTGGGAAAATTTCCCTTTTCAGAGAGCGAAACACGTGCGCTGCGCGATTTTACCGAGATGATTCGTCCGTCCGCAACGATTTCCTTTCATGCAAAGGGCGAGGAAATTTATTGGTGCTTCGATCAGACGGGCGAGCGGCTTTATCGGGATCGCGCGATCGCGGAGGCGGTTTCGCGTTCGACGGGGTATCCGTTGCGCCTTACGCCCGGAAGCGCAGGCGGTTATAAAGATTGGTGTATTACCGCGTTGGGAATTTCGTCGCTTACCGTCGAAGTCGGGGAAGATTCTCTTTCTCACCCTATCGGAAAGGAATTCGTCGATTCGATTTTTTTAAAAATAAAGGGCGTCTTTCGGGCGCTGGCAGAGGAATTATGAAAGAAAAAATGATGCGCGAAGCGATAAAAGAAAGCAAAAAAGCCTTTCAAAAGGACGAAGTGCCCATCGGCTGCGTGATCGTCAAGGACGGCAAGGTCATCGCGCGCGCTTATAATCGGAAAGAAGAAAAGAAATGCGCGATCGCGCACGCGGAGATTTTGGCGATCGAAAAGGCGAGTCGAAAAATCGGCGATTGGCGACTGGACGGCTGCGAGATGTACGTTACGTTGGAACCGTGCCCGATGTGCGCCGGGGCGATTGCGAACGCGCGGATAAAAAAACTCTTTTTCGGCGCGTACGAGAGAAAGAGCGGCAGCGCGGAAAGCCGTTTTCCCTTGCTGACGGAGAGCGGATTAAATTGGACGGTTCCTTTCGAGGGCGGCATCTTGGAAGAGGAGTGCGCGGCGGTTCTGAAAAAATACTTTAAAATCAAGCGCGAAGAAACGAAAAAGGATTGACTATTTTTTCGTTTTCGATTACAATAGAAAAGCGCTTGTATGCGAAATTTTGAATAAGCCCTTCTCGGAAGGCGGAAATATACGAAAGTGAGGTTCAGGCATAATGATAACACACGGCAATGAAATCGAGTTGTTTGCTGGTAATTCCAACAAGCCTCTGGCGGAAGCAATCGCAAAGGAACTGAAAATCGGGCTTTCCGATATCGAAGTCGGTACGTTCAGCGACGGGGAAATCTCCGTTCATCTGTCCGAAACCGTTCGCGGAAAGGACGTGTTTTTGATTCAGTCCACGTCTGCCCCCGTCAACAACAACTTGATGGAGTTATTGATCATGATCGACGCGGCGCGTCGCGCATCGGCAGGCAGAATTACGGCGGTAATGCCCTATTTCGGTTATGCGAGACAGGATAGAAAGGCGCGTTCGAGAGATCCGATCACCGCTAAGTTGGTCGCGGATATTTTGACGACGGCAGGCGCGGATCGCGTTTTGACGATGGATCTTCACGCGGCGCAGATACAGGGCTTCTTCGATATTCCCGTCGACCACTTGGTCGGATCGGCGATTTTGTCGAAATACTATAAGAAAAAAGTTACCGAAGATTGGGTGGTCGTATCGCCGGACGTCGGAAGCGTCGGCAGAGCGCGTAATTTCGCTTCCAAGATTAATTGCCCCCTCGCGATTGTGGACAAGCGTCGTCCCAAGGCAAATCAGATCGAAGTCATGAACGTCATCGGCGACGTCGAAGGCAAGACTTGTTTAATGGTATCCATCCCGGTCAGCCCGGAGGGCGCTTTTCTGAGTGACCGCCCTGGCATCCTC